>DKKJ01000256.1 GCA_002455175.1 Opitutaceae bacterium UBA6669
GCTCTTGCACTGGTATTTATCCTGATCGGATGCACTAATGCGGCCAATCTGGTCATCATTGATTTCCTGGGCCGTTCGGGTGAGCACGCTTCCACCTTAGCCTTGGGTATTCCGCGCGGAGCCGCCTTGCGCGGTATGGTTTACCAGTTGNNTCCCATCCATGCTGCTATGGCGCGGGTCATCACCCCTTACTGGTTGTTCTTCGAACCCGCCTGGCATCACAGCGCCGTCGCCTTCTCGCTCGCGTTGATATCAGTGGTCATCGCTGTGCTCATGCCGATGGGATACTTTTTGCTGACGCGTCCAGAAACGCTGATTCAGGCGGGTGCCGGCACCAGCCGGGGGACCGGCCGTGGGCTTTGGCGCCGAACGTTGTTGATCGGCCAAGTTGCCCTTTTGACCGTACTCGGAGTGGCTGCGGGTTTACTCATTCGCTCCACGCAAAGCGTCAACGCTGACCACTGGGGTTATGATGCCGAAAAAATCTTTGCCACGAAAATCTCCATGCGCGGGGCGGAGTTCCCCACACCCGGGGCGCGCCTAACGTCCGCCCAGCGTCTTCTCGACGAAGCAGAGAAGATTCCCGGCGTCACGGCTGCCGCCCTCCTTACCCTACCGATCGGCTTCAGCCCAGAGCCCAACGTGTGGTACGCTCCCACTGCCGATGGTGTCGCCGAAGGTCGCTCCCAGGGCTCCGCGGTCTGGTCGATGGTCACACCGCACTTCTTCAAGGTCGTCGATGTCCCTTTCGTGGAAGGAGAGACCTTTCCTCCCCATGAACGGACCGCCACTCCCGCCCCGGGAACCCCACCCACGCCCTTACGGATCGTTATCAATCAAGCCCTGGCTTGGAAGCTCTGGCCGGGGCAGGCAGCACTCGGGCGAACGCTCTACATTCGATTCGGCAACAGCAGAAATCCGCCTTTTCCCGTAACAATCGCTGGCGTCACCGGAAATTTCCAGGCGGCGGGGCCTAAGGCGCTCAACAATGATTTCATCTTCTGTGCCAGCCATCCCGGCACCGACGCACCTACCTTTTTCTACGTGCGCGGTGCCGCCACCGCACCCTCCATCCGCGACGTTCGTGAGGCTACCCGACGTGCCGATCCACGTATCGGGCTAGGACTGGGCAACACCCTGCACGCGGTGATCTCCACCGAGTTGAGCGCTATCCATCTGACGGCTCGTCTCACGATCCTCTACGCGGCGGTCGCGGTGATCCTCTGCGCGGTCGGCGTCTACAGCCTGACCGTTTCTCAGATCCTACAACGGCGAAGAGAATTTGGGATTCAAATGGCCTTGGGGATCGATGCGCAGCGGCTTTGGTATCGCTTCGCCCGCAGTCATCTTCTCACCGCCGGACTAGGGATCCTTATCGGGTTGGTCGCCGCCCTCCTCACCGCCCGTGTGCTCAAGGCCCTGCTTTATGGGGTGAGCACTCAAGACCCGATCATCTTCACGGCCACCGCAGCTCTGATCCTTGCCGTCTCTGCCCTGGCCTGCCTCCCCAGCCTGCTGCACCTCCGCAAAATCAATCCCGCCGACGCGCTGCGCAGTGTGTAGTGATCCCGGCACCACACTGGCTTTGTGTCCCGCACTTAATTCACAGCCATTTTGAATTCGGCTTTCATAAGTCCGTTGGCGGCAAGGAATGCTTTGACCGAATCATAGCTCGCTGTCTGCAGACCTGAGCGATCCTTGTCGGCGTAACTTAAACCTTTCACGAAATTACTGCCGAACGACTTCACGAATCCGAGACGGATCGGTGTCGGTTTGAAATAGAGGCGGATGTTCTCGTAGATACGCCCGCGATCGTCGGTACGATAAATCGCGGCCATGATCACCTTGAGCGTGTGCGTCACACAATTGTCAAAGCGGTCAACCCAGGGATTCGTCACCAGGTTGTAGTTGGTATTGTGCAGTTGGCGGTAGACAGGCGAACGAATCACCTCAATCAGGCGCTGCTGCAACTCGTCATGAGGTACACATACAGCGATGTCTTTTTCTAAAACCCCGGCGACGAAATCGTAGGTCAGGTCTTGCTTTAAGTACGAGCGATCAGCAGCCCCATTCCCACCTTGGTAAAGGTTGTACACGGTGTAGGTGTGAAACGTAGCGCCATCAGATCCCTGAACCGGCTCGAACACCACAAAAGCAACATGCGTGTAACTGACCCCGTCGGGCAGTTGCCCACGGGGTCGACCTGAGCGAGCGATGATGGCCACGTTGACTTTGTGTTGATCGAGTTCGTCATTCACGCGCAGGGCAAACTCACGGATGGCGTGGTCGCCATACTTCTCCACTCCGACGACGCTGTCTTCGCTGCTGCCAGCGTGGACGACAGGAACGATCCCTATGACCATCAAGACCAAAGTGATAGCGTGAACCCGCAGAAGCGTAGATTTCATAACGGCGTCGAAGATGTCTGGCTTACTGGAGCGCCTTCATCGCTTCAGCCGGCGACGGATCCTTGCGCTTGGCAGCAGGTACTGCGCGCTCGCGATCCAGAGCAGGCCGAACTGCCACGGTAAAAGGTTCTGATTTTGTTGGCGTAGTCTGAATGAGCGCGTCCGCCCCCTTCAACGAAGCGCGCCCCGTATTTCCACTCGCCTGGCCGGCCGCTGTTAAAATTTCTCCCGACCCCGAGGCGACGCCTCCGATCATCCAGAGGGGTACGGCGACAACCGTAGAAACTAGCTCAGCAGAACTCGCGCCGACCGCCGCAGAACCTTCCCCGGAAGCGACACCCGATAGTCGAACGGCCTGGGCGCTGTGGGTGAAGGCGGGTGAGGATTGAGCTGAACAAGCAACAGACCCCAATGAGAGGGAGACCATTCCTAGAAGAAGATACTTTTTGTTTAGGTGATTCATGACCTCATCAGGTTATCCGAAAAACAAGAGAGGGCGTGAATCGATAATCCCAATGACACCTATTGATTACCTCAATGGCCATTCCGCTTCTCGCTACTCTGAGATTGTCACGAGGTAGCGTAATCGATTGATCCGACCGCGTGAACCTCCATCACCTCGAGCTCTTCTACTATGTGGCTCGCCACGGCGGGATCAGCAAAGCGGTCAAGCACATGCCCTATGGCATCCAACAGCCGGCGCTGAGCAGCCAGATTATCGCTCTTGAGCAGGACTTGGGCGCAAAGCTTTTTGATCGGCAGCCGTTCCGTCTCACCGCCGAAGGCGTCGAGCTCTATCAGTTCGCGCAACCCTTCTTCGACACGATCGACCGCGTGGCGGACCGCATTCGAAAACGGCGTGTCCCGAAAATTCGGATCGCCGGCTCTGAGCTTATCCTCCGCGACTACCTCCCTCACGTTATCTCTGGACTGCGGGAAAACCATTCCAAGCTACGCTTTGGTCTCAAAGCCGGAAACCAAGCAGATATCGAAGCCTGGTTGACAGCCGGCGACATCGATTTGGCGATCACCGGCGTATCCCGACCTCGGCGACGCGATTTTCACTACTTCTCGATCGCCAAACTGCCCCTCCGCCTACTCGTGCCCGCAGCAATGAACATCCAATCAGCACGAGAACTCTGGGCGCGTGATTTGATCGAAGAGCCATTGATCTGTCTGTCGCCAGGAGATGGGATTTCACGAGCGTTCCACGCAGGAATCAAACGCCTGAAGGTCGATTGGCCCACCTCGATTGAAGCCAGTTCCGTCGAGGTGATCACTCGTTACGTAGCCAATGGATACGGGATTGGCGTCACTGTCGATCTGCCGGCCTTGAATTCAAACCCCGAGGTCCGAGCACTCCCGCTTCCCCACTTTGATCCCANNCCCATCGAAGTGGTCGCTATCTGGCGATCGCCTGTACCTGCCAGCCACGCCGAGATCAAACGCATGATTGAAATCAAAGCACAGGAGCTTTGGCCAACCCCACCCACTGAGGTTGGTCGCAAAGGAAGGCGCTCTCGATAACTCTCCGAGCCAGAGACGCGACGACCTCGATCTTGCAAAAATGGAGCTCACCCCTCCTTTTAAAACTCCATCTTCAGACAAAGCTTGCGCACGGCTCCCAGCCAGGTGATCGACAGGCATGTCACGCTCCTCTCACTTTTGCTTGCTGAGCCCTGCGATGACGAGGGCTCTCCTGTTTTTGGTTTTGCTCGGAGGACCGCTCTTGGAAAGCTTTGGGGCCGACACAGTGAGCTGGAAAGCCGGTCTCGCGAAAACCGTGATTACACCCAATGATNNGACAAGATATTTATGCACGCGCTCTTGCTTTAGAGGATAACACGGGAAGCCGCGCTCTTCTCCTCACGCTGGACCTCGTCAGTATCGACGCAGCGACTGCAAAGGCCATCGCCCAAGGCGCTCAGGATCGTTTTGGACTCTCGCGTGATCGTCTGATGATCAATGTGTCCCATACGCATAGTGGACCCGTGGCCGGTCTGACGATCATGCCGATGTATGATGACTTGCCCCCCTCACAGCTCGCGACGATTCGCCGTTATACCGACCAGCTCGTGGAAAAAGCCCTGGCCACCATCGGCCAAGCGATCGAACGTCTGCAGCCGGCGTCCCTGAGTTTTNNCGGCTTAGCCGGAATCGCCGTCAATCGCCGCCGGGTCGCTGACCGGAGTCGTCCTGGCACGATAGATCCTGACGTACCTGTTCTGGCAATACGCACCCCCGCGGGTGCGCTGGCGGGAATCATGATCGGTTACGCCACGCACGCCACCGCCCTGAATGACTACCTGATCAGTGGTGACTGGCCAGGATTCGCCCTCGAGCAAATCGAACGCAACCATCCGGGTGCTACCGCACTTTTCATTCAAGGGTGTGGCGCCGACGCCAACCCGCTCCCTCGCCGTGACGAGGCCTTGGCCCGCGTCCACGCCACCGCACTGGCNNCGATCAGGTCCTCGCAGCTTCGCTTTCGCCTCTCACGGGCCAGTTGGAGACCGCTCTGACGTATGTTGACCTGCCCTTTCAACCGCTTCCTCCTCGGCGTGAATGGGAGGAGCGCTCCCAAAAAGGCGACAAATACGTCCGCCTACACGCCCACCGGCTTTTGCAGGAAGAAGCTCGTGACGGTTCCTTACCCACCGCCTACGCCTACCCCGTTCAGGCCTGGCGATTCGGCGCGAATTTGACCGTGATCGCCCTCGGAGGCGAAGTCGTCGCCGACTATTCCCTTCGCCTCAAACAAAAGTTCGGTTTCACCACGACCTGGGTCGCCGGCTACAGCAATGACGTGATGGCCTATATTCCCTCCGAACGTGTGCTGGCGGAAGGGGGTTACGAAGCGGGCGACTCCATGATCTACTTTGGCCGCCCAAGCCCTTTTCGAATGGGCGTTGAAGATCTCATCCTAAACCAAGTGGATGCCACGTTAGCGCTGCTGGCAGGCGCAAAGAAGTAGAACCCATTGCTTCGGTTCACTTGCCAGCCTGACGTTCCGGAATAGTTCGTTCCTATGACCTTATCGCGTCGAGCAGCCCTACACCTCATCGCCCAGGGAGCCACCCTCACCGCCGCTTCCCGTGCTCTCGACCTCACGGGACAAACCGCAGTGAACCCAGCATCGCCCCTCCTCACCCGCACGATCCCCAGCTCAAACGAAAAGCTGCCCGTCATCGGCTTGGGAACATGGCAAACCTTTGACGTCGGGGACACGCCCGCCGAAACGATACCCCTGGAAGAGGTCCTAAAAGCGTTTGTCGATTTAGGAGGAAAACTCATCGACTCCTCTCCCATGTACGGACGCTCCGAAGAGGTCGCCGGAAACCTCGCGTCCAAGCTGAAACTACACGACAAGCTCTTCATCGCCACCAAAGTCTGGACGTCAGGCAAAGCAGCGGGTATCCAGCAGATGGAGTCGTCCGCGGCCAAACTGAAAGCACCACGGATGGACTTGATGCAGGTGCACAACCTCGTGGACGTACAAACCCATCTGGAAACCCTGCAATCGTGGAAAAGCGAAGGGCGAATTCGTTATATCGGCGTGACGCATTACCACGCCGGAAGTCACGACGCGGTTGCACGCGTGCTAACCAAGCATCCGATCGACTTCGTTCAAATCAACTATTCCGTAGGTGAACGCGACGCGGAGAAGCGACTCCTTCCGCTCGCACGCGAACGCGGAATCGCCGTGGTCGTCAATCGCCCCTTCGCGGGAGGTGAACTTATCCGACGCCTTAGCAAACAACCCGTTCCGAGCTGGGCCGCCGACGCTGATTGCCAGACCTGGGCTCAACTTCTATTGAAGTTTGTAATATCGCACCCCTCGATCACCTGCGCCATACCTGCGACTTCGAAGGTCAATCACCTCCGCGACAATATGGCCGCTGGCGCCGGCCGGCTCCCTGACGAGAATCTCCGTGCGAAGATCGCTGCGGAAGCGTTGCGATAGGGTCAGATTTTTCTAAAGCTCACCCTTCTCTCCTCTGATAAACCGGCTGAGATCCGGCGAGGAGACTCGCTCAGTCGAGTCCCGGCGACGCCAATCGAACTGTCACGCCCGCCTTCAAACAGACACGCTCCGTGCCATTTTACCGCAGGAGGCGCATGCGTCGTCATGCCCAGGTTTGGTCGCACGCATCGAGTGTCGTCTTTAGGCGGGATGAGGATTCGGACTGCCTAAAGGCAGAATTCCGAACCCGATCCATTCTATCCGAAGGACTCCACGGCGGGAATCGCACGCAAACGATCCGCCTACTTTAGCCTAAAATCCTCCAACGCGTACGAAGAGACTTCGATGTCTTCCATATTGGTGGCGTAGGCGACCCAGAGGCGGCCCGCCTGCTCTATGGCATGCGCATGCTGGTAACTATGCGTGATCTTNNTGCATGGCGCACGGCGGGCGCATCTTTGCGCAACAACTTCGGCTGTCCATAGCTCCAGCCATCTTGGCTGAAAACAATGGTCAAACAATCACGGGGATGAGCGCCCGAGTTTTTAGAATTGTTGATGAAATAGTACCAGCCGATTGAGAGCCTGTCGGCGTAATTCTTGCTCAACGCATCGGGCAGATTGGTTTTCGAGGGCACCGCCCACACCTCCCCGCCTGCGTCACTGACAGTATGATAAACGAAACCGCTGGCGCCTTGATCTCGGATAATTAGGTGAACGCGTCCTTCGGGATCAAGATAGTGAGTGGCCTCGCTCATTCGATAATCCGGAAACGGACCGGGTAGCGGCTTGATCTCCCAGGCCATCGCTCCTGCCTTCCTAACGGCAGTCGAAAACTGTGCGTTGGGGCTCCTCCACACAACAACGTCGCGTCCGGCGACTCGCAACGGAGGATAATAGATTAAACAGTCTTTAGCAAAGACACCTTGCCGAATCCAACGGTCTTCGCTCCAAACGAAACGTTCTACCCTAGCCTCCGACCAGACATCACCTTGAAACCGTCCGCGATGGAGAGTTGCAAAGGCTGTCAGGTTTCCATCGATGACACTTAACCCGCTAGCAACCCACTGCCAGGGACCCGACGAACCGTCCGGATCCTCCGCGAGGACAATCCCTGGACTCCAGACCACGCCATCTTTACTAGTCGCAAAACGCACACCCTGATTTGCCACGGTGGAATCGGCAGAGCCTGAAGCCCAGACGCACCAAAACAGGCCGTCATGAAAGGCGATATACGGATGAAGATTGAAGCCGCTTCCTCCCGCTCCCCCTTGAAACACCACGGCATCGCGACGAGAGGGCTCAGGAAGCGAGAGCGGATCGGCCAGGCTACCGTCAACCTCCAAAAGTCGTGAAAGTCTCTTTCGCGATTCGATCGAAATCACGAGAGATTGCCCCTTTTTGGCGCTTACCCGAGCCATCATTTCATCCGCAAGTGCTTCCGCCCCTGCCCCGTCAAAAACGAAGACTCCCGCCTCTGTTAACATTCGTCGTAGCCGACCGTTATAAGCGGCTACCTTTTCATCAGAATCCGTCGCCCTCGACGGATTGACCATGCTTCCAATACCAATCGCGCCAGACTTGACCATACGCGCCACCATGTTGCGAGCTGCCTCGCTATCAACCGCCAGATCCAGGCTACGTTCAAGACCTAGGTATTCAAAATCAAAGTACACTACATCCCACGTTTGAGCAGATAGCCAATCGTCGACCCCCTCAATCACACCCCCCTTCGATTTGGTCATCGGTACATGATAAACCCACGCCAGATCGTCTAGCCGCCGTTGCAATTGCATGAGATCCAGTCCGCTTTGCCCTCCCCGGATCACGAGTACATTCAGTCGATTCTTGGTTGGAGATTCCGATGTAATGATCCTTGTCAGCTGAGCGAACGCGCGCGGCGCAAAAAGCAATGCACAGATCAATGCACACGCGATTACCCAACAACCAACGCTGATCATGGCTCGCAAGAAACACCTCATTTCAACCTTTCTGCTCACTGAGTGCCAGGCCGTCGCGGTGACGCTCACTTGAAGAGCCCTCTTTACCCTGATCCCAAAAAGTCAGCCCGCTCAAATCACGTTTGTGTCCGGGAAAAAAATAGGAAGCGACCATACACACCCCAAACATAACCCCATTTGACAAGATTGCCGTGTAGTAGGGATTGAATACTCGGGCGACCAACCCCGCCTGACTGGCCAGAGCATAGGCCGAAAAGAGCATCGTCGCCGCAATCCCCANNAAGAAAAGCACCTGAAATCCCCCCCCCAAAAAGGGCCGTGGCGATGATTCCGAGCTCCATGATCGTTTTTGCGTTGGCGATATGAAAGAGGTACGCGCCAGCGATCATCAGCCCGGAGAGCGCGAGTGAAGCCCCTCGCCCTACATTGAGATAGTGTCGATCGACCGCCTGTTTACGCACATGCGGTCGGTAGAGGTCGTTCACCCAAACCATGCTGGCTGCATTGATACAGCAACTCAGACTACCCATCGCAGCTGCCAAAGCTGCCGAGATCACCAAGCCCGCAACACCCGGTGGCAGCACCGTGAGGATAAAGTGCGGCAAGATGTCCTCCGCACGACGCATACCCGCCAGAATCGCCGAGGAAACTGCGTCGCCATGATGCTGGTAGTACACCCAGAGGCTCGTCCNNACACATACATCGACTTCCGCGCCTCTTTAAGTGAGCGCGCTGCACACCACCGTTGCACTGAATCCTGGTCGAGTTGCCCGGTCACGTACTGAGCTGCACCGACCAGAATCATCATCGGGATCGTTTTTTCCATAAGCGAAAAGCCGCTAGCTACCGGCTCCAGCTGATGATTGAGGACGTTGAGGTCCTTGAAAGAGAGCTTTCCCGCTGCGAACGCCTCTTGCAGCACACCTCCCATCCCTCCGGGTACGGAAGACACCGCCACGGCGACGCACACCAGCGCTCCCACGATGAGAACGATGGTCTGCAACACGTCATTCCACACCACGGCTTCAAACCCACCTTTCACCGTGTACACTGCAGTGATGCCCGCGGCCAAGAGGATGCAGACTATCGGACTTAGCCCGGTCATCGATGCCAACAACACAGACAATAGGTAAGTGATCGTGGCCATACGCACACATTGCGCCATGAGGTACACCATTGCAGCGTAGACAGAAACGGGGACACCGAATCTTAGGCCAAGATAGTGGTAAGCCGAATGCACGCGCCCGCGACGAAAAAAGGGCACCAACACATAGGCAGCGGTAAGCGCAACAAGGGGAAAAGCCAGGTTGGGTAGAAACCGAACCCACGCGGTTTTGAAGCTGTCCGCCGGGTAGGCAATGAAGGTGACGGAGCTGATTGTCGCGCCAATAAAACTCAACCCAAATGCCCACCCCGGAAGATTTCTTTTTCCCAAAAAATNNCGAGATCCCGCTTCGAAAAATGAAAACCTATCCCCAGCACGAGAGCCGCGTACACGACAATCACCAATACATCGAGAGCGTGCAGTGACACGATGAATACCCTTCAGCTTGGGCGATCGGCCATTTCGTTTGTCACCATTCCCATGGGCGTGTGATCAAAGACACCCCCTTTGGACTTCCATAGCAAATCATGATCCGGGCCGTGATGAAGGTAGGGGATTTGCGAACGCACCCATTCACCTGAAATCTTGGTGACATCCTCGCCCATNNACGCCATGCATGGTAGCCATTACCCTGACCGCAGCGGAGGCTTCATGGGTCGCAGCCAAAGCCCTGCACGCAACGATCAGATTCGGGCAATCCGGCGTAATCAGACTCCGAAACGGCACCTCGTAGAAGTCACCCGGCGGCGGAGCGAAGCCTGCTTTGACCGCCCCACGGCCTGCCGTCTTTTGATGCTGATCCTGAGCCCCCGTAGGATTATGAATGTCTATAAAATAACAGGATCGAGTGATTCCATCTGAAAATTTTCTGGCCTGCACGATGTCGTCCATGGTCATCGTATACAAGCCGTGGATATGGCGCGTTTCGCGGACCCCCACCTGGCAGGCCACCTTTTCGATATACGCTTCTTTAAAATACGGAACGGCTTTGGNNCCGATCAAATAGGCTTGGCGCCTACCCTCCATTTCAGCACGAGAGAGATCCTCCGCATTCAGTCCTGAAACTCGGTTAATCCGGGTCATGTTGAAGTGGAGCACACCCGGTCGCGGATAATCGTAAAAGTGAACAAAGTTTCTGTAGGGATAGTACAACTCACCCGATGCGATGGCCTGCTGGAAATAGGGCTCGACCAGAGCTCTCGCCTTACGGAGATTGCCGGTCGCGATCATCGCGCGCTTGTCTACGTTGGCCATGCGAAAACTCACGGTCATCGCCTGCGTCAACCCGTCTTCTGATCGTCCTGTGGAGAAGCCACAGCCTGCACGAACCGTCAAATCAGCATCACCCGACGCATCGATAAAAAAAGCGGCCTCGAATCGCTCTCTGCCACCTTTGGACAATACCTCGATAGCCGTGATGCGATCATCCTCCTTCACGACATCCAAAAGATAACTGTGGTACCGCACCGTCACCCCTGCCGCGAGCAACGCCACATCATAAACCGATTTCAGCAGCTCTTCATCAAAGGCAGACGGCGAAAGATCGGAGCCAAATCCTCCGCGTTGGACGAGTTCGCGCACCACTTCTTCGAAAATACCTCCGATCAAAGAGCCTCGTTCTCCGGTCTCCGGGTTGCGATATTCGTGGCCGGCCCAAGGATTCACCAAAGCTGCCGTCGCCATGCCTCCGCAGAAGCCATAACGCTCAATCAGCAAGGTGCGTGCTCCACGGCGGGCCGCAGCCAAAGCAGCAGCGACCCCAGCCGGGCCTCCCCCGCAGACCACCACATCGAACTTCGATTGGGTTCGGTTCATTTCAATGGAAGAGACCAAATTAGTAGACCAGCTCTCTAAAATTTTTAACTCGATGGAAGGTGATCAGGTTTCCGTCATGCGCATTGGCAGCCCGGGAATCCGCACTGCGTGACAACACCACAAGATCACCTCCGTCGATCGCCATGCTGGCGTAGTGCCGAGCCTGTTTAGGACTCGGGCCGATGGCAACGACACCCGCAAAGCACCAATCGATCATGTTCTTGGAAAAGTGAAGCACGAGTCGATGACGCTCATTGTCCGGTCTTCCGTACCGCTCTTCAGGCATGCGATCGAGCCTGACCATGGAGTCCGTGGTTTGTGATCCGAGCATCCAATAGAGCTTGGTCTCCACGTCGTACACGACATGAAACCGCATTTGACCACCAGGAAAAGGCACGAAGAGCAGGGTCTTTCCAGAAGGCGCTTTCACCAGTTCGGTTTCCATCGTCCCATCCGGCTTCTCCGTCACTTGAGCGATCGCCGCATAGTTGGTCAGCCCGGTGTGCGCCCTGAGGAAAAGATGAAATGTGTGTCCAGACGGATCATGCCAGATGTGGTTTGGATCCAGGATCTGGACCACATTGCACTCCAGCCATCCAGGGGGCGGAAAGTTGTGACCGTGCCCCAACTGAGTGGCCGCGGGAAAGCTCGTTTTATAAAAGGGGATTCCGAAGAGATCAGTCTTCATCTCGTTCTCCGTATACCCCGGCACCACATCCTGAAACGTGATCTCAGTCGCATAACTCCACGCTTCGGGCCGAGTGAGATCCGCCGACGCCTTCGCCCGCATCAGGATCGGGGCCAGACTCCCCACGCGCCACGTACTGATGTTACGTTTCACATCCTGCTCCATCACCAAATAGACATTGCCATTCGCCTGCCAAACATTGGCTGCAGTTTGGTGCCAAACGCCCTCACTTCGAAGATCTGAAGGCTCGCTCCAAGTGGTCCCTTGATCTCGGGAAACCTGAATGGAGAGCGGCGCACCCTTGGGGTTATTGCCAGGGTTCGCGACATACCGGGTCGCGAGATAGTACAGAACACCCCCAGCAGAGAACAACCGCCCCTGATTGGTCGGAGATTCTGCACGCTTGATCCAACTCTTGCCTGCGTCGTCGGAGGTCAGCAGATAGCTCTCTCCTACTTTTTTGGGACGATTGGTGTACGAATAGGAAGCTACCAGCCGGCCTGACGGCAGGCTTTCAATGCTAGGCGTGTAGAGCGCGATATTCTTCGGGTCAGGGGACTCTCCCACCGCGACAAACGCGTCCGCAAGGGGTCGCACCGGGCCTGCCGCATTGGCGACAATCGGCGAGATCAGGCTCCCAACCCAGGCGCAGCCCACCAACACACCCAGCTTTCTCGCACGCGCCAAACGGAATAGATAACGTTTCTTTGTCATAGGTTTCATCCGTGTTCTATAATTAAAAGTTTCCGCTCACTCCGAAATTGATCGTCGGACCATTGTTAACGAAGGACTGCAGCCGATCCTTCTTTCCCAAGCCTATGTAGTAACGCTGAGGCTCCTGAAAGAGGTTGTTGAAATCGCAATACAGGCTAATTCCGCGGCGTAGCCTGTAATTCAGGCTAAGATTGGTGACGGTGCGATCCATCTTGTAACGCAGCCGCGAGGGGTCAGCCGAGTAGGTGAAGAGGTGCTCTCCGACATGATTCACCAGAATACGTCCATTAAATCTTCCTCGTTTGTAGCTAAGCCCAGCATTGGCACTTTCTGGAACAAACCGCGCCACTTGGTTAGAAGACCGTTCGGTTGACCCACCGTAGTTGCCCTCCGTGGAAAGACGGGTGTAGTTGGCGAAAACCCCCAACCCACTCAGTATTTCGGGAAGAAAAGTGAGCTCCTGCTGATAGGCGAGTTCCAGTCCACGAATGCGGGCACTGCCCCCATTGGACTGCATAAGAATTGTGTAGCCTTCATACTGGCCCTCATAGCCATTGCTGGGTCCCGAGCCCACCACGCCCCCTTCATCCATGAAAATAAAGTCGGCAAGATCTTTCTGAAACCCTCCGATTGAAACCAATCCGACAGGTTCAAAGTAGTACTCCAAGGAGAGATCAAAGTTGTCTCCGTACTGAGGACTGAGCGAGGGATTGTTGATGGTGATGGTCTGGTTCGTCACATTGACATCCTCGCGTGGCACCAAGTTGGAAAACGCTGGACGACCAATGCTCGTGGACCAACTGGCGCGGCCTAGTAGGCGATTGGTAAACCGGTAGGTCGCGTGCAGACCGGGAAAGACGTCGGTGTAATCGCCTTTGATTCTACGAATATCGCCATATTCTGTGGCGGCACGCAGGACGGGATCCGTAATGCTCGTCAGGGCAAATCGCCTCGCCCATCCTTCTCCTGTGACCTCGGTGCGCTCCACCCGAGCGCCACCCAGGAGGCTGAGTTGTCCAAACCGACCATTACCCATCAAATAGAGGGCGGAAACCTCCTCTCTCACTTTGCGATTGCCCGAAAGTCGCTCCGATTCTCGGAAGTAAATGTCCTCACGCCACTGCGCGGGATTTTTTTCCACATCAGCACCCACTGACGCCGTGTGTGCAAAAGGAATATCTCCCAATCCATAAGCGGCGGTGCGTCTCAATCCAGGAATCATAAAGCGCGTCAAATCGTCGTCATTCACGCCGGTCGCCGGGTTCACACCAGCAATTCCGTCCGCTCCGAGANNCGGACTCCTGTCGGCGCCAACGCCCTCCTGTCTTGATCCAGAAACGCTGTGATTCACCCAGTCCGATTTTGGTATCTAGACTGGCGACGTAGACTTGCCCCAGCCTCGTGCCGTCCAAGCGCGTGAGCTGGCTGTTGCCGTACCGGCTCATATCCAAAACGCTAGGACCCGCTGTCTGCGTAAACACTGGGTACTCCTCGGAGGTGGATTTGTCGATCGTCCATCCAATGCCGCGCACATCGGTAACAAAGGTGCCACCGCCTCCATCACCGCCATTCTGCCCGCTGAAAAGGTGCACTGCGCTGCGAGAATAGCTCAGGCTTCCATCCGTCTGCCAACGTCCGCGTTTATCGTTGATGTCCAGTTGCAGCCTCCGCGTCCGGTCCATGAAGGCATTGGAGCTCGTGGTCGTTTCAAAATTTGACCCACTCACCGGGCGAACTTCGGTTCGGTCATCGGTGTATCCCGGAAGAATCGTTCCGTTGCCGGTCGGCTGACCATTGCTACCGAGGGTTGCCACCGTTCGTCCGGTGTAAACGCGGGTTTGATAATTGATCTTCAGGTCTTCAAATGCATCCGCAAACATCGCGCCCAAGCTCAGCCGGGTAAACACGCCTAACTGGTAGTCAACCTTGACGGTAATCGACCGTTGTTTTCTCAGATTGTAGGCATCATTGGTCCGGTAGTCATAGATGTAAGCCGGATCGGACAGGCTAAAGGCATAGTCACGGACAGTACTGCTATAGGTAGTTGGATTCTCGATATAGAATGCATTCACCGTAACTCCCAAATTCCTCTCGCCTCCAAAAATCCCAAAGACTTCCTGATAACCGAGGGAAGAGATGGGGTGAATACGATGCTGTTCGCGCGTAGGAGTCTGGCTCCAGATGAACGGTGGTGCCCATTTTGCTCCGATTCGGTAGTTGATGCGGCGCTTTTCCTTCATGCCCAAGGAGGATTTGGTCTTCATGTTGACGGCTCCTCCCAGCGAGTCCGGATCCATGTCCGGCGTCGGCGCCTTGATCACCTCCAACTCTTCAAAGGCCCCCGCCGAGACGTTCAGAAAACGATACTCCCGGCTCAACGCCCCAGAGGTCGCCATTTTGTTTCCATCAATGTTGACAGAGTTAAGCGTCGGATCGATGCCCCGCACGTAAACCGAAAAAACATCCCCTTCGTCAGAGATATTCGGCGCGACACCAGAAAGCCGGGACAGGAGCTCTCCAGGATTCTCATTTCCAAGGTTTCCGAAGGCATCAAGCGCCACCACACTTTTCACGTTGGCGGCATTCTTCTGTCGCGTGATGGAAGCGGCATTTCCTTCACGCTCACCGGAAACAATGAACTCCTGGAGCTGGTACACCTCCGATTTCAATTCGAACTGCAGTTGCGCGCTCTGCCGACCTGTCACTCTCACAGTTTGCTCGACAGAGTTCAACCCGGTATAGGACACCACCACGACATAGTCCCCGCTAGGAACGTCGGTGAATGAGAACCGCCCCGAAGCATCCGTCAGCACCTCTCGTCCTAGTTTGGGCAAAGTGACCTCCGCGCCGGCAAGGTAGGTTCGTGTGGCTTGATTGCTCACCAAACCGTCGATGCGTCCTGCTTCAGCCTGAACCTGACTGTAGGCAGTCGCGGACAAAACACCCGCCGCTAAAAATAGCACGGGCGCGGTCAGACAAAGGACTTGAAGTGTGCTGGCAGCAAAGCGAACGACATTGNNGGGGTTATAAAGCACTGGCCTGGGAGGTGGCCCGTGTTCTTTCAGCAACGCTGCAGGTTCTATAGCATCAGAAAACCCGAGCGTTACTTTCTCTGTAAAGTGGACTTGACCGAACTCGCGTGAAATCTCTGGCCGCGATGCCCCCCTCCCTTCCGATGTCTGTCGCGCTGCCGCCCCGCATCACCCAACGCCACTTGGCCCACCTCGCCGGTGTTTCTCACACGACCGTTTCTCTAGCGCTACGTGATCACCCATCGATCCCCAAAAAGACCCGTGCTCGCATCCAAACACTGGCCCAGAAGCACCGCTACCGTCCCGACCCTATGCTCGCCGCGCTCAACGCGTACCGAGTGGAGCGCGCGCCTTCGCAATTTCACGGTACCCTTGCCTGGGTTACCGCTTTTCCTGAGGCCGCGGCGTGGCGCGGAATGATTCAAACCGAGGGATACTTCCACGGTGCCCAGCAACGCGCGGAGGAACTAGGCTACCAGCTGGCAGAAATCTGGGCGACCGAGCCGGGGATCTCCGCTTCACGGCTTACGACCATTCTCTTGGCACGCGGTATCCAGGGGCTCATTATCGCTCCGTTGCCACGCCCGCAGGGCGAGCTGTCCCTTCAGTGGGAGCACTTCGCCGCAGTCACTCTGGGCCATACGTTGGCGCGTCCGCAGATTCACGTGGTGATGAACCATCAGTTCAGAAACATGAAGCTCCTGGTGCAACGTCTACACACCCTGGGTCATCATCGTATTGGTTTCGCCATGCCGACCGCCAATGACGAGCGCGTTGATCACAACTACCTGGGCGGATACTGGGTCGCCCAACACGACTTGCCCTCTGCTGTGGTGCGTTTACCACCTCTCTTGGCCGAGAATCTGGACGCCCCCACGTTTCTTCGCTGGTTCCGAAAGCAGAAGCCAGACGCGGTCATTGTGGCCGCTCGCCAGGCCTACGAAATCAGGGGTTGGCTGGAGAACGCAGGACTACGTGTCCCGGCAGACGTCAGCCTTGCGGTGGCGTCGATTCCTCATGGTGACACGACCATCGGCGGGATCGACGAGAAGGTAGGCCGGGTCGGTGCGATGACCGTGGATACGTTGGTGGGGATGCTTCATCGAAACGAACGCGGCATTCCCGCCACGCCTTGGCGAATCCTCTCCGACGGAGTCTGGCTCCCCGGCAAAACCATCCTCTCTCGCCCGACGAGCGATCGCCGGGCCTGAGGTTTAATCGAAGCGCAATGGACCGCTCAGCGACGGCCAACCTGCCAGCGGCGCGCCGCCACTAACCCCACCAAGGTCAGAAGAGCCAACCAAGCTGTGCTCCCTGAATCCGGCACGCTTTGGGGCGGGTGCGAGGAAGGCTGATCGACAAAGGGATGCTGGTGCATTTCGCCCACGCCCCACGTTTCACCACGAAAAGAATTGGCGATCAATTGCCCATTCATCTGGCCGCTCCAAAATTTGACATCGGCAAAGGGCGCCAAGATCGAACCTTCAATCCCGATATTTTTCATTTCGAGAGAGGTGGCTTGATAAAAGTTAAATAGGGTCTGAGTGCGATCAAACGTACCCCAAATTCCTTTGCTGCTAAAGTCTGCCACCGAACCCGAAACGTTGATTAAAACATGCGAGCCAGGCGCCGCATTGATCGCCAGCCCACTGGCCGAAGCGAGCTGACTCGCGGTGATGTTGAAAACATTTAGACCCGTATCCGTCCCGGTCAGGGTCAACGTGGAAAAATCCATCTGCGCCAGGCCGTTGGCGGCGAATCCGGCATAGGCTGTCGACTTGCCTGAAAGGGCACTTTGCGCCGAAGAGAAATCAAAGGGCAGGCCTCCCGCGCCTAAACCAGAGGAAACCCCCGAACCAGGAGCCGAGGTCAAGTTGTAACCGGGCCCCGAATACGTTCCACCCACGTAAACACTCCCTCGAGAAACCTGCCCGTTATTCGCCGTAAGGTTTCCACCGACGACAAAAACTCCAGTACTCGAATTCGCTGCCGGCGACTGCGTACCGATCGAATACGAATTAAACGAGGCATTACCTCCCACTGCCACCGATCCTTCAGTATCGGAGTTCAGGAGCGTGGCATTACCCCAAACGAGGAGATTGAATCCTCCGGCTTCGGAAAGGCCGATAGAACCGGCTGGGGCCACCGAAGCAGCTGCCAGCAGAAGCAGGGACATGGTAAAACAAGGAAGCGGGACGGACAACATGGCAGCAAGATAGGGAACGTTGTCCAAAAGAACAGGGGCGGTGATTACGGGACGTCACTGAGTAGTCGCCGCGCGGCTGGAGTAAATCGACCTGATTAGAAAACGAATTGCGCTTCCCGCTCTCCAATCCGTGGTTCTGCTGCATTGTCATCAACGGTTTAACGAGGCGTTCCCCGATACCGCCTCTCGACGCGTCTAATGCCTCGGGCTAGTGTGAAGCCATGCTGAGACTCCCCTCACTCGACCAGCGCCGCCCATCAGCTGCGTATACCGATACGAGTGTTNNGTGGAGGCACCCGTTGGCGCTCATCCTGGCCAGTCGGGTATCTACCCCTTGGTGGATGGACGGGATGCATTTGCCGCCAGGGTCTGGATCATCGATGCCGCCGTACGTTCGATCGACCTGCAATACTACATTTGGCATTTAGACCTCTCCGGCCGTCTCCTCCTGGAAGCACTCTTGCGTGCCGCGGATCGGGGCGTCCGCGTGCGGCTCCTTCTCGATGACAACAATACCGTGGGGATGGACCCGATCCTCGCGACCCTTACGCAGCATCCCCAAATCGAAGTCCGCCTCTTCAACCCCTTCGTCTTCCGATCCTGGCGCGCCTTCGGTTACCNNCAAGTCACCATCATCGGAGGTCGAAACATCGGTGATGAGTACTTTGGCTCGAGTGAGGAATTCCATTTTGTGGATTTAGACGTGCTCGCAGTGGGTCCAGTGGTTCGTGACGTCTCAACTGACTTCGATCGCTACTGGGCATGTGACTCGTCTTACCCCGCCGAACGTATTCTTCCTCCAGTGGCAAACGTCGCCGCTCTCCAGTGGCGGGAACGCTTAATCGCGACACCTACGCTGCCCAACGCAGCCCGTTTCGTAAAGGCGCTCGCTCAACAAACCTTCGTGCGTGATCTGCTCGCGCGTGAACTCGCATTCGAGTGGACGGAGGTGCGCATGGTCAGTGATGATCCAGCCAAGGGTCTTGGCCGAGCCGCCAAAGGCGCGCTCCTCCCCGACCGCCTTCGCACGGCCTTGGGCACTCCGCAAAAGGAATTTCAACTCATCTCACCCTACTTCGTTCCAACCGCGACCGGTGTTCGTTTTCTAAAAAATCTGGCCCGTTCGGGCGTCACCATCACCGTGGTCACCAACTCCCTCGAGGCGACCGACGTCGCGGCGGTCCACTCCGGCTACGCCAAGTGGCGACATACACTCCTCAAGGCCGGTATCCGCCTCTACGAGGTGAAACGCGCTTTTTCTGGGCCCACCGTTCGCGATCGCGGCTTAGTGGGGAATTCGGGTTCCAGTCTGCACGCCAAGACCTTCTCTGTGGACGGGATCCGGTCCTTCGTGGGTTCTTTCAACTTCGATCCGCGTTCCGCCCGACTCAACACCGAGATGGGCTTTGTCATCGAAAGTACAGCACTCGCGCAGGGAATCGCTTCCTACCTCGAAAAGGGTCTACGCGACCAAGCCTACTCGGTACGCAGAGCAAAGTTGGGTCGGTTACAGTGGGTGGAGACCGTGGGAGACGAAATCCGTATCCACAAAAAAGAGCCCAATGCCAAACTGTGGCGCCGGGCTGTAGTGACCCTGACCTCGCTTCTGCCGATCGAATGGTTGCTGTGACGGTTCTTTCGTACCACCCTTGCGCGCAAGGCTACCTCCCCGCAGTCTCCCCATCACTTCGTTTCACTTTAACCACGATGCCCTCCTACTCTCGTCGCGATTTCGCCAAACTTGCTCTCTCGGCCCTGCCCGGCGCAGCTCTGCTCCCAGCTTTTGCCCCGCGTGCAGTCGCTGCCACCACCGCACCCACGGTAACGAAACCGAATTCGGTTGTCCGAGGGGTCCAACTCGGGATCAACGTCCCTTACAGCTTCGGCCTGCCCACGTTGAGCGGGGCCGAAATCCTCGCGCGCTGTGCTTCTCTCAATCTCAGCGCCGTCGAACTCCGAGCCCAACCCATTGAGGCTTACATGGGAGTCGCTCCCGAGTTGATCGCTCCACGGGTTAAAAACGACCCTTCGACGCCCGCTCAATTGGCGGAAAAAGCGGCTGCCCTGAAAAGCTGGCGTATGTCTGCTCCGCTCAGCCGAGCCAAGGAATTCCGACGCATGTACGACGAAGGCGGCGTGGTGCTCGATATCCTTAAAGTCGACAACATCTTCAAACTCTCCGACGACGAACTCGACTACAGCTTTGCGTTGGCCAAAGCCGTGGGCGCACGGGCCATTTCCTCGGAGATCTCGTTTGATCAAGACGAGGTGAAGCGAGTGGGAGCCTTTGCGGACAAACATCAGTTTTGGGTCGCTTACCACGGTCACGCCTCGACCACCGCACAAATCTGGGAGTGGGCCTTCACCTACGCCAAATATCACGCCGCCAATGTCGACATCGGACATTTTATCGCGGGCAGCAACGTCTCACCCGTGCCCTTCATCAAGAAACATGCTGACCGAATCACCCACGTTCACCTCAAAGACCGAAAGTTCCGCGAAGGCCCCAACACGCCCTTCGGTCAAGGCGATACCCCGATTGGCGATGTCCTCCGACTCATCCGCGACAACCGTTGGCCCATTCAAGGCACGATCGAGTTTGAATACAAAGTGCCCGACGATTCTGACCGCATGAAGGAAATCGCCCGCGCGCTCGCCTTCTGCCGCAACGAGCTGCAGGTCGGCTAAGGCCGCCAGCCTCTTCCCTTCTTCCTTTTGCGAAAACCGCTGCACGCATCGCAGCGGTTTTTTCACGCCCAACGTGGCCGGAAAGTCACCCCTCAACGACCCTCAGCTTTTCCCGAGATCACTTCGCCACGCGCTTCGGGCTCTTTCCATTTCGTTGTGCGTACATCGGCCAACGGGTGCGGGGAACCTCGCTGATCTCTTCTGGTAACGGCACATGAACCGGTGGCGGCCCCAGGCCAAGACGGTGAGCGAGTTTCATCGCGTCATAAGGAGCTTGAACTTTCACATCATTATCAAAGTACACGTACACATCACGTCCGGCTTTCCGGTGACCCATACGCTCAGCGCTCAGCTTTGAGCCCTCTGGCGAACGTCCTGCCTTCCAGTCAGCTATCTTCTGAGCCCAGCGATCGAGTGCTCGGTCTGAATAACCTGAGGCGTAGAGCTCCACATCGCCGTGCAAAAGCACGTAGACAAAGTCAGCGGTGACATCCTCCATGAAAGGCCAACGGCCCGCGGTGTCGGCCACGACGAGGCCAACGCGGTGCTTTCTCAACTGCACGACAAATTCCTTTGTCTCGAACGATGGGTGGCGAATTTCAACCGCATGGCGCAGGGATCGAGAGCGTTCGATTTTGAGCCAAGGCGCCGTCTTCAGGTGGCCATCACATCGCTTCGCGAGGCGCAAAGCGTCATCAGCGGATTGGGGAAGGAGCCGGAAAAACGCATCCATTTTTTCCGGATCATAGCGAAACGAGGGAGGAAATTGCCAAAGAAGCGGGCCTAGCTTGGATCCAAGCCTAAGCACGCCTGACGCAAAAAAATTGGCCAAGGGGATCTCGATATCGCGAAGACGTTTTAGGTGAGTAATAAAACGCGGGCCTTNNGGAAACCGATCCGGCGTCGCCTCAGCCCACGCACCATAGCTTGACGGGGTCTGTAGGGAATAAAATGACCCATTAATTTCTACGCTAGGAAAAAGCCGGGAGGCATAATTAAGTTCGCTCCGCTGCGGCAAGCCTTGGGGATAAAACACGCCTCGCCAGGGCGGGTAACGCCATCCAGAAATGCCGATGCGGACAGTAGGCATACGACAGGAAAAAATTAACCCGGCAGCAGCGCTGCCGGGTACCGTGGGCCTAAGCTCGGGTTGCTCGAAGACAGGCCAAGCTTGCCGACGAAACAAGATCGTATCACCCGCTGACTCTACTCGCACACCACAGTTCCGTCACTCGGTCGAACCTCCGCTTGCGNNTGCGCTGTCGGAGAAAGGGCGTCAGTAAAATCAGTACTCAATCGACTATGGAACCGTCGCGACCTGCGGTTTCCGACTGTCATGGCCTGGGTTTTACCTGTGGCCGGCAGGAAACGTTGGTGCGCCAACGGCGCGAGAGTTGTGACCGCCAGAACCCCGAAAGCAAACAGCGCCAGTCAATTCGCCTTCCTAGCAACGACNNGGCCCGTCCGTCGTGCGCGTCTCTCGGGCGCAGCGACGGTGGACGAGTCGACCGGTGGTTAAATGGCGCTATCGCCGGTCTCTTCGGTACGAATACGAATGGCTTGCTCCACGGGGAGGACGAAGACTTTGCCGTCCCCGATTTTGCCCGTCTTCGCTTTTGAAACGATGGTCTTGACCACTTTGTCCGCGAGGTCGTCGGCTACGACGATCTCCAATTGGACTTTGGGAAGGAAGTCCACCGTGTATTCGCTACCCCGGTACATCTCGGTATGACCCTTCTGACGGCCAAAGCCCTTGACCTCCGTAACGGTCATGCCCTCGATGCCGATTTCCGTGAGACCCTCCTTCACTTCTTCTAGTTTGAAGGGTTTGATGATGGCGATGATGAGTTTCATGATGAGTGAGGAATAGTGGGTTATCGATTAGTTGATGTAACCCTCTTCGCCGTGCTCGCTGACATCGAGGCCAGCAGATTCGACCTCCGGAGTGACGCGCAGGCCGATGGTGACCTTGACAATCAGAGCGATCACCGTCGTAGCCACTACGCTCCAGATGATCGTCACGACCACAGCCTTGATCTGTTCCATAACGAGACCGTCCTTGAGGCCACCTACCACGGAGTTGACCTTTTCATCAGCGAACACGCCCGTGAGGATGGCGCCCAAGGTGCCACCGACGCCATGCACGCCGAAGGTATCGAGCGCGTCGTCATATCCGAGCATCTTCTTGAGGTAAGCGACGGCGATGAAGGGGATGATGCCCGCGAGCACACCCATGATCACTGCGGAGCTCATGGTAACGAAACCAGCAGCAGGGGTGATCACCACGAGACCGGCAACGACACCCGAGCAGAAGCCCAACACACTGGCGTGCTTGCGGGTGACCCATTCAGCCATCGCCCAAACGAAACCAGCGATCGCTGCTGCCAACGTGGTGGTAGCAAAAGCATTCGAAGCAATCGCGTCAGCACCGAGCGCCGAACCGGCATTGAAGCCGTACCAACCCACCCAGAGCATACCGGTACCCACCATACACAGCACCATCGAGTGCGGGGGCATCGGAACCTTGCCGTAACCCGACCGCTTGCCGAGAATGATACAGAGGACAAGTGCGCTCCAGCCAGAGGTCATGTGCACCACCGTGCCACCTGCAAAGTCGATCGCCTTGATCCCAGCGTTCGGATTGAGAGGTCCGCACATGAAGCCNNCATGAAGCCGGTGCCTGACCAGACCATGTGAGCAAAGGGGAAATACACTGCGAACATCCACAGCGTCACAAATGCGAGGACCGCCGCGAATTTCATGCGTTCAGCGATCGCGCCTATGATCAGGGCAGGCGTGATAATCGCGAAGCTCAACTGGAACATGGCCCACATCGCATCACTGATCCAATAGTAGCCGGCACCGACATTACCCGGCTCGACTCCCTTGAGGAACATCATGGCGGTGTCCCCAATAAAGGCGTTTCCTCCCGAGAAGGTGAGGCTGTAGCCAATCGCCCACCACAGGATGCTCACTAGCCCGGCAATGCCCAAACACTGAGCGAGGACAGAGAGCACGTTTTTCTTCCGAACCAAGCCACCGTAGAACAGGGCCAAACCGGGAAGGGTCATGAAAATAACGAGGGCGGTACTGACCATCTGCCAGGCGTTATGACCGGGGCCGGGACCGGGGATCTTCGAAGCCACATCCGGCGTACGAGCCGTGTTGTTTACATACGCTTCGAGGTCGGCAATACGTTGCTCAATTGTCGGCTCAGCGGGAGCCGCTGCAGGGGCCTGAGCATGGCCCATCACGGCCGCACAGGCGAAAAAGAGGAGACTCGACAAAAGTCGAGCGGGACGAAGGAGGAAGGTTATCATGAAGGAAGAAGTCTGAACGGGTTGGAAGGAATCGATGAGAGACGACTAACGAACGAACCGACGACGGAACCGCGGGGGCCCATTGTTTTTCACCCCTTCATCCAAAGGCTCCCCACCCTCCGGCTCACCGGCTGGGCGCGCGGACCATTTAAAACTTCGAGGGAAAATAGACTGGGTGCGGACGGCTGGACGCGTAGACCGCAGGTTAAAGGCGGCCTCAGCCCAATCCCGCTCGGCTGGATAACGATTTTGGCACCCGTGATTCAAAATGCCCATGCGGGTGTGAAGGCTGGGCGCTGAACAAAGCAACCATCTGCTCGTCAGCATATTATGCACCAAAGCGTCGTCGCATTTTAACTGCACTCTCTCCGTCTCAGTTTTTCGAGACGTCAAAAGCTGGCTAAAATGATCCTTGGGCGGTCGCATGACTAGAAATCATAGATGTATCAGCACCTTTCATGCCTCGGATGAAAAATGAGCGGAACAAAGTGATTCAGTGCGGTCCGATGAAGGCCCAGCGCCGCTTATCCGCCTACACGGTATCTCCGGGGTTGCGACTGCTGCAGAAGGCAGCGAACGTGGCTTCTTTTCCTCTACTACCGTTTAAAGATCACTCACACGATCGCGGTGCCGGTGCCTTTCTTCCATCCTTCAACGCTCTCCCTCACGTAGGCGACTTCACTTTCTCTGCTCATGACTGACGCTTCAGCTTGGCCACCCCCCACCCCCGCGAAGTCCCCTCGGATCTTCGCTGGCGTCTGGCCTCGCATC
>DKKJ01000046.1 GCA_002455175.1 Opitutaceae bacterium UBA6669
GTGATAGCTTTTGGGATAAAGAAACGACCAAGGCGGCCCTCGCGCGGGTGCCTGAAGACGCCAACAGCTTCCAGAGCCAGAACGTTGCGGTGTTGATCTCGGCGGTTATTGAGACCTTGGCCAAGATCCCGCCTCCGCACCCAGCGGATCCCGATGACGATGCAGATGCCTCGAACAAGTTCCGGTTTTCGGTCGACGCCAGTGAAAAACCGTCCCGCGAGCTCATCGAGCGCTATTGGAGCGGAAGTGTGAGTTATTCTCGCCGCGACGCTACTGGGCTTCACGGGGTTTCCCGTCTCGAGTATCCCAAACCATGAGTGTGCGGATCGCGCTAAAAGCCCTTTGCTGGGTGGGGGTGGGGGCCTTTTCTTTTGTCGCTTCCTCATTGGTGGTCGCAGCGGACGCGACGATCGTGCTTTCCGCGCCTGACGTGGTGAAGCTCGATTGGAATACACGGGCGCTTTNNCTTTCGTCCGTGGATCTCGACGGCGATAAGTTAAACGACCTCGTGGTGATCAACAACGACCGCGCGGCGATCGAGCTTCTGTATCAAATCAAACCTGGTGCACCTGTGCCGGCGCCGGCGAGGCGCGTGGCGACCAATCGTTGGGAACCCGAATTAGAGGATGCTCGTTTTCGTAAGGTGAGGATCACTACCGGTGTTACCATGATGGACCTCGTCGTGGCAGACTTCAACGGGGATGGCCGGCCAGACCTCGCTTACTCTGGTGATCCGCAGGCGTTGACCGTCCGTTACCAGCAGCCAGATGGATCCTGGTTGGAGAAAAAGATCAGTGATGCGCCCGCTCCTCTCGCGTTTGTTGGCAGCCTTCGCGCCGCGGATGTGGACGGTGATGGGCGCCAAGACCTCGTCATGTTGGGCCTCAAGGAGCTCGCGGTTTTTTATCAGGATCGTTCNNATGGTTTTCTCTCGCCAGAACGGATGGCGCTGATCGACGACGGTTCGTATGGACTTGAAGTGGTCGATGTTGATGGCGATGGACGTTTGGACATCGTCTACCTGAACGCGTCCAATCGCGATGGTTTGAGGGTGCGCCTGCAGGCAGCGGAGCGTCAGTTCGGTCCAGAACAATCCTTTCCCCTCAAGCCTGCGCGGAGCACGCTGCAAGTCATTGCCAAGTCCTCTTCGAAGTCGCCGCTGCGTTTTGCGTATGCGCAGGATCAGACCGGACATATCGCGCAGTTTACTCTGGAGAAACGCAAAGGGCAGGGGACCACTCCGCTTTCTGACCTGCGGCCGCGCGTCTTTAGTCCTCGGATCAATGCCAAACTGGCGGCGAGTTACGCTCTGGGTGATTTCGATGGAGATGGGCGTGAGGACATCGCGGTAGGAGATCCCGATGGAGCCCAGGGCATTCTCTATCGTCGACAAAAGGATGGAAGTTTTGGTGCGGCGGAGCGCTTTCCCTCGCTGGCTGATGTGCGTGCGCTCGCTAGCGGCGATTGGGATGGCGATGGCCGGGCGGATCTTTTTGTGGCGAGTCCCAAGGAGCAAACGGTCGGGGTGGCTTCTCTGGGAAAGGATGGCCGGTTTTCGTATCCACAACCTTTGCCGACCACCGGAAAGCCGCTCGCTTTGGCCGCAGGTCCTCTAGCGGGAGGATCCGAACTCTGGCTCGCAGTCCTTCGCGACGAGAAGAGCAAGAAGACCATCGATCTTTGGACACGCCGCAGTGGCGTGGCTGAGTTGGTGCAAAGTATCGAGGTTTCAGGTACAAGAACGGATCCCAAGGCCCTGCGCATGGTGGATGTCAACCAGGATGGACGGCTCGATCTGCTGGTGTTTACCGCGCTGGAACCCATGCGGGCATGGATTCAAACTCCATCCGAAAGCGGTCAACTGAAGTTTACGGACGCGTCCAGTGGCGCTGCTTTCCGGAAGGGACTCGTGGACAATCTTGATGCGTCCGCCTTGACCTTNNACCTTAGGCGATATTGATGGGGACGGTAAAAATGAGCTGCTCGTCGCCCGGCAGGGATTTGCGCGAGCTCTTAAGTTAAACGAAGACAAGGAACTCGTGGTAGTGGATCAGTACAATGCGCGTGATCCCAGTGCCGACGTACTTGCCTCCTTTGTTCTGCCTGCAGAAAAAGGTGCGACTCCTTGGGTGGTGCTCTATGACAAGAAAGGAGAGCGATTGGAAGTGTTGCGGGCAGACGACAAGAAGGTCTATCAGGTCGTGGAGTCGATTCCCGTCGGTAAAATTGATCTCGTGGGAACGGACATGCGTTACGACGAAAAATCCGGTCGCAGGGAACTGTTCCTGTGGGGGCGCGACCGTTTCTGGTGGCTGCCGTNNGAACAGAGAGCCTCTACCTGACTGAGGGCACCAGCTATGCCACAGATCTTCCGGAAATCAGTTACAGTGACGTGATCGCAGGCGATCTCAACGGCGACCGCCAAATCGACCTCGCCTGTATTGACCCCGTGCACAACGTTCTGGAATTCTTGAGCCGTGATGAAAGCGGCACCTGGCAAAGCCGACTCCACTTCCAGGTGTTTGAAACGGACGCTCATGCGCAGCAGCGCAAAGGAGGCAATTTCGAGCCCCGGGAAACGATCATCGCTGACGTGACCGGCGATGGAGTGAACGACTTGGTTCTCCTGATTCATGACCGCGTTTTGGTGTATCCGTCGAAGCGGTAGACAATGGGTGACGGAACGGCTCGGCATGGGATAAGCCTGACTAGGCCAATCAATTTGTTCTACGTCGAATGTGGACCAAAGAGGGAGCGGAAGAAGTCCAGGCGCTTTTGTCAGGAGTCAATCTATAACGTCTTTAGTGTTTCCGCCGCCGGAGCGGGTGGGGC
>DKKJ01000087.1 GCA_002455175.1 Opitutaceae bacterium UBA6669
AAAAGCTGAAAACGGAAAGCTGAAAGCGGATTGGGGAGGCCGGTTGGTCTGGAGGAGGGACTCGCTCTGTCGAGTCCGGATTGAGTTCGATTCCGACTGAGTTGAGGGTATGCCTCTCAACCTTTTCGGCAATCAAGCCACGCCAAGGCGATAGTTCACGGGAAAACCTCCCATCCGCACCCGAGGACGCAGCGCGACATCGGGTGCGGCTCTCAGCTTTCAGAATTTCAGCTTTTCTAAATTTCCGCTTTTTCTGCTCAGTTTTTCGCCGCCGCTCCGACCCAGGCACTGCCGACCGAGGAGGCGGAGTCTTTGTCCCCGGTCGTTGGCGGTTCGTCGAAGGGAAGTTGTCCCACCTCTTCGATCGCGGCCCAGTCAGGATCGCCGACGGTGCGGCCAAATTCTGCACCTTGAGCGGCGAGGGTGTCTTGCAGGGATTGAATCGACAGCTGACGCAGACTGACACCCTGCCGTACGGCCAGAGCGGCCGCAGTTCCCACGGCCTGACCTTGACCCATACAAATCGGAATCACACGCGTGGAGGCGACCGCTTCGTGAGTCGCGGAGAGGCATTTACCTGCCATCAAGAGGCCGTCGACGTCGCGGGCGATCAGGCTCCGGAACGGAATCGTGTAGGCTCGTACATTGTGGGAATCGACCCACGTGCCGGCGGGGCGGTGAATATCGATATGATACGCGCCCATGCTCACGGCGTCCTCAAATTGCCGGCCAGCCACCAAATCCTCCGCGGTGAGCACATAGTCACCAAGGATACGGCGACTTTCACGGACTCCGAGCATCGGGGCGATTTCTCCTAAGTAGGACGATGAAAAGCCGGGCACCCATTTCTTGAAGAAGCGCACGAGAATGGGAATCTGCTCATAGATGCGAGTATACGCGTCGGTCAAACTGCTAGTATTGGTAGGGTCGAGACCGAGCACGCGCGTCATCACCACCAGGAATTCATCGGGGCGATGGAGTTTGACTCCGACGATACGGGTTTGNNCGTTCGATCAGTCCCGCGTATCCACCGCAGATGATCACCTGCATGCGATCAATCCGCTGCATCATTTTCTCCCAGAGTTCTGGATACGGCGCGATCCACTCGCGGTACTTGATGGACGGGTCCTTACACCCGGCAATGAAGCCCGCTCGATCTACTCCAGCGAGTTTGAAAACGAGAGTCGGCGCTTGCACGAGACCGTCGGCAGTTCGACCTTTCTCCCAAGCGACACCGCCATGAGCCGCTACGTCGCCATCGCCGCTACAATCGATGGTCACATTGGCTTCGATCCGTTGGCGTCCTGATTTGTTTTCGACAATGATTCCAGTGATCCGGTCGCCGTCCCGCAGGGTTTCGACGACTTGTGTGTGCAACAGTAGGCGCACGCCGGCCTCGCGCACCAACTGCATGGCAAGGATTTTCCACCAGTGAGAATTGACGCTGATGGCGGACGCGCACTTGGGATCGAGCTCGAAAGCGCTAGCGGCTTCGAGTGCTTGGAGCCGTTGGCAGAACTCCAGAGGCAGGCCTTTCACGATCAGGCGATAGTCGCGATCATGGAACCCCAACCAAGGCAACGNNTCCCGCCAAGAAAGCCGGCTGACTCGACTAAAAGGGTGTCGGCGCCATTGCGCCCGGCCGCAAGAGCCGCAGTTAAGCCGGCAGCTCCTGAACCGATGACAAGGACCTGGGTGCGGAGGGTGGTACTCGGAGCAGACATAGTAGCGATTTCCGATGAAGAAGAAGAGAGCGATGACCCAAAAGTGGGCTTAGCTGCGTTGGGCAGGCAGGCGGGAGGCTTCGCCGAAGTAGTAGGTGTCGGCGTCTTTTAGTTCGAGATTGTGGTGACTGAAGTACGAGCGGGCCGTGGCCATGTGTCGCCATTCGAGTTCTACCCCTTGACGCACGAGTTCGCGCTGAAAGTCAACGAGGTGGCCCGGGGTTTTGAGGACCTGGCGCGGGGCTAAGCGACGTTCCAAGCAAAATGCTGCCAGAGCATCGGAAGCTTCCCCAATGTTCCACTCGGTCGGGTGAACGCGAAACGCCCCATTGGTCACGTGCGTTACCCCGAGATTTTTGCAGGCAGGAAGATAGTTTTCGACTCGAACGGGAATCAAGGCGCCTAGCGGAATCTGTTGCAGCCAATGTTTTCCATGCACGGCTTCCGTAATACTGGGCTTTCCTGGAGCAGTGGGTTTGTGGATGTCGATGCGGTATCCACTGAGGCCAACGGAATCACGGTAAAGAACTGGGCCGTTTTTGTTGCCAGGCTGATCGGTGCGGAAGTGTTGTTCGAGGATCGTGAATTCGGCGCGTATGCGGCGCGATTCCCGGATGTAGGGGGATTGAGCGAGTCCATCTTCGGTCCCGAAGAAGTCACCTCTCGGACGCAAACCCGGATAGCCGACGCCTCCTGTTGTAGAGTTGGGGGCTTCCGTTTGAAGCCAGTAAATAAGGCTCAAACTGAGCTGACGAGCTCCTTCAAAGTGTTTCTTTTGTTCCTCGGGGGACACTCCGCACAGGACTCCTTGACTGTATTCGTTGGAGTTCCAAATGGCCACGGTGAGGTCGCTGGGGAAGCTACCTGGAGTGAAGTTGTCGCGGCACAGCATCCGACGGAAGTTCCATGTACTTACTCGATAGCTACCGGGTCGTGCCGGCGCACCAAAGTGATTTTGTTTTTCTCCAAAAAGGTCGGGGATTCTGAATTTGAGAAAGTCTCCACGCGCGCTCTTGGCTTGGCGCCAGAAGTCGTAGTCACGCGGCTTGTCGATCACGTGTTCTTCGCCCGGCAGATGGTCCAGGGCGAAAATGTGCGTGAACACCATCTGGTCTTCTGGAATCGCATCGCCTTCGGCAGCGAGCGGCTCACCGGTCTCACGTTGTGACTCGGCGCCGATGACATGCTCCATTTGAGCCAGCGGCAGAAGATCGCCTAATTCCGTGCCGTCGATGATGAAAGGGGCGTGCAATTGCCGGAAGTGTCCGGAGTGTTCATCGCGAACCGTGACCGACGTGAGGCGATCGCCTTGGCGCGCGACGGCGGTAGGCACGTGTCGAGTGAAGAGGCGGAGACGGCCGGACGAGAGGTAGGGAGCCAGGAGGTCGTAAATCACGGCTAGACCGACGCGTGGCTCAAAACAAAGTTTGCTGACCCAGCCTGCGCCGGGGTTGAGCAAAGGATCGCGCCGTGCCGCGTCCGTTAGCGGGTAGTTATTTCGATAGTAGGCACGCACGCGATTGCGAAAATCGGCATAACTTTGCGTGCGACCATACTCCTCACTCCAGGGATGTTCGTCGAGAGGCACACCTTGAGTGGTAGCTTGACCCCCGATCCAAGCATTCTCTTCGGTGAGGATTACCCGACGTCCCATGCGTAAGGCGGCCAGCGCTGCGGAAACCCCTCCGAAACTGGCTCCGATGACAACGACGTCTGCTTTCAATTCCTTTTCACGAGGAGCGGGTCGGTTGCTCGAGGAAGTAGGTTGAGCAGCTCGAAGAGGGAGGGTGGGGACAGCGAGTGCGAGTGAGGCGCTTGCCGTGTTCCGAAGGAAGGAGCGGCGAGAGAAGGGGATCGAGGCCATTTTAAGGGGGGCTTTTTGTCCTCCACGATTGTCCCGAGTCGTCGAGGACAAGTCACAGAGGAAGGAGAAAGGCAGGAACATGAACGCGGGTCGGACAAAAGGGGTGCTCGACCCTATCCAAGCTCCTGCCACCGCCAAGTTCTGGATACCGGTACGGACTGAATACCAGTACCTCCGTGAGTAGCCTATTTCTCCGCGCTGGACCTTCATTCGTAGTTCTTCAAGAGGCTTTCGAGCTGCCGCTGCCTGGGACGCAGTCGTTTCTGATAGTGCCAGAACATGATGAGTAGGATGCAGGCGCTGATTGCCGGCCAGAGGACAAAAGCAGGGAAGACGATTTCGTCACCTGCCCGCCCCGACGATCGAAGCTGCCAGACGACGGCAGGTAAGAGTACGAGGAGCAGGCCATGCAGGGAGGCGATCAGTTTGAGACGAAATCGGGAAAGCCGATTCTCGCTAAGTAATGCTGCCACTGTATCGCGTAACGTGGGGTGATCCACAGCCGTCTTTTTTCGATGACGGCGGTAGTGGAGGATCAGGACCAAGGGAGCAATCCAGGTGAGCGTGAGAAGTAGAAATGAGGCCCAGGTGTTCGGCAAAGACAGATCATTTTCTCCTGATGACCGGGTTAGAAAAACATAGACCAGACGTCCCGTGATTAACGTCAGGGTGACGATGACACTAGAGATGAAGAGGAGGAACCCGCGGTGCTTCTTTCGTAGATCGGCGAGGAAGCGCTTCTGGTGATGAGCGAGTTTCTCAGGCGGCAGTTGATTGGCTGGAGATTGCCAGAGCGATTCGATGTCAGCGTAGTTCATGGGAGACGGAGTGAAGGGAGGAGGTGAGTTTTTGTTTTAGTCGGTTGAGGCGCACCCCGACGTTGCTGACGGAGAGGCCGTGGAGGGCGGCGATCTCTGTGTAGGCGATACCGTCTAGGTGCAAAAGGAGGAGAGAGCGATCGACGGGCGGGAACTCGCGGATGAGGGCATAGACGAGTTCAAG
>DKKJ01000316.1 GCA_002455175.1 Opitutaceae bacterium UBA6669
AAATGGCGTTGAACTCTATTGGGATCGGCCACGAGAACAATGGCCGTTTAATCACCGCGGTGAACTCGCTATGATCACCGCACCGCTCGATCTCCAACGCTTGCTGCAAGAACCTGCCCTAGGCACAGCCGAAACGGCAAGGTACCCCGATAGACCTCAGCCGTCCTCTAGTTTTTGCCGGACAAAGGGGTAAGCGCAGAAGCTGCAGCCTCCTGAAAGCCTTTCCTAACCTCGCTTGCATCACTGTTTCCGAAATTCGTGCGTTGGACCATGAGGAGATAAGCGACGCCCTTGACGGGATCGATCCATGCCTGCGTTCCCCACGCACCGCCATGCCCAAACGTACCGGGTGACAACATGGCGGTNNCTTGAGGCTCGCGGACCACCCCACAGCCCAGTCCCCATCCATGCCCAGGAGCCCCCGGAAGAAATCCTGCGACCAGATCGCCAGTAACGATCGTCCGCATCTGGCGAACCGTCTCAGGCTTCAAGTAGTTCCGTCCCTCCAAAGAGCCTTCGTTCAGCAACATCCGACAAAAACGTGCATAGTCTTGAGCCGTGGAAAAAAGCCCACCGTTGCCCAGGGGAGGACGCTCACGAACGTGAATATCAATTCGCGGAGGCGAAGCTTTCAGTTCGTTGGTAGCTGCATCTTTTCGGTAAGCGGTCACGAGACGTGCCCGTTGCTCCGCCGTCGGGTAAAAAGTGGTATCCTTCATCCCGAGCGGACCGAAAAACTGCTCATTCAGGTAAACATCAAAGGGCCGTCCGCTGACCACCTCCACAATACGCGCTGCGGTGTTAATGCTCGATTGGGAGTACTTCCAACGGGTCCCGGGCTCAAATAGCGTTGGTGAGGCAACAAACTGAGGGATAAGGTCCGCGAGGGTCACCGCCTTGACTGCGCTCTGTCCGGACGATTCCGCTAACCCCGACGTATGCGACAAGAGCTGCGCGAGGGTCAGCCGAGCGGGTTGACCACTGGGCGTGGTCAGCGAAGCAAACTCGGGCAAATAACGTTCAACGAGATCATTTACGTTCAACTTCCCTTCATCTTGTAAACGGAGGACTGCCGCAGCCGTCACTGGCTTCGACATGGATGCGATCCAAAATAGCGTATCCGCTCGCATCACACGTTGGGTCTCCAGGTCTGCATAGCCGTGCGTGGCAAAGTGCTGATAGCCGTCTCGATCCACCACCACCGTGACCGCTCCAGCGACCTCCCGCGCGTCGATAAACCTCTGCATCCGCTCCGAGACACCGGGAAGTTGAGGCGTCTCAGAGGCAGCTCGCGCTACTCCAAGTACGATGACGCTCAGTACTAAGAAAACCCCCCAAGAAACGAACTTCATGAGCGTGGAATTAAGCCGAGGACGTGCATCATTGGCGAGCCTGGACTACCCGCGTGGCCAGCACTGACTCCATGGGCAAAAAAAGGGGCAATCCCATGATTGAGACGCCCCAGACGATCTTCGCGCAGAAATGCCTCCCGCCAGGGGAGGCAACTGTTAAAGGCAGAAGTGAACGATCCGCGTGATGACGCTCGCTCCCACCGTGAGATCAAAAACCGACCGAAGGGCGGCTGCCTTGCTTGGTGATCTGCTTTTCATCTTCCCAGACTGCCAGGCCATCCCGAATGGTGGTCAAAGCGAGTTGGAAGGTGTAGGTCACTTGGCGCGTGTTGCCAGCGCGAGTACGATCTTCCAGCAACTTGCCGGAAAGCGTGTAATTAGGCAGGGTCGTAGTTTTCTTCTGACCTCCGAGCATGGCCTGCATTTCCGCCGCGTCTTTGGCCAGCGGATCCTCAGCCTTGCCACCCAAGCCTAGCGTGGTGGTGGTGAGCGTCTTTCCAGACTGGTTAAGGGCAATGCGGATCTTGCGGGTCAGCGAATCGGTGTCCACTTGCTGTTGGGTGTTATTGACGATGCGGGAAATCGCCAAGACCGCAGGCTGCTCAGGAGCCCTCTCGAGAACACCGCTCGCTAGGAGGGAGGCCACCATCTCGTCGGCCGCCTTGTTCCAGTCTTGGATGTCGATTTGATCCAGCGACACAATAGTGCTGGTGCCCTTGGAATCAACATAGCGGGCATCGGTGGTTTCGCACCCGCCAAGGAAAAGAGCCGCGGGAAGAGCTGCGGCGGAAATAACTAACGTACGTGCGTTCATAGGATGGTTAGGTTAAATAAGAAGTATAGAGCTACAGACCGCTGGTGAAAAGGGACCTTACTTCCCTTCGAGCAGCTTCAACGTGAAATCAACCGCCTTAGGCGACGTTGCCACCGCCGAGATCGACACCGTCTCGCGTCCGGCCAAAGGCAGCGTCTTCCAAGTCTCAGTGACTCCACCCGTGGCCATGCCATCCTCGTTCGTCCACTCGAACTTGTAGTTGATCACCCGAGCATTGTCTTTGGCATTCTCAATGGTCACCTGGACCTTCTTGAGATTTCCGGAGACGACCGATTCATTTACGCCGACGATACGAATCGCCCTGCCCAGTGACGTATCCGTGACAACCCGCTTGTCACTCACCATATTAGGCGAGGCGAGCGGTTCGGAACGTGAGACGGTATTCACGTTGGTGGCACAACCTGAGAGGAAAACAACTCCGGCCAATACAGACGCAGCAGCAAGGATGGATTTCATGGCTTTAATAAATTTAAGCTCAGGGCTTGAGCACGAATTGATTCACCAGCAGCGGTGAACTGCTGTCATTGGTTTTTACGTACACGACATTAACCGCACCGGGCAGCAAAGTGACAGTCTGGGTTTGCGCCCCCGCCGATAGAGTTAACGTGCGATCTTCGGGCGTCGCCACCCGCAGGTACTGAAATTCCTTGGGTAGGCTGCGNNGGTGCGGGTATCCGCTACATTCAGGCCCGCGCCCATGGCAACGGTGGCGGCCTTGGCCAAGAGCTGACCGGCTGCACCCCACTTGTCGGCAGCCTGTTTCTGCACGACTCCATCCACGGCTGCTTTGGAGACCGTCGAGAGAATCGTCCGAGTGACCACGGCGGGCCATTCGTTCTTGAAGTCACGTGCCACCACCGAATCCATGCTACTCACTGTCGCCGTATCCAGTCGAGTCGTACCTACGGTCACCGAAAGCGTCGGAGCATAACTACTCGGGAATCTAAGGCGGGGAAAGGCGGCTCCCACATACGAGACTTTATTGGTGAAAGCAAATATGGGTAGATCAATACGATTGCTCTCACGATAGGGAGCACTCCCCGTTTCAAAAATCACATAGGTCAATCCAGAGGGAAGCCGTCCGTTAGCCGCCGCTTCCGACATCTGCCAATCCTCTTTGGCGTACTTGTTTTCAGGAACCATGCCGGCGACCCGCTCGAAGGATTTGCGAGCCCGCTCCAGGTCAGAGGAGTTTTCCGCATGCGTGATGAAAAACAATCCGTCGAGAAAAACGACGAAGGGATTCACATAATCTCCGTAAGGTTTGATCCGTGCATCGAGCTCTGCCTCGATCTCGGCGAAGGCCGGTCCGCTCCGCGAATCTGTTTTCGCGCTCTCCACGTCATAAGACGTCCCATTGCCTTCTCCGGTTTGCCCCTGCTTCGCTTGTTGGGCTTCCTCAGTGGCCTGCTCCAATCGCTTCGCATTTTCCGCCACCGCATCGCGTTGGCGTTGCAAAGCCCGGTTCAGCTCCACACGGGCCGCGTCGCGGTCACCGAGCTGCATGTAATTAAGCGCCTTGTAAGCGTTCATCATCACGCGATCGTAGGCACGACCTTGATACGGAACATTGCCCTGATTGGTTAACAGCGCAGTGGCACTCGACCCTAAACGGACCTTCGCCTGCTCCTCGAATATGTTTACCTTCTCCTCCGCGCGATCAAAGGCATCGAGACTCCGCCGCAGGTAAATGAGGTCATCTGCCAGCGCTGCAGTCTCGGTCGGCGGCTCCTGACTATTCGTCGCAGTCTGCGGCGTGGTCGTTGCCGTCAGCGATGCTTTGGCCGCGGTGTCAGCCGGCGCGGGAATCTTCGCGAGAGCAGCCTGCCGCAGGATGGACNNAGATGGAGCCGGAGCGAAGAGCAGAGTCTCTCATCTCCGTTTTCGCCGTGTACGTTTGGCAGCCCGTCAGGGCCAGCACGCCTACACAGGCAAAGATAACGGAAGCTGGAGTGCTTCGACGAAACGAAGGCGACAAAGTCGCAAAGCGGGGAAACATGGACGTGGTTAAGACGAGAAGGATCCGGAGTTTAAAACAAGCCCCGGATCAACTCAGGAATGGGGCACTGGATCAAGGCGTTACCACGCGACGGATAACGGCGCCGCGATCGATTCCCAAATCCTCAAGAATCGTAGCCTGAGACGTCCTCGCGGTAACACGGGTCACCCGCACCTTGCCGACAGACAACTCCTCGCGGCCCAAACTCGCTCCGGTATCTGGGTCNNTTCATTTCTTCTCCCAAGGCAAACACTTCCCAAAGCTGGCCAGCCGCGATACCTGTTCCTTCTCCACGGCTGACCGTGACCGTCTTGTCTGTTTTAGCGATGATGCGCGCCGGATAAACCACGTCCGACACATGCTGAGCGGTCTTCTCCGCCAATTCCTTCGTCAACTCACGCAACACCGCATCACGGGTGTCGCCCGTGGTGGCGCCTCGCTGCTCTTCCGGTGCTACCCGGGCGACATCGATGTTAGCCGTTTCAATAACCGTGTTGGTCTTGGCATCGTAAATGGTGGAGATCGCGGCAAACCGAATCGTGCGTGAGGTCACCGTCGTACCCAAAGCGGCAAACGTCTTCGTTTCCATCATGTCTTGAAAGTCGTCAACGGTCACGACCAGCAAGTAATCCGCCTCACCAAAATCGAACGTTCGACCCGGAGCACCCGCTTCCTCGGCCAAAGCAGCTCCATCGGCACGACCCACCAATTGGAAACGACGCGACGCTTGAAACGCAGCGAGCAACTGCGCGTTCAAGTTTTCGGTCATGCGAGACATCTTGGTTCGCCGACCAGAGTCCGTCGCATCAGCTAACACGGCCTGGCCGACTTTGACCTGGCCAATCGCCAGTTTTTTAAGTCCTCCAGCAGGTGCAGGCTCCTGGGCGGAGGCAAGTGCGGCGCCCACACTCAAGCTCAAGGCGAGGAAGGCAGCGGAGAATAACGAGAGTTTCATAGGTCGAAAAACAAAACGATGATTCAGTAAGACGATCCAAGCGTCAGCAGGTTTCGCATCGGGAATTCCCCTCACTTAAAAGCGGGCTCCCGGAATGATGAGTTTCACGTTTTCGTTGGTGTCCATCCGAGAGAAGCTCTCGGAGAGCATCTTTCCGTACCCTTCCAACACTTTCACTTGAGCATCAGTCAGCTTAGCCCCATTTTTTAGTCCATTGATAAAGGCCGTGGCTTCCTGCCAACGTGCGAATCCAGACTCACTCATCGAAAGTGCGACGGTGAGGGTTTGACCTTGAACCGCATTGATCGTGCGTTCCCATGGCTTGAAGCCTTCCCGGGTAACGCGGAGTTTGGTGAACCCTGGTCGCAGCGAAACCTGTCCAGGTGCACTTCCCACCGNNCCGTCGACCTCCACGGTCGCGTTAAGAGGAGCGACACGATGCTTCGATTCGCTGATCGCTACGGTATTTTCCTCCCCGATACGGACGTCGGGAATCATAAGGTCCGCAGCCTCAACTTGAATGGTCACAGAAACAAAGCCAGGCTTGGCGGCTGCTGGCGCAATTTTTCCCTGCGCAACCTTCGTGCCTAAACTAGAGGTGATCTTCTGCGCAGCGCTGTCCAATAGGTCATCAAACAGTCCACCTCGATCGGTCCGCGTATTGGCTGTTTGTTGCTCACGCGCCGACACCCGCACGGTATCACCGGTCAAACTTCCGCCGGCCGCGGCGTCGAGAATTTTGTAGGTCACCCGCAGTGTCACTTCCTGCGATTTGGTATCCACGCCGCGNNATTTGTTCGTCGCCGAAAACCCAGCGATCGACGCCAAGACGATGTAGTCGACATCCATGTTCTGCGCGAGGCGCAGAGCCGAGGATTGCTCCGTCAGTTGAGAATCAAGGCTATCCGCCGGCCGAGGGCGGGACGCGACCTCGGGATCAAAGGTACGGAGCGAGTTGATCGTCGCCTCACGCGTCAAAACCGTGAACCCCAAATCTGTGATCTGAGACGAGATGTAATCCTCTAGTACCGGGATCTTATCGTCGTAGTCACGACCCGCGCGATTAGAGACAAAAATCGCCGCTTTGAAGGTTTTGCGCGATGACTCAGCTTCGCGCACGACGGTGGTCGTAATACGCTCGGTTACAGTCTCACCATCCTTTTGATACGTGCGGGTTTGAACCTGTGGCGCAGGCGCCTCCACGGTGGTCTTCGTTTGAACCGTGGATTGCGCCACCGCCGATATTACCAAAGCAGGAAATACCAGGAGAGTACGAAGTACGTGCATCATATAAAAAGGTAGGAAGAGATAATCAAACAGTCCTGAACTGGGACCAATTAGACGACATTCAAAAAATTCAGAAGAGCCATTCCTGCATTCCAAAATCAATCGTTCTCTCGTAAGTATTTTATAAATAATTGGTAATATCATATCGCCCGCCGATTCTCACGTGGGCCCAACCACCCGCACCCGGCGTCACACCAGGCCGCTAATGCCAACCAGCGTCATCAACTAATGGGGAGTCCCCCGTTTATTTAACAAGCGAGGCGTAAAACGCTCCTTCTCCCGCTTTTCTTCCGTCAAAAGGCGCGTAGTGTCGGTTCAGTCCACATGTTCGCTAATCTTCTTCATCTTTTCACGCGGGGCTCAGCAGAGACGCAGTCGTATGATTTGGCCTTCGTGAAAGACGTCGACGTCCGTCCCGCCCGCGAACCACGTAACCGCCGTGTGGAAGGCCGGTTGGTGTTGGGGTGGTTGGCGATCGTGCTCAAGTGCGGAATTGTGGGTTGGGCGATCCCACACTACCGCGTGCCGATCAACGCAGCCTGGATCATCCTACCTACGCTTGCTATGGCAGCAGTGTGTACCGCCTTGTACGTTTGGCGACGCTAGCTTCATCCAGCAGATTTTTTCGCCGGCTCGCTCTGGAAAGCTCGAACCTGCCCCCCAGGCGATAACGAGTGATCTCACAATCCCTGGTTAGTTTTTTAACACCCTTCTCCTGACATGCAGTCCACCACGCAACGCCGCCTTCGAATTTTCGGAGCCATTTTCTGTGCTTCACTCATTATCATTCTGGGTGCTTTCGCATGGCTGTGGTCACAGTTCAGAGATACGGTGCCCGTGATCGAAGGTCACCAGACTTTGGTGGGACTCAAGAACTCAGTGACCATCGAAAGGGATGCAGCAGGCATACCGACGTTACGGGGCAACCACAGGGAGGACCTCGCGCATGCGTTGGGCTATGTCCATGGACAAGACCGGTTTTTCCAAATGGACCTGTCCCGTCGTCGCGCCTCCGGCGAACTGGCCGAGCTGTTCGGCCCTGCCGCTCTGCCTCTGGATCGAGGCGCCCGCGCACACGAACTACGTGCGCTTTCCCAACTTCGATTTAAAGAACTCCCCATCCGCGAACGGCAATTGCTCGAAGCGTATGCGGCCGGCGTAAATGCCGCGATTGCCAATGCAGAGAAGCGCCCCTGGGAATATGCGGTCTTACGGTCTTCTCCTCGCCTCTGGCTACCGGAAGATAGCGTCCTCTGTATCTTTGCCATGGCGCTGGATCTTCAAGACGTTTCTGGGGGCTACGAACGCACCCTCATGACGCTGCGAGATCAACTCGGCACCACCGGACTCGCTTTTTTCGCTCCACTGATCGGACCTGCTGACGCCGCCCTCGATGGCTCGACGGCTCCTCTTCCCGAACCTCCAGGTCCACGAGTCATCGATTTACGAGTCCAGCGCAAGGTCCCCACTGCGAACACGGTTTTTTTGCAGAACCGTCCGGCACCCATCTCGCCTTGGCAAGCAGACGAGCTGGCAGCACAAGACCTTGAATCGAAGTTAGGTTCGAACGCTTTNNACGCTTTCGGCATCGCAGGCAAAGCACCCGGTTCCCCTGCCACGCTCGAAAACGACATGCACCTCACTCTCAGTGCTCCCGGAGTTTGGTACCGCGCACGCTTGGTGTGGACTGAAGCAGCCGCGTCACCAAAAAATCATGACATCACGGGTGTTACCCTTCCGGGCACTCCCGCCATTGTCACCGGAAGCAATGGCTCCATCGCCTGGGGCTTCACCAATAGCTACGCCGATAGCAGCGACTTGGTTTTGGTTCAGGTCGACGAGGTCACGCCCGAATCACTCTATATCAGCTCAGGCAAGGTCCTCGAATTTGAAGAACGGCGGCAGACCATCCACGTTAAGGGTGAGAAAGACGAAGAACTCATCACGCGCTGGACGATTTGGGGCCCCATCATCGCCGAAGCTCCCGGAAAGCGCCCACTCGCATTCAAATGGGCACTCCGCGAACCGGGTGCCGTGAATCTCACCCTAATGGAGCTGGAAACCGCTCAGACTGCGGACGATGCCATCGCTGTCGCCCATCGCTCGGGGATCCCCGCGCAGAATTTTTTCGTGGCCGACAAAAACGGTGCCTTGATCTGGACTATTGCCGGTAAGCTTCCCAAGCGCATTGGCCACGCAGGGCGTCTTCCCATTTCGTGGGCTTACGGCGATCGCAGTTGGGACGGCTTTGTGCCCTCACAGGAAATTCCGGTCTATCGAGCACGTCCAGGCGAAGCCCTTTGGTCTGCCAATCAACGCATGCTAGGGGGTGACGCACTCTCTGTATTGGGAGACGGCGGATACGACTGGTCTGCACGCGCAGGACGGCTGAGTGATCGCGCCCAACAGCTGGTCGCAACAGCGTCACGCCAACCCCTCGCGCCACCCGACTTCCTCGCCGTCGCCTTGGATGATCGCGCTGAATACCTCGACCGCTGGCAGAAAAAAGCGCTCGACACCCTTACCGCCGGAGCGACGCAGGGACATCCCGCTCGCGCTGAGTTTCGCCGGCTGATCGAAAACTGGCAGGGGCGCGCAACGGTCGACAGTGTGAGCTACCGACTCGTCCGAACCTGGAGGCAACGAGTCGCCAGTCGGGTTATGGACCCTATTTTTGCACGCTGCCGCGAAGTCTGGGGAGGTTTCAATTTTCGAGCGCTTCCTTACGAGCAGCCCCTCTGGGCGTTATTAGAGCAGCAGCCCATGCATATCCTGGAGGCCGAGTACCCCACCTGGGACGACTTGCTCCTCGCGGCGATCGACGACGTGACCACATCGATTCAAAAAGGAGGAGGCTCGTTATCAAAAGCGACATGGGGGGAACTCAATCAAATCACCATCCGGCACCCCTTCAGCCGGGTCGTTCCCGATTGGGTTGCGAAGATGATCGACATGCCTACCCCACCGTTGCCTGGAGATTCTGGAATGCAACGGGTGCAAACGCTCAAGGACGGCTCCAGCCAACGCTCGGTCATCACTCCTGGACAGGAGAAAGATGCCGTTTTCCATATGCCCGCGGGACAAAGCGGTCATCCGCTCTCGCCCTATTATCGCGCTGGTCACCAAGATTGGGCTCANNAGGCCCTCCCCAGCATACGCTGACGCTCACTCCGTCCAGCTAGGCGTTTCTGGAACGCTTCCAATCTCTACGTCTCGCGACGGCTCCTTTTGCTGGAGACCGTGAGCGGAGAGTCACGCATCCGAATTTTGCTGTGCCGAGTGACAAAGCTTTGCCAAATCGGACGAAGTGACTTCCCCACCGCACACGCCTGGCCGTTTTGCGTTCATCTTCGTCCCATCTCAGAGCCCCCGTGGCACTTCTAGAAGGCCTGCGTTATTTTGGAATTACGTAGGTAACTACTCAGTTCCTCCGCAATCGCATTTTCCCTACAGTTTCAAATTGCATCCATCACGAGAGCGCGCCCTGGATTAACTCCCTCCCTTGAGGAAATCCTATCGATTGCCCGTATCCACCGACATTAGTTTTGCCTGTCGCAGAGCACCTCGTGACGATGAGGTTTCCGCGTACTGACGCTTAAGCCACTCCCGCTTCTTCACGATTTAGTTCCCATCTCTTTCCGACATGAATCCCGTTCACGCCTACCTTAACCATTTTACCCGACGTCAGTTTTTCTCAGGCGCAGGTTTGGCCATGGGCGGAGTGGCCATGAACTGGCTCGCGCCGCGACTCGGAGCTTCGCCGGCGATCTCGGGCGCAGCGTCGTCGACTCCGCGGGTGCACCCAGCGCTTCCTGGGCTGCCGCACTTTGCACCGACGGCCAAGCGCATCATCTATCTTCACATGAACGGGGGGCCATCCCAACTCGACACGTTCGACTACAAGCCCGCGCTCCAGAAACAATTCAACCAAGAGCTGCCGGACTCCGTCCGCAAAGGACAGCGTATCACCACCATGACGAGCGGGCAGGCGGGCTTCCCGGTGGCTCCCTCGATTTTTAAATTTGCCCAACATGGACAGCAGGGACTTTGGGTCAGTGAGCTCCTGCCTTGGACTGCGAAGCTGGCGGATGACATCACGGTGATCCGTTCTGTCCATACCAACGCCATCAATCACGATCCTGCCTGCACGTTCCTGATGACGGGCAATGAGCTTCCGGGTCGAGCCAGTCTGGGCTCCTGGATCTCCTACGGCTTGGGCAGCGAAAACAATGATCTTCCCGCTTTCGTTGTGCTCACCCCCAAATGGTCGTCCAAGGCCGCAGCGCAGGCTCTCTTCACCCGTATGTGGAGCAGTGGTTTCTTGCCGACCGCCCACAACGGCGTGGCGCTTCGATCTCAAGGGGATCCCGTTTTGTTTCTAAAAGATCCTGATGGCGTGGACCGCAGCGCACGTCGCGCGATGTTGGACTCTCTTTCTAAGTTCAACCAGCTCGCTCATGCNNCGTTTCGTATGCAAACGAGTGTTCCCGACCTGACGGATTTTTCCAAAGAGAGCAAAGCCACGCTCGATCTCTACGGCCCGGAAGTCACGCAGCCCGGTACCTTCGCCGCCAGCTGCCTGCTCGCACGCCGCCTCGCCGAGCGTAATGTACGTTGCGTCCAAATCCTCCACCGCGGCTG
>DKKJ01000314.1 GCA_002455175.1 Opitutaceae bacterium UBA6669
ATTTCGAATGTTGCAGCCACGGCCCACTCCCAAGTTAGGCATTCCCTTGGCGGCATTCGCAGCGAGCTCCTCTTCGCTCTCATAATAATCGGAGCCCATAACCACCACGTCTTCCAACATCGTGCCCTCACCCAAGAAAGAGCGGATGCCCAAGACGCAGCGATGCAGAGTCGAGTCAGTGACAATCGAGCCATCACCAATCACCACGTGGTCGATCTGGCACTTGTTAATTTTCGAGGCAGGGAGAAAGCGCGCTGACGTATAAATCGGAGCAGCCTGATCGAAGAAATTGAAAGGCGGCAATGGGTGCGCGAGCTGAAGATTGGCTTCGAAGAACGCACGCACGGTCCCGATGTCTTCCCAGTACCCTTCGAAAATATGACCAAACAGACGTTTATTTCCTAGTAGGCTCGGAATAACTTCCTTCCCGAAATCGGTCATCGAGTTATCCAAAGCTTCAGCGAGCACTTGCCGGTTGAAGACATAGATGCCCATCGAGGCCAGACACTGCTTCTCCTCAGATTTATTTTTCAGTCGGGATTGCAGCTCGTCGCTCAGAGCCAAGCTTTGGATCACCGCAGGATCCTTGGGTTTCTCAACGAAGCCATTAATGGAAAGGTCATCATTGATCCGCATCAAACCGAGGCCTTCAACGCGGGAAACAGGGAACGGTATGGCAGCGATCGTGACGTCAGCCTTCGTTTCCAAGTGCTGCTGAATGATCTTGGTGAAATCCATTCGATACAGCTGATCACCCGACAAAATGAGCACCAAATCATGACTAAAGGTGCGATAATGGACCAAATTGCGGCGAACCGCATCAGCAGTGCCTTGGTACCAATCCACGCTCTTCTCGGTTTGCTCGGCAGAGAGGATATCAACAAACCCTCCACCGAAGGCATCGAAGTTATACGTGCTCTGGACATGTCGGTGCAGAGAGGCCGTGTTGAACTGGGTGAGGAGGAAAATCCGGTTGATCCCAGAATNNGCCAAAACTCGTTTTTCGATCGTCATAAGGTAAGAAAGCGTTCCTAAGACCTTGCGGAAGATTTGCCTACGCAGCCGATTTCGCCAGTAAAAAACCACCATTTTACCGAGAAGGACCGACGACGTCACCGCCTGCGACCCTAGGAAGAGACAGCGGTTCGCGTTTTCCCACAACTTTTGTCCCGGAGTCGCACCGGGGCACACTCCCTCAGGCTGTGCGGGTCCGCTCTCTAGCGAACTAAACGGAAATGATCCATCTGCGGCGTGGACAATCGTCGCCGATTCGCAAAGTCATTCCCTGTATCCGTCCAGCCGACCCTTCCTCCATGAACATCGTCCCTGATCGCGAAACTTTTTTGCGTCTCGCCCACACCGGCAACGTCATCCCGGTCTACACCGACCTCATGGCGGACTTCGAAACGCCGGTCTCGGCCTACGCCAAACTGCGCGATGCTGGCCCTTCCTACCTACTCGAGTCAGTCGAAGGCGGCGAAAACCTCTCTCGCTACAGCTTCATCGGCTGCCGTCCGCGTAAGACGCTAGCGTGCGGCCCAGAAACGACAGAGATCCGCACTCCGGGCCAACCCACACGGACGGTCCCTACCCCAGCAGATCCTTTGTCCCTACTCGAGGAAGAGATGAAGGGGTACCATCCGGTTTCGCTCCCCGAGCTTCCNNCTGTCGCATCGAACCTACCGTGCCACCCGCCGCCTACGATGAGCTAAAACTCCCCCTGCTCTACTTCATGGTTTCGGATTCGCTCCTGATTTTTGATCGGGCCAAGCAGACCCTACGACTCTGTGTAAACGCACATATTCAAGGTGACCCCTCTGCCGCCTACGCAGCGGCGGTCACCGAACTGGAACACTTGTTTGCTCTCCTACGCCAGCCGCGCGAACTCGCCCCAGCGCCTCTATTCAACCCAGGGCCGATCCAGGTACCCTCCGGTAATTTCAGCCAGCCCAAGTTCGAGCAAACGGTCTCAGACGGACAGGAGTTTATCCGCTCGGGGGATATCATTCAATTCGTCCCGTCCCAGCGGTTCAGCACCGAATTCACACACCCACCGCTCGATCTCTATCGCGCCCTGCGCACGGTGAACCCATCCCCTTACATGTTCATTCTGGATACAGGGGACTTCGCGATCGTGGGGGCGTCGCCTGAAGTACATGTCCGGCTCACCGACGAGCGTGTGGAAATCCGTCCTATCGCCGGTACGCGTAAACGCGGCAACACTCCGGTTGAGGATCTCGCCCTGGAAAAGGAATTGCTCGCAGACGAAAAAGAGCGCGCCGAGCACCTCATGCTCGTCGATCTGGCGCGCAACGACATCGGACGCGTCTGTCGCTTCGGNNGGTGGAAGGGAAAATCGCTCCCGGAAAGACCGCCTATGACTTGATGCGGGCCACCTTTCCCGCCGGCACGGTCTCGGGCGCGCCCAAAATTCGCGCTATGCAAATCATCGCCCAATCTGAACCGTCTCAGCGCGGCTTTTATGCGGGTGCCTTGGGCTACTTTGGCTACGACGGCAACCTGGACTCGTGCATCATGCTGCGCACCTCCCTGATCAAGGATGGTCGCATCCACATTCAGGCGGGAGCCGGTGTAGTCGCGGATAGCGTGCCGGCCGCCGAATACCAAGAAACCATCAACAAGGCCTCGGCCCTCTTNNAGTGTGACAGACCGGGGTACGATCAACGTGTCGAAGTGACCCATTGTGGGTCAAATTGCCCACCGGTAACGGCGGTGAACAGGGTTTTCACCTGGGTAAAAGTCAATCGGGCTGCTTGGCCCGCTTTAGGCTTTTTAGTTAGCCACCTAATTATCTGACTCTAACCACGGAACAAACCGCGTCGTGGCTGTCGGAAGGTACAACACTTAATTGCAGCTTTTAAACGTCATGGCTCTAAACTCCACTTCTACCCGTACGTTTGCCGACGACGAAATGGACACGTCGCCGTCAGCAATCGTTGTTTCTCAACCCGCTTCGCTCGACACCCCTCCATCATTCCTGGAGAAGGTTGAGCCCACCCCGCAGGAAGCGCCTGCGCCACTTGAGCGCAGCAGTCTGCAACTATACCTGCAGGAAATTGGCAAGACCGCTCTGCTTACCATCGAAGAAGAGATCACACTAGCCAAGAGGATCCGTCGCGGCGACAAAGCGGCACGTGATCATATGATCTCCGCCAACCTCCGTTTGGTCGTCAAGATTGCGATGGACTATAAAGACTTTGGATTGCCTTTGCTCGACCTGATCAGCGAAGGCAACCTCGGCTTGATCAAGGCCGTGGAACGGTTTGACCCCCGCAAGGGTGGCAAGCTCTCCACGTATGCTGCCTGGTGGATCAAGCAATCGATTAAGCGTGCTCTCGCTAACCAGAGCAAAACCATCCGTTTGCCTGTGCACCTGGTGGATAAGATCGCCAAGATGCGTCGGACGGCCATGGCCCTGACCGAAACCCTGGGTCGCGAACCTACGGATGAAGAATTGGCAATGGAGTTGCAGATTCCTACAAGCAAGGTGGCCCATCTCAAGTCTGTCAGTGTGCGCCCGACTTCGTTGGACGCTCCGATTGGCGAAGAGGGCGATTCCGGCACTTTCGGCGATATCGTGGGCGACGACAATGCGGTCAGTCCCTTCGACTCCTTGAAGGAACGCATGCAAAGTTCGGACCTGCGCGCCATGCTCGACTCGCTCGAACCACGCGAAGCAGAGATTATCCGCCTTCGCTTCGGTTTCGACGGCTATGACGAGCTCACCCTCGAAGAAGTCGGTCGCAAGTTCAAGGTGACCCGCGAACGTATCCGTCAGTTGCAAAACATCGCTCTCTCCAAGATGCGCAAGGCCATCGCCAAGAACGAAGCCCAACGCACCGCAGATGAGATCGAGATCGAGGACCGTCAGCGCCAGCGCATGGAAGTGATCCGCGAGTTCATCGAATCGAAATCGCAATCAACCGGACGCGCTGATCGGAACTGACCTATCAGCCTTCGTCTCCTCCACTAGCTCAAGCCGATGCCTCACCGCATCGGCTTTTTTGTTGGTCGGTTTCAGGCGAGAGACGAGACATGGGAATAAAAAAGCCCGCACAACGATGTGCGGGCTTGACGAGATTTGGGTTAGACCCGTTCGGAACGACCTTACTTGCGCTGAGCCTCGTCGAGAATATCCCCGAGGTTCATCATGTCGTTGCCGGTGTTCTGACGATTGAGCGCGTCGTACGTCGCGGTCTCGGCAGCCAGCTGATCGTTCGAGTAGTTGGCAGCCTTGATCGAGAGACCCAGGCGGCGTTCTTCACGGTCGATCTTGATGACACGAGCGGTGACCACTTGGTCGGGCTTGAGGACATCTTTGACCTTCTCGATGCGGTCTTCGCTGATTTGCGAGATGTGCACGAGGCCGTCGATGTTGTCCTTGAGTTCGACGAAAGCGCCGAAGGACGTGATCTTGGTGACCTTGCCCTGAACCACGTCGCCGATCTTGAAGAACGAGTCGATGTCGGTCCACGGATCAACCGCGATTTGCTTCATACCGAGGCTGATGCGCTGCTGGGAAGAATCGACGTCGAGAACGATAGCGTCCACTTCGTCGCCCTTCTTGAAGTTGCGGATCGCTTCTTCACCCGCCAGCGACCAAGAGAGGTCGGACAGATGCACCAGACCGTCAATACCACCGGGCAGACCGATGAAGACGCCAAAGTCGGTGATCGACTTGATGGCGCCACGGACCCGATCGCCCTTCTTGTAGTTCATCGAGAAGTCGTCCCACGGATTGGCTGCACACTGCTTCATCCCCAGGGAAATTCTGCGCCGATCCTCATCGATCTCGAGGATCATCACCTC
>DKKJ01000284.1 GCA_002455175.1 Opitutaceae bacterium UBA6669
CGGCAAGTGCAACCTGTACGACTTCGGCTCGCGAGTTTCGCTGGCAATCCGCGGCCCCGAGGTGAGCGGTGGCCGAGTGATCGATGACCTTATCACGCTGCCGGATCTCGCGCCCACGTTTCTCGAAGCAGGGGGCATTACCCCTCCCGCGGCGATGACGGGACGAAGTCTGGTCAGCCTTCTAGCCAGCACGGCCTCCGGCCAAGTCGAACGCGCGCGCGATGCCGTTTATATTGGACGGGAACGCCACGTGGAGAGTGCGCGGGCAGACTATCTCCCCTACCCACAACGCGCTATCCGGACGCACGACTTTCTCTATATTGTAAATTTTCGCCCTGAACGCTGGCCAATCGGCGACCCGTATCGGNNAGGTCCCACAAAAGCGTGGTTGGTGGGTGTACGCAAGGACCCCCGGTGGAAGCCGCACTTCGATTGGGCTTACGGCAAGCGACCGCGGGAAGAGCTCTACGATCTCAGAAAAGATCCCGATCAGACCAAAAATGTCGCGAACGACGCCACCTACGCGGAGGCACGCGCCCGGCTGGAGGCTCGCTTGATGGAAGAGCTGCGCCGTACGGGCGACCCTCGCTTGGTGGACGAAGGACGATTTTTCGAAACGCCTCCCATGGCCGGGCCGCTCGACGACGGCAACACCAAGCAGGGCAACGCGAAACAAAAGAAGTCCTAAAAAGTCTCGCCTCATGGATAAGCCTCAGATTCTACCCGCATTCGTAATTCAACGTCTTGCATGCTCGCAGCGGTGACACGACTGCGGAGAGCGCGCATCCTGTTAAGGGTTTCTTGCCCGAGCAGAGCATCTGTCCTCACGGAGGCAGCTTCAATACCCCATCACACCCTCACTTCATCATCATGGTACGACGCTTTTTATTCGCATTAGCAGTGATCGTCACAGTTCAGGCGCGCTCGATTGAAAAGCCAAACGTCATCGTGATCATGGCCGATGACTTGGGTTACGGTGACCTCTCATGCTACGGTGCGACAGGCTTCAAAACTCCAAACATTGACCGACTCGCTGCCGAAGGCCTGCGATTCACCAGCGGCTACTGTTCGGCTTCGACCTGCACGCCTACACGCTATTCGTTTCTGACGGGGAGCTACGCCTTTCGGAAAAAAGGAACGGGGATCGCCCCGCCCAACGGCAAACTCACGGTGCCACCCGACGCCCTCACGATCGCTGACATTGCAAAAACTGCCGGCTACCGTACTGCTGTGATTGGCAAATGGCACCTAGGACTAGGAGGAGAGGAAGGGCCCAATTGGAATGGCGATATCAAGCCCGGCCCGCTCGAAATTGGCTTCGACTACAGCTTTCTTCTGCCCACCACCAACGACCGCGTGCCGCAGGTCTACCTCGAAAACCATCGGGTCGTGGGCCTTGACCCAAAAGATCCCCTTTGGGTCGGAGACGATAAACCCAGCGACGATCACCCGACGGGTATCACCCATCGTAGCACCTTGAAAAGGGACTGGTCGCACGGACACAACGCCACCATTCACAACGGCATCAGTCGCATCGGCTTTTACACGGGTGGACACGCCGCTCGCTTTCGCGATGAAGATCTCGCCGACAAGTGGATGGAAAAATCGGTGCAGTGGATCGAGGCCAACCAAGCCCAGCCCTTTTTTCTCTTCTTCGCCTCCCACGATCTGCATGTGCCGCGTATTCCACACGAACGGTTTCAAGGCGCCACAGGACTCGGATATCGTGCCGATGTGATCGTTCAACTCGACTGGTGTGTCGGCGAGTTGATGAAAACCCTCGACCGCCTGGGTCTCGCAGAGAAGACCCTCGTCGTCTTCTGCTCCGACAATGGTCCCGTGATGGACGACGGCTACAAAGACCAGGCCCTTGAGAAACGCGGCGAACATCGCGCAGCAGGTCCTTACCGAGGCGGTAAATACAGTGTGTATGAGGGTGGCACACGCACACCATTTATCACCCGCTGGAAGAACCGGATTCAACCCGGGGTCTCGGATCAACTGGTTTGTACGATCGACCTCCCCGCGAGCTTGGCTGCTTTGACCGGCCAAACGCTTCCCGAGAATGCCTGCCTCGACAGTTTCGATGTCTCTGGCGCTTTGTTGGGTAAACCAGAAGCCAAAGGCCGAGAGCACTTAATCCAACAAGACAACGGACAGGCCGGAAATTTCGGCTTTCGCGTCGGAAATTGGAAACTGCTCCGCCACGACTCCAAGTCGGCCCGGAACCTGGTTGTCGAGCGCACCCTGGCCAACACCCCGGTGCCTCAATTTCAACTCTTTGACCTCGCCAAAGACCCAGGCGAAACCACCGATGTCAGCGCGCAGCACCCTCAACTCATGGCGCAATTGCAAGAACGACTCGCACAGGCGATCGCGAGCGGGCGGACTCGGCCTTTGCAGAACTAAAACCCTTTAATTTGAAGGGTATACGGAATCGCGAGAACCCACCGAAAAAAAGCTGAAATCTGAGATAAAACAGGGCACACCGTCGCTCGACTCTGGGTTCCGCAGAGGGCACATGTAAAAAGCTGAAAAGCGGAAAGCGGAA
>DKKJ01000075.1 GCA_002455175.1 Opitutaceae bacterium UBA6669
AATTGCGCATCGGTCATCGGGATCGACTCTACGATGGACCCGCGCATGGTGGTGATCATCACTCGGTCCAGGTAGTTGATACACCCAACGAACCACAGTATCGCGACCACCATCCAGGCGCGAATCGGAGACGGAGCAGCGGAATTCATAGGCAGATGCTGCGACCGTTAACTAAAGAGGAGGGTGAGATTCCTGACGAAGTCAGGAGAGCCCAGCCCGTTCGGTTCTGCTCTCGACTGGCGAGAAGGGAGTAAGCAAAGAACGAGAGGCAGTGGCACCATGGACCCGTTCCATCCTGCGAAGGCAGGAGGTTCAAGGCTCCTACACTGGTAAGTTGATATGACAAACTCCCCGGAACTAGCGATCCATCGACCCGCCTTTAACCCTCGAGTGGGGGTCGCTTCGATCAGCGTCCCGGCGAGGACTTTCCCGGTTGCCAGCGCCCGGAAACCAAAGTCGAGGTAGGTGATGCTGGGATTCCGCGCACGCGGCGTTCCACCAAACCAGCCAAGAGGTCGACAGCGGCGCTGCCCACTTGGCGAGGCACCTCGTCTATCCCAGCTAGGGTGGACCCGTGGGGGCTCACTCCCGTGGGAGAGGGGTGCACGCTAATCACGGCAAAGCCCACGCGGCCGGGGATTTTGAGGCGGAGTTGACGGCTGCATTCGTCCACTGCGTAACGGTCGCGAGCGATGATGGCGTCGGGACGGTGTTGGGAGAACCAGCGTTTAAAATCGGCTCCGAGGGTGTTTTGATAGATTAAGGGTGGTACGAATCGCCCGGTAGTTCGCACGCTCTCAGACATCACCGCGGCCGAGAAGGCGTGATTGCTGCGAGAGTCGTGAAGATGGGTCATCACTAATCCGATTCGCTGGTAGCCTAGCTTTTGGAGTTCACGACAAAGTCGCAGCGTATTGATAAAATGATGAGGAACGGCGCGGCTCGCTTCTGGGCCGAGCACAGACATACTTGCGGAGACGACAGCAAATTGATTCCAGTCGAGATACGAACTCAAGTCGCGGGGAAATTGGAGGGGAAGAAGCAGAATACCCTGTACGCCCTGGCCTTTCAGCTGACGCTGTAGTCGAGGCCCCGTCAGTGAGGGAGTCAGTTGCAGGAGCTGGAATCCATATCCTCGCTGCCGAGCCTGATCCATTACGCCTTCCAGCAACTCTTGGAAGTAAGGAGGTTTAGCTCCTTCCGGCCAATCAGTGAGACCGCACAGAACGCTTTGAAACTGAGAGCGTTTTCCCCGACGGAGGTAGTGCATCAGTTTCGAAATTTCCGGATCCGGGCGATACCCGAGCTTTGCGGCGAGGTTGAGGATTCGCTTTCGCGTGGATTCGGCCACGCGCTCGCGGTTACCCAGAGCACGGGAGACCGTCATTTGGCTGACGCCGGCTGCGCGAGCGATAACGCGGAAAGTCGGTGGTTGGGAAGACGAGGAGTGGGACCCAGGGGTAGAAACGGGCATGACTGATGTTACTCTAACGCAGCAAACGAGTGGAACTTGAATTTTGGGTAAGTACGGTCGTCCTGCTTCTTAGTTATTCACCTTATTGCTCGGTCGGTACCCCCCCATGAAAACTGCGCATTTCGCTTTTTCCCCTGCGGCCTACGGTTGGCCCACGTCNNGCTGGCACAATCCGTGGCGCCTACGCCGGAGTTGGAGCGGACGCGCATGGAGCCACCTCCGGTCACCCTGACTCCTTTCACCGTCAGTACGGAGCGGGACGTCGGATTCGTGGCTACGAGTTCTTTGGCGGGAGGCCGGCTGGCCACTGACCTTGCAGATACTCCGGCCGCCTATTCGGTGATCACGCGGGAGTTTATCGACGCGTTGAATCTCGTGGACCTCAATCAGGCGNNCGATTCGATTTTTCGCGAGGGCCGAACTCAGTTCTCTTTGGAAACGGAAACATCGGAGGGTCTGCTAACGTGGTCACGAAGCAGGCGAAGTTCAATCAAGCGTTTCGTGAAGTCAGAACGTTAGTCGGGTCTTGGGACAACTATCGGGCCACGGTCGACGTCAATCAGCCAATTGGAGAAAAAGCCGCCGTACGTGCGAATGCGGTGTGGCAGGACGCTGGTGGATGGCGTAATCGAGATTTCAATACGGTTAAAGGTGTAGNNGACCATGCGGGTGACGCCTACTACCGAAGTGAGGCTCGAGGGAGAGTATGGCGAGAATAGCCGTATGTCTGGATTTGCGAATATCAGTGATAGCTTTGGTGGCTGGGATGGAGTCACCACCTTTGATGCGCCGATCACGGCGACTCCAGCCAACGCGAATGCCCGTGGCGTGGGTCGCAACGCCGCGGCTGGCTATTATGTCTACGCACCCGCCTCGGGTGTGAACGGCGTGATGAACTACCAAAACAGTGCGATCACTCTGGGTGCAGGCGCCAATACGCAGGTGCCGATTGCCGGGCAGTTTTTCACGGGTGCGAGCATCAATTCTGCCAATGCCGATCTGTTGAACTCCCTCGGTCTCCCAGACGGCCGCTTTGAGAATGCCATTCGGGGCTCAAGCTTTCGTCTGCCGGGACGAGAGTTTTCTCCGTCGTTTGATGCCCCCGTCTTTTGGCAGCGGTTTCATGATGTTGCCTTGTACATCAATCACAGCGTGGGACAGAATCTGTTCTTCGAACTCGCCGCAGATCGAAACTACAGTTTCCGAGCCGCGGAGATCACACTGAATCGGGGACTTGTTAACACGCTGATCGATATTAATCGCAATCTACCGAACGGTCAGCCTAACCCCAATTTTCTTCAGCCTTACAGTGAAGCGGTTCGACACCAGAATCCGCGTGAAAATGAGGCGCTCAATCTCCGGGGAGCGGTGGCTTATGTGAAGTCCACAGCGATCGGCGATTTCAAGTTCAACACCTTGTTTGGTCGTAATGATCAGAAGAATAAAGGGCGCCTGACACTGCTGGGGGCCCGTTTGAATGCGGATCCTCGGCGTTGGTCTCTGGAGGATTTGATTCGTTATCGGTACTATTGGAATCAAGCGGACCGACCGCTCCCGCAGTTGACCAAAATTCAGTTGATTGACCCGACTACCGGTCTCAATCGAGAGATCACGCCGTTCTACACCCACGACACCTCCCGACCTGAGGTGAATTCGGACGCTGAGTCGACGTACAACTATGCGCTCGCAGCAGTCAACGGTCAGTTCTTCAAGCATCGACTGGTCGTATTGGGCGCCGTGCGTTTCGACGACTATCGCAACGAAGTTTTCTACAATTCGCACATTCGCGATTATCCTACGAATTGGGATGGCAATACCTTGATCTTCAAGCCGGCGGCGCCGGGCGACTACTTGGGTTTGACCTACACTCCCAAGGACGCGGCTGGGAACGCTACGGGGCCATCGACTCCTGCGGAGAAACGTCCGCGTGATGCTGCCGGCAACCGGCTCGCTCAGTATGGAAGCGATCGGTTTCAAGATGACTTTTCACCTCCCCCGATCGAAGGAAGCAAAACGACTTTTTCGACAGGTGCGGTCTACCACACCACCTCGTGGGTGAGCATTTACGGCAACTATGCGCAGACTTATAATCTGCCGGCGGTGGTACCGACATTGGAGGGCACTCCTCTGCCAGCCACGGTTTCCGAAGGTGTGGATGCAGGTCTGCGCTTCAATTTGTTCAAGCAGCGTCTGCGGATTAGTTTGAATCGCTATTTTTCCAAAGAGGACAATCAGGCATCGAGTGCCCCGGCGAATACCGGTGGAGCGATGAACGCGATTATCAATGCGAACGCCATCGGTGATTTTTCTGCGGAGGGACGTAATGTGCGCGGGCTGGAACCGTTGCCTTCCGTTTTTACCGACCGGCGCCAGCAGAAAGCCAATGGCTACGAGTTTGAGGCGGTAGCGAATCTTTCGCGTTCGTGGCGGCTCTCGGCAAATTTTGCGATTGCGCGGGCCTACGCCACCAATGCCGGTGTGCTCACCGCCGCTTACATTGACAGAAATTTGGCTACTTTCCGGCAAATTGTCCAAGACGCGGGTGGCTTGATCGATGCCAACAATCTCGCTACGCTCGATACTTCTGTGCCTGTTGACCGTCGATCGCCCGATGTGAACAGCGCCGTGACGAATTGGAATACACTGATTGCCGCACGAGCGGGGATCGTGAGCGGCACCGTGGTCACTCAAGATACGCAGTCAGCCAATCTTTTTGTTGATTACACCATTCCGGAAGGTCGGTTGAAGGGGCTGCGTATGGGATTGGGAGGACGGTATCGTGGACGCACCGTGATCGGTAATCGCGGTGCCGATACCATCGTCAATGCTGCCAATCCGGCCCAGGCGATTGATGATCCCAACGTGAGCGGTTATACACCGATCTTTGCTCCCGGCTACTGGTTGGGCACGGCGACCCTGGGCTACAACTGGCGGGTGAATAAAAAGCGGACGATCGCCTTCAATCTCAGAGTGGAAAACCTGTTTGATGAGTCCGATGTGGTTTACATCAACACCACGCTCCGTCCGAGAAATGGTGATGTCACTAATCCGTCGCGAGTGAGCACACCCAACGCCTATTGGTATCAGATGCCACGGAGCTATACGTTCTCGGTGACTGTTCCTCTTTAATTCTCCATTTTTGCCGAACTGATGAAGGTTTCCCTTTTTTGGCGTGGGGTGCTGGCGTGTACCGCCGGTGTCACCTCTGTTCTCTGTGGTCCACCCCCGGCGACGCCGGTGGCGCCAGCTCCATCTGCTGAACGCGCGATCGCCGATGCGGCCGCGTTTGCGGTCTGGAAGGCCACTTTATCGCCGGAACAGCAGGCCTGGGAAACAATCTTGGAGGAAAATCTTGGATCGTTTTATCTGCCTATTTACTATCGAGAAAAGAGCCAAGGCAAAGTCACGGCCTGGGATTATGTGCGGGACGACCCGAATCTTCCTCGGGTGCTTTTGATCGGAGACTCCATCTCGCGCGCTTATACCGTCGGCGTACGCCAGGGGTTGGAAGGCGAAGCCAATGTCCATCGTGCCCCGGAAAACTGCGGACCGACCGCGAACGGATTGAAGAAGTTGGATCTTTGGTTAGGGCAGGGGCGCTGGGATCTGATCTATTTCAATTTCGGTATTCATGATCGCGCGACACCGATTGCGGAGTATGAGCGGAGGCTGGAGGAGATCATCGTTCGCCTTAAAGCGACCGGAGNNATGTAGTTTGGGCGAGTAGCACGCCGGTGCCGGTGGATGATCCTCGGCATCAGCCGGCCAAGGCCATTCCCGAACTGAATGCGGTCGCGGCTCGTTTGGCGGAGAAGCATCACTTGATCGTAGATGACCTTTACACCTTTATTTCTCCGCACCTAGGTACCACGCAAAAGCCGGGTGATGTTCATTTTAATGATGAAGGATATCGGCTTCTTGCGCAGCAGGTGTCCGCTACCATTCGAGCGCTCTTGGGCTCCAGGGCAACGAACGGGGCGAAAGCGAAGTGAGTAACGTTTTCCTGACCCAGGGCGCCGACGGCTGTTTAGCGAGCGCTGGCCAGCTGGCCACGGACTCGGAGCTGATGGAGTGCGCGTAGTGTGACCGCGGAGAGAACAAGAGCACCTCCAACCATGGCCAACAAGCTGGGCTTTTCACTTTTGATCACAAGGACCCACAGGGGATTTAGCAACGGTTCGATGACGGGGATGAGTACGGCTTCGAGCGCGGTGACGTGTCGAATGGCTCGGGCATAGAGCCAGTAGGAGATTCCGAGCTGCACCGTTCCGAGCAGGAAAAGACTGATCCATCCCTCGGTAGACAAGCCNNATTGCCTAGAATGAGCGCCTCGGCGGCGGAGCCGTTTTTGTCTTTGCGGAGAAGCAAAGTCATCATCGCAAAGCAGAATCCGCTGGCCACGCCGAAGATGTTTCCAGTCAGGCTGGAAAACTTGAGTCCATCGGCGACGAAAATGCCCATGCCTATCATGACGGCCACAATCGCGATCCAATCGGCGCGGGAAGCCCGTTCCCCGAGGATCCACGTACCGAGGAGGGCAATCCAAATGGGTGCGGTGTATTGAAGCAGAATCGCGTTGGCCGCCGTGGTCAGTTTGGTCGCCAGGACGAAACACAGGGTCATGCCCGCGTACGCCGCGGCTGCGAGCCACGGGATCAACGAGAGGCGAAACTTGAGCTGACGATGTGTGAAGAAAAGAAACGCTGCGGCCAGCAGGCCCCGACCTCCAGCAATAGCGAGCGCGGGCCACTCTACGTTTTTCACCAGCAGGCCTCCCAGGCTCCAGAAAAGAGCAGCGAGGATCAATTGGCCGACGGCTCGTGTGTGTGGTGAGGGAAGCGAGGGCGATGGGCTCAAGGGCGGAGGTGGCGCGCATGAAGTCGCTCACTCCAACTCGAGCGTGTGAGAAGAGCCTGTTCGCAACGAGCCAAATGATCCTGCGGGAGAATGGAATCTGTATGCCTGGTCACACCCGACGGCTACGCTGACTGTAAAGCGCGGCCTGAAGGTCTCAGGTCGCGGGATTCTTCCAGCGAACGAAGGTCAGGAGGATGATTTGCAAATCCAGCCAAGGGGACCAGTTTTCGATATAATAGATGTCATGTTGGATACGCCGAGCGATTGATGAATCGCCTCTCAGACCGTTGACTTGGGCCCAGCCGGTCATACCTGGTCGAACCAAGTGTCGCGGCAGGTAGTGCGGGACAATTCCCGAGAGCCGGTTGACGTGGTGCGTGCGCTCTGGACGCGGTCCAACCAGGCTCATATCGCCTTTCAACACATTCCAAAACTGAGGGAGTTCGTCGAGGTTCCACCGCCGCATCCAAGCTCCGATCTTCAAGAGACGAGGGTCGCCGGCTAGTGTGCTTCCGTGCAAGTGGTCCTGCCCGGCCGCGTCGGGGGTCATGCTCCGGAGCTTGAGCAGGGTGAAAGGGCGATGGCGGGCTCCCACGCGCTCCTGCCGAAAGAGCAGCGGACCGTTGGGTGATTCCCGTTTGATCAGCAGAGCGAGAAGGGCGATAAGCGGTGCGGAGAGTACCAAGCCGACAACGGCACCAGCAACGTCGGTAGCGCGTTTGGCAATACGGTTGAAGAGACGATTGATGGCCAGATCTTCCACCCCGAGGATGGGCACTCGGCCCACCGTTTGCAGACGTAGGCCGCTGATGAGAATTTGAAAGGATGAAGGAACCACTTTCCATTCGACGTAGGTGGCCTCGCAGGTCTCCACCACCATGCGCAGTTGTTCCCGAGGCAGATCGGTGCGCGAGGCGATAAGCACGTCGATTTTGTGCGCGGCTAGCACCTCGGGAAGCGAGTCGATCGATCCGAGCTGACGCTCCGTGGTTTCCGGATCCCCTTCGACGCGGATATAACCGACGAAGGCGAAGGGATGCGCCGGCATCTGGCGCAAATCATGAATCAGCGCGGCGGTATCGTCGTTCCAGCCGAGGACGGCAGCACGCTGGCGCAAGCGTCCGACGAGGGCGGGGCGGGTCAGCCACGCGTAGGCGAGCGTACGCCACACGTACATGAGTGCGAGAACGCAAAAAGCCGCCAGCACGACGAACCAACGGGAGATGGCGGGCTCGAATTTCAGGACGAGCGAAAGTCCCAAATAAGCAGCGAGCCAGAGTACCGTGCCCTTGAGAATAAGGTTGAGCGATTGGAGTCGCCGAAGGAGGAGCCGCTCAGTGTACAGATCGAGTTGCGTGTAGGCAGCGAGGAGAAAGACGGTGCCCAAAAGTAGCAGGGGGAGGTACGCCGCAAACGTCGCGTCAGGAACCGGAATACCAAGATGGCCGATCGGCGATGCATAGCGTAGGGCATAGGCGGCACTGAAGCCGGCAAAGACGGTGATCGCGTCGCCCAAGAGTAGGAGCAACGGCAGGACGATCCGCCGCATGCGTTGCGGTTCACCGATCCGGGTCATGGGCGTGACGCACCTTTTCNNGACGATTTCTTCGAGGAAGGCTCCGGACACCCAACCTGGTACAGGGAGACCTGCGTTGATGTCGGGCGGTAGGAGCGGAGGTGTCATGACATTGACGTCGGCGGGGGGGCGTCCTTCGGGAAACCCCATGAGAACCCCATAACCTGGTCGCACCCGTCGATAGGAAGCTCCGTCGCCGATCGACGACAACGCGGGAGAAGACCAGGCTGCCAGCACCGACTCCACGCTGGGAGCAGACACGGGATGTTCCGCCGCGTAACGCTGGAGGAGCTCCCGACTGCGCTGGATTACCTGTGACCTGGTTTCGGCGAGCTCGGGGTTTCTGAAAAAAGCAGAAAAGGCCTGCCGTGGGTCGTTGATCCACTCTGCCGAGAAGGCGGCAAGCGCCCCTTCGGATTTGCCCTGAACGGAGCGAGCGAGACCGAGTCCGAAGGAGACTCCCACCCGATGGGGTGCGAGTGAGAGCGCGGACACAAAGTGACGTTCCGCTGCCACAGGGTCGGTCGACAAGAGCAGCCAACCCAGATTATAGTGTGCGTACTCCAAGTAGGGGTTGTCTTCGAGCGTGGCGGAGAGAAGCGTGATGGATTCACGGATACGATCCGGCGTGACATTTGACGTCGCAAAAGGATGTCCGGTGGCCAGGTAGGAAGCGGCGAGATGCGCGGGATAGGCGGACTCCGGTTGAGCGGCATGCGCTTGGAGGAGGGCGCGAAGGTAGCCCGCCTGGTCGCCATGGCCCGCGTGGTCTAGGGCTTCCGAGTGTCGGTACCGCGCTCGCAGTTCGGAGGTGACACCAGGGAGTAGGGTCAGCGCGCCCAGGGCCAAAATCGCTCCAAACAGGCGCGCGGACGCTGGGCGAAGGTGTTTGCCGGTCGAGCCGAGCGCTGCGAGGTGAAGTCCCGCGAGCAAACCCATCGCAGGGATGTCCAGCGAGTGATCGAAGAAGCTGTAGGCCGCGTATCCGACCAACCCTGACAAGAGAGCCGCACGCTCGTACAGAGGAGGTTGGGCGGTGGTCGCGGCGGAAGATGACGCCGGTCGAGAAAAGAGTCCCCGAAGGAGACCCACTCCGAGAAGTGCGGCAGGGATCACGCCCAACAAACCCAGCGTGGCCCATGCTTGCAGCGGAGAGCTATGAACCTGCAGAACATTATCCACATTTCCCGCAACGCCCGCGCGTACAGATGGAAAGACGTAGGGCACTGCACCAGCGCCCCAGCCCCACAACGTTCTTTGTTCGCCGATGAGGAAGGCGGCCTGAGACATGCCTAGACGCTGTTGGTTGCTTTCGCTGGAGACGTTGCTCCAGCGACCTTTTAACGCGAAATCGCGAAGTCGGGCATTGCTTGCAATGCCGCCGATCAGGGCTAAACAGACGAGTGCTACACCGACGAGTTGCCAGGTACGGGGAAGGGAACGAAGGCGACTCCAAGCGACCCAAACGAAAACCACGCAGGCCGCCCCCAGCCCGATCACGCCTGCTCGGCTTCCGGTGGAAAAAAGCGCGACAAGACTGAGGAGGGCGAGCAGCCCCAAGATAACACGAACGACCCTGCGGGGTTCACGGAAAAGGCAGGCGCACTGCCATCCCAGACCCAGAAGGCAGAACGCGGCGACGTAGTTGCTGTGACCGAACGGGAGATCGTTTCGGACCTGCAGGGCCGTGGTGAGTGTCTTTCCCGCAGACCACACGGGATACACGCGGTTTGAAAACCACAGGATCAAGGAAACCAGAATGAGCGCGGAAACCAATCCTCCCACTGCTTGCATCCATCGTGAGCGCCCCGGCCCCGTGAGCGGTCCAGCGAAGGCAAACGGGCTCAAGCAGAGTGCGAGGAGCGACCATGAAGCCGGCCGTGAGATGCCGGGCAGAAAGGCCAAGTGGGCAGAGGCCACGACACCCAACCCGAGAGACCAGAGACCCAAGTTAAAGGCGTGTCCGAGCCCCTGAGGAGCACGCAGCAGGGTTACGAGACCGGCGACAAGTAGGAATCCCCAGGCTAAGGTTGTGATACCCGTCCACGGCCAAATGAGCATACGGCTGGTCGAAGGAGGGAAGAGGGACATCCCCCAGAGCAGTACCAACCCCGTGGCCACCACGATGGAAAGCGGGGCGCGAGAGGAAGGAAGCGGGTCCGAAGTCGTGTGCACTCGCCTTTTAGAGTCGGAGTAATCCCCTAGACATGAAGTGGGAAAGCGGAAAAAAGGAGGCAAAGTAGCCTAGCGACAAAGATTTCAGGTGAAATCCGCCTCCTGTGCGCTTCCGAAACGGCTTTTTGACGATTCTGTTACGCGCTATTCTTGGTTACTGGGAGGATCGAGGCCGCTTCAGAATGTCGGAATGAGCGAGGGTCACAGCCCGAGAGAAAATCTGAAACGCAGAAAATCTGAAACGCAGAAATACTGAAAAGCGGAAATACGGATATGGAATAGGTTCAGGGATTACAGCGTTTCCGCGTTTCGTAATCTCCGAAATTCCCCTAGAGGGACGCGGTCTCTCGCGTNNTCAGCTTTCCGTTTTCAGCTTTTGACCCTGCTCCCCCCGCAAGCTGCTGTATTTTATTGGCGATAACTATTCCCCCGCTCCCTTGACGCCGTTGCCCTGAGCCGGGCATGGTGGACCGATGCAGGATACTCCTCCGCGGGTAGTGAACAAGGGGCTATTGCTCAAGCTGGCCGCGGTAGCGCTGGCTGGGCTCGTGCTTGTTATCCTATTGCTGCGCGGCGTGGATGTAAAAGGTATCGGCCATCAAGNNCGGGCCCGTGGGCGTTTTTTGGGGCCATGGCTTTGCTGCCAGCGATCGGCTTTCCGCTGATGGTGTTCTGCCTGACGGCGGGCCCAGCGTTCGGCGCGCAATTGGGATTGGGTGGCATCCTGGCCTGTGCCGCGCTCGCGGTTCTGATCAATGTGCTGCTGACGTATTGGTTAGCGCGTTACGCTTTCCGTCCTCTGTTGGAGCGGTGGTTGGCCCGTTTAGGCTACCGAATCCCAGTAGTGGATCCGGCCGATCAACTCGAAGTGACCATCTTGGTCCGCATCACTCCAGGGCCCCCGTTCTTCGTGCAAAGCTACCTGTTGGGCCTCGCGCAGATTCCGTTTCGCAAGTACATCCTTCCCTCCTTTCTTGCTCCGATGATCAATATTACGGGCATCGTTATGTTTGGTGATGCGGTCGCGCAGGGGAAAGCGAAGTGGGCGGTGTTTGGAATTAGCTTGGTCATTGCTGCGGGCTTGGCGGTTCACGTCGTGCGAAAACATTACCACAAACGCAAACGGGCACAGGAGGCTGCTCCGTTGGTGGAACGCTAAGCGGGCGGCGCGGGCAAAACGATCATGGCTGAGTACGGTGGGACCCAGGGACTGACTCCGCGGCGCGAGGACGACGTGGCCGTCAGTGACGCGCGTGCAGCGACGGTGACGGAGTTCACCCGTCGTGTGAAAACGTTGCTGGAAACCGGTATTCCCGCCGGGTGGGTTCGGGGCGAGGTGTCCAACGTGCGCCGCCAGAGCAGTGGGCATATTTATTTTTCGCTGAAGGATGCTGGCGCGCAGCTGTCAGCGGTTCTTTTTCGCGGCGATGCGCTCCGCCAAACCGTTGATCTTCGTGATGGCTTGCAGGTGGTGGTTTACGGCCAGATCAGTGTTTACGAAGCGAGAGGGAACTACCAACTGATCGTCCGTGCGGTGATTGAAGACGGGGTGGGGCGGCTGCAGCGTGAGTTTGAGGCCCTGAAGCGTCGCTTGCAGGAGGAAGGTCTGTTTTTGCCGGAGAAAAAACGACCGCTACCTGAAATGCCGCACACCGTCGGGTTCATCACGTCGCCGACGGGCGCTGCGGTGCGGGATTTTATTCAGATCATGCGTCGGCGCAGTTGGCGTGGACGCTTGGTGGTGCTTCCCGCCAAGGTGCAAGGCGAAGGAGCGGCTTTGGAAATGGCGGCGATGCTGCGGCGTGCCGAAGCACTCGGAATCTTTGATCTCTTGGTGATTGGACGCGGTGGAGGCAGTTTGGAGGACTTGTGGGCGTTTAATGAAGAGGTCCTCGTGCGTGCGGTGGCGGCTTGCGCGATTCCGATTATTTCCGCGGTGGGACATGAGATCGATGTGACCCTGTGTGATTTCGCGGCAGATGTACGCGCCGAGACACCGAGCGGTGCGGCAGAACTCATTTCGAGTCGGTTTGTGGCCTGCGCGGACCGCGCTTTGCAGGCAGGGGCGGATTTGGAGCGTCACGTGCGCGCCACCCTAACGGATTTACGTCGCCACTTGGACCATACCCGTGCGCGCTTGCGGTTGCTGTCACCCACCCGGCAAGTTGAGCAAGGTTATCTGCGGCTCGACGATTTGAGCAACCGGCTCGCTGCCGCTGCGGATCGCCGGGTTCAGCGTTATCACCGTGAGGTCACCGCGCTACGTCATACTCTCGTGCAACGCTCGCCGGAATGGCGCGTGCAGCTGGAATCCCATCGCCTGCTCGCGCTCTGGAAGCGTTTGCAAGCCGTCAGTCCCGCCTCGGTGCTCAATCGAGGTTTCGTTATCCTGCGTGATGCCGAGGGGAACCCCGTTTTGCGAAAAGCCGCAGTACAACCCGGCATGACGATGACCGCGGAATTTGCTGACGGCATTGCGTCGCTCAAGGCGGAGGGCAAACGTAACACTAAAGGTCAAAAGACGCCTTAGATTCGATGGGTAACCGTTTCTTCTGGATCGGGTTAGTTTAAAGTGATGAGCGCACTGGAATAAGTACGACAGACGACTACTCTCATCCTTACTCCCTATTCTATGAACCTACGCTTAATTACCCTCCCGGTGGCGCTGGTGCTGGCTGCGAGCGCGCTGTGGGCCGCTGGAAAAAAACCTTCTCAACCTATGGCTAAGGACGCTTTGGAATGTAAACCCGGTGAAGTTTCGGCCTGTGGGCTGCCGTCAAATGTCGTGATCGACATGAGCAAGGCGCAGATCCAGAAAACCGATGATGAGTGGAAGTCGGTGCTCACGCCCGAGCAATTCCGGGTGGCGAGGAAGCAGGGCACGGAGCCGCCGTTTCGAAATGCTTACTGGGACAAGAAAACAGACGGGGTTTATTTCTCAGTGTGCAGTGACACTCCCCTCTTCGACAGCCGCGATAAATTCGACAGCGGTACCGGTTGGCCGAGCTTCACCAAGCCGATTGAGCGTTCGTTCGTCGGTGAGATGCGCGATGTCAGCCACGGAATGGTGCGGGTAGAAGTGCACTGCAAAGTCGATGGCGCACACCTCGGCCATGTGTTCGATGATGGTCCTGGCCCGTCGGGATTGCGCTATTGCATCAACAGCGCTTCACTCCGTTTCATGCCCCGCGCCGAGTACGACGCCTGGGTCGAAAAGAATAACAAAAATCCTTGAGCGGATTCATGCTGAGGCCGGCGACCTGACACGTTTCTACAGTCACGAGCGCGTCGGACTTTGAACATCGGAAGTAACAAAAAAGCGGTGACACCCAAGGGTGCACCGCTTTTTGCATTCTAAGAGAACCCTCCCGCTCAGATCGCAGGGAATTTGAGCCATTTGGCTCCCTTTTGGGAGCTCTTGACCGCTGTTTCAATAAACGCCATGCCGACCACGCCATCGTCGATGGTGGGGAAGTCATAGGTTTTCTTCAGCTTTCGGCCGCTGACTTCGTCTGCGATCGCTTCCGCTGCCGCCATGTACACGTTGGCGAATGCTTCGATGAAAGCTTCCGGATGACCGAAGGGAGTGCGTGAATACTTCTGAGTGATGGCGGAGAGGTAGGAGTTTCCTCGGCGAAGGACCGTACGCGGTTGATTCACCTCCTTAACGATCAACTCATTCGGATCTTCTTGGTGCCACTCGATCGAGCACTTGGTGCCGTAGACACGAATGTTGATGTTGTTCTCGTCGCCATTGGCGATTTGTGAGGCGAAGAGCAGTCCCTTCGCACCGCCCTTGAAACGGAGCAAGCAGTTGCCGTCATCGTCCAGCTTCCGCCCGGGAATATAGGTCGAGAGATCCGCGCAGATTTCCTCGATTTCAAGACCGGTGATGAAGCGGGCTAGGTTCTCGGCGTGGGTGCCGATGTCGCCCATACAATTTGAGACACCCGAGATGGACGGGTCCATCCGCCAGTTGGAAATTTTGCCGTCGGCTTTGTTTTGCATCGCCGTGATTGCATACCCCTGCGGGTATTCGACCACGACTTTGAGGATGCGACCGAGCTTGCCCGTGGCTACCATTTCCCGGGCTTCCTTGACCATGGGATAGCCGGTGTAGTTGTGAGTCAGTGCGAACACCTTGCCGGTTTTGCGCACGACCTCGCGGAGCTTTTTGGCCTCGGCGAACGAGATCGCCACGGGCTTGTCGCACACCACGTTAATGCCTGCTTCCAGGAAGGCCTTGGAAATGGGCACGTGCGTGTTGTTGCGTGTGACGACTGAGACAAAGTCGATCCGCTGATCCTTAGGCAGAGCGGTCTCGGCCTTGATCATCTCCTCATAGGTACCATAGACGCGGCTCGGANNGAGAGACGGGATTTTTCCGGATCTCCCGAAAAACACCCGGCGACCAGCTCGATCTTGCTGTCGAGGGCTGCGGCCATGCGGTGCACAGCACCGATAAAAGCGCCGCGGCCGCCGCCGACCATGCCCATGCGAAGTTTACGATTCAGATTCATCGAATAGAGGTGCTGAGAATTAGATCTTCACTGGCTTGCCGGAAGCCGCCGATTTGTAGGTGGCGTCGATGATTTTCATCAGAGCGACAGCTTGGTCTGGCGTGTTCAAGGCTGGTTCGGTGCCAGCGATCGCGGCGATGAAGTTGGCAGCAGAGCGATTACGTCCCATGGTTTCATCCACAGGAACAGTGATCGAGCGATTGACCGAGCGACCATTTTCCTGAGTGTAGAGTTCGCAGGCGTCGATCGAGGTGTTATCGAGTCCATCGATGCCAAAGAGGCGCTGCACCAGGCCGCCGCCCTTAGTACCTTGGAAGGTGACCGAGACCTCCTCCCGCTTGACCATTTCCGCCCAAGAGATCTGCAGGGAAACGATTTGGCCCGTCTTGAATTTNNACCTGGCCGGACTTGAACTTGATCATGCCGTGGCAGGCGTTCTCGACGTCGGTGACGCCCTTGGCCACGTCGGGAATGCCCCACGGACCCTTGAATCCCTTGTCCTGAATAAAATCGCTGAACGTCTGGGCGAGAACCCACTCTGGCTCTGGATAACCCATGAAGTAGAGCGAGAGGTCGAGCATGTGGAGCAAGTCGATCAGAGGACCGCCGCCGGAGAGCGCCTTGGTAGTGAACCAACCGCCGAATCCGGGAATGCCTGTCCGACGAATCCATTTGGCCTGGGCGGAATTGATGCGACCGACCGCACCTTGTTGAATGTATTCCATCATCGCGTACGATTCCGGGCGCGCACGATTGTTGAAGTTGAACATCAGCGTTTTCTTGGCCGCTTTTGCGGCGGCTTGCATGGCGAGCGCTTCCTTGGCGTTCATCGCCGGTGGCTTTTCGCAGAAGACGTGCTTGCCCGCTTTCAGAGCTTGGAGGCTCAGTGGCGCGTGGAACTTATTTGGGACGATGATGGAAACCGCATCGAGTCCCGGCAGTTTGAGCAGATCGGAGACGTCGCTGTAGTGCTGGGGAATTTTTTCACGCTCGGAGGCGCGCTTGGCTGCTTCGCCATTGGCGTCGGCGACGGCGACCACGTCGGCACCAGCGGCACGAAATCCTGCTGCATGGTAGCGGAGCATTCCGCCTGCACCAATAATACCTACTTTGATACTCATAGGACAGGTCTCGGGATTATTGGTTCTTCTTGTCGAACGCGGCGTCGAATGCGACGGAGCTCGGCGGGAAGTCGATCTTCTTGACGAAGGCGGCCGCCTCTGTGGCGCCGTGTACGCGATCCATGCGGATGTCTTCCCATTCTACCGAGAGAGGGCCGCGGTAGCCGACGTCATTCAGCGCCACGATGACGTCTTCAAATTTGATATCCCCGTGACCGAGCGAGCGGAAATCCCAGAAACGGCGAGCGTCGCCGAAGTTGGAGTGACCACCGAACACGCCGATCGTGCCGTCGCCGTGACCCCACCAGACGTCCTTCATATGCGCGTGGTAGATACGGTTGCCGAAGGTGCGGATGAATTTGACGTAGTCGACACCCTGATACCCGAGATGCGAAGGATCGTAGTTGAACCCAAAGCGCTTGTGACCTTTCACCGCGTCCACGGCCCGCTGGGCAGAAACGATGTCGAAGGCGATTTCGGTCGGATGGACTTCGAGGGCGAAGTTCACATTGACCTTGTCGAATGCGTCGAGAATGGGGGTCCAGCGCTTGGCGAAGTCGGCGAAGCCTTTGTCCCAAAATGCTTGGGATGTTGGTGGAAACGCATAGAGCGTGTGCCAAATAGAAGAACCCGTGAAGCCGTTGACGACAGCGGGAAAGTCATCGACCCCTTTCCGCCCAGGTTTTGCGTCAAAGAACGCGCGGGCGGCCTTGGCGGTTAGGATCATCTGCTTGGCAGCGCGCTTCCGTACACCTTCCGGGTCGCCGTCGCCCCAAATGGCCGGAGAAAGCAGGCCCTTATGCCGTTCATCGATCAAATCGCAGACCGCTTGACCCACGAGGTGATTCGAAATGGCGAAGGTGGTGAGGCCATGATCGTTGAGAAGCTCCCACTTTTCCTGGATATACTTCTTGGAGGACGCCGCGGCATCCACATCAAAGTGGTCGCCCCAACAGGCGAGTTCAAGGCCGTCATATCCCATGCTTTTTGCGAGGGGGGCCAGTTTTTCGAGAGGAAGATCGGCCCACTGGCCGGTGAAGAGCGTGACAGGTCTCGGCATAAAGGAGAGAGAGTTGGGTTGAGGTGGGGATGACCGGATTGAGTCCGACCGTGGAGGTGCTCGTCCCCGAGGGGGACAGGCACCCAAGATGGTCTCGCGGCCATTTTGATAGCCGCAAGCAGGAAAGGGAGTTCACCCGGTCTCAAAAACAATGCAATCTTTCGTCCAATGGCCTATCTCCGCGCGTTTTCGACCCTGGGTTGCCCGCAAGCGACCTTGGAAGACACCCTGACTTTGGCCGGTGACTACGGTTTGGACGCCCTTGAGCTCCGGGGATTGGGCGACACCCTCGACCTCCCGGCTTACTTGGCGGCGACCTATGGATCTCCTGAGGCGTTGTCTGAGTACCTAGAAAAACGAGTAAAGTCCTCTTTTCTCCCTAAAATTGTAGCGCTCGGTACCTCCCTTCACCTCATTGGTTCCACGGCCCAGGAAAGGGAGGCGTTCTTGGAGTATGTTCCCTGGGCCGAGGCGCTGGGTGTACCGTGGCTACGGGTGTTTGACGGTGGTTCCCAGGCTTCTGAAACAGAGGTGATCGAGGCGGGGACCACGTTGACGTGGTGGCAACAGGAGCGGGAAAGGCGCAAAGCGACCACGGAAATCATGATCGAGACCCATGACGCCTTCATCACCGGGGAACGATTGCATCGCCTTTTCGAACGCGCACCGCAGGTGGCCATCCTGTGGGATAGCCATCACACGTGGAGAAAAGGAGGAGAAGATCCTTTGGTCACGTGGTCGCAGGTACACTCGCGGGTGGTGCATGTGCACGTGAAAGACAGCGTCTCGGTGCCCAGCGGAAGACTGCCCTTCACCTACGTGCTCCCGGGGACCGGCGAATTTCCGATCGAGCCGATGCGCACGGAGTTGGCGCGTGAGTTTAAAGGAACGGTTTCTTTGGAATGGGAGCGGCAATGGCATCCTAGCCTCCCACCGTTGGAGGAGGCCTTGATTTCGGCGAAGCATCACGCCTGGTGGTAAGAAGTCGCAAAGTGTCGTCGCGACCGCTTTTCGCTGGCGTCTTCACCTGAGCTCGAGACCGTAGTTTTGTGGCGAAAAAAGACGTCGACACTCTGGAGTTCGATTTCACGGCTGCGCCGGTGGAGCGTCATGTCTTGCCTTGGTCGCGTCCGTTGCCACGCGCTGCCGCAGAATGGTTGGCGCGGGCTTGGGATCGAAATGGACCGCTTGATCTCAGCGATCATTGGGTCCTTGTTCCGACTCGCCAATCAGGCCGACGTTTGCGCGAAGCCTTCCCAGCCTATGCGGCGGAGTCGCAACAAGCCGTGTTTCCACCTCGGGTCATTTTGCCCGAGACGTTAGCCGCGCCCGACCAAACCACTCACCGTCTAGCGCTGGCGACGCGTGCGGAGCAGCAACTGGCCTGGATAAGGGTACTTCTGACGATCGACCTGACCGAGTTTACGGCCGTTTTTCCGCGACCGCCGGCGACACGCTCGTTTACGTGGGCGCGGGAACTGGCGGGACAATTCCTCCGTCTTCAGCGCACGCTGGGAGAGGGCGGGTTATCGATTGTTCAGGTGCCGGAAAAAATGCGTTCGATCGCGGCTCCGTTTCCCGAGGCAGAGCGGTGGGCGCAGCTAGCTCGATTGGCGAGTCGTGTCGAGCGACAGCTTAAGGTCAAGGAACGTGCCGACCCCTTTGGAGCTACGAGTGGGCGGGAACCGGCGTCTCTCCTCCCGCCGGATGTTCGTCGCGCCGTTTTGCTGGCAGCTCCTGATCCCGCTCCGCTCGCGCTTCAGGTGCTGGCTGCGCGGGGTCCTGACGTTGTCGTCGAGGTGGTCATCTATGGGCCTGACGAGGAAAACGTTGATCCGCTCTTTGATGAATGGGGGCGTCCTCGAACGGAAGCGTGGAGTCAGCGTTCGCTGGAGTGGCCGCAGTTTGAGGAGCGGGTTCACCTGTGCGCCAATGCGGAGGAACAAGCTAACCGTGTAGTCACCCTTGCAACGCGGTATGCTTCGCCCGCAGTCACCTTAGGAGTGGGAGTAGCAGATGCCGAAGTGCTGCCTTCGCTACAACGAGCTTTGGCGCGCGCCGGAGTCCCTTCGTACAACCCGGCTGGCCGTCCGTGGCGTCAGGAGGTGTTGCACCCGTTGTTGGCTGCGCTGGCAGATTTTTCGCGAAGCGCGCACTGGGATGCAGTGAGTGCGCTCGCTCGGTGTGCGGATGTCCTCGAATGGTTACAGCGGGAAATCTTGGGCGACACCTCGGGCACCCAGTTTCTGCGCGAACTTGATCAGCTCGCCGAGGCGCACCTGCCGCCCACACTTGCGGTGGGTAGACGGCATGCAGATACTCAAAGTCAGCGGTATCCCGCGGCTGCGAAAGGCCTACACGCGTTGACGGAGCTGCGGGAACGGCTGACGGAGGGCGCCTTTCCTGGAAATGCGGTGTCGACCTTGCAGTCCCTATTCGCCCATCGCCGCCTGGAGTCGGGATCATTGTTGTTTGAAGCGATCGAGGCCTGGACAGAGACCGTCGGAGAAGCGGGACGTGCCTTGGCGTTGTTTGGCGAGGCGGAGCTTGCTCTCGGTGAAGCTTGGGAGTTCACGCTCGCGTTGTATGGAGAACGGGTCCGTTTCGAGGACAAAACAGAAGGAGCGGTCGAATTGCAGGGTTGGCTCGAACTTCTTTGGGAAGACGCTCCGCACTTGGTTGTCGCGGGATTAAATGACGGAAAAGTTCCGGAGTCGATCGTGGGTGACGCGTTCCTGCCTGAGTCTTTGCGCGAGAGCATCGGTCTCAAAACGAATGCGGCGCGCTTCGCCCGCGATGCCTACCTGCTACAGGCTCTGGCGGGGTCTCGCTCACGGGAAGCAGGACGTTTGGATATTTTGGTGGGAAAAGTCTCCGAGTCTGGCGATCCGCTCCGGCCTTCGCGCTTACTTTTGCGTTGCCCGGATGAGCAGCTTCCCGCGCGGGTGGCGTGGTTATTTCGTGAAGTGGAAGCGGAGCAGTCGAGCCTGCCGTGGACTCGGACATGGACGCTGAGTCCACCGGTCGTGGCGCCGCCGACACGGGTATCGGTCACAGGGTTACGCGATTGGCTGCGTTGTCCGTTTCGATTTTACCTGCGGCATGTGTTGCGGATGCGCCGGGTGGAGCCGGAGAAAGCGGAGTTAGATGCGCGAGATTTTGGAACGCTCATCCATGCGGCGGTGCAGCAGATGGCGTCTCCAGACCTGCGTGATCTGGTCGATCCCGAAATCTTACGAGATCATGTCCTGACTGGTTTCGAGCGGGCCGTGCGGGCGACGTATGGAGATCTCCTGACGCTTCCGTTGCTTATTCAATTTGAGTCGGCCCGGCAGCGCTTGCGCAAACTGGCGGAAGTGGAAGCACGTGAGCGTGAGGCAGGCTGGCGAACTGATCGCGTGGAATGGCCTTTCGAGCTCTCTCTTTCCGGGCTCACTGTTCGTGGAACCATCGACCGGGTGGATCGCAATCTCCGCGATCCTTCACGTATCCGGGTTGTGGATTATAAGACCTCCGATACGGGCATCACACCGGCTTCGGCCCATCTTCGCCCCCTGCGTGCGGACGACATCGCTTTGGCGCCGTGGCGGCGGGTGCGTGTGGGTGGAAAGGAGCGAGTGTGGTCAGACCTGCAACTACCGCTTTACCGACGCGCTGTCGCCGTCGAGTGGGGAGATGCGGTGGAGTGTGGTTATTTCAATCTGCCCAAGGCGACCGGAGAGACTGCGTTGGTGGCGTGGCCTGAGCTTGACCGCGATCTTCAAGGAGCGGCGGAGCGTTGTGCGGAAGGCGTCGCCCGCTCTATTCTTGCCGGTACTTTTTGGCCCCCAGCGGAGATCGCTCCGGACGACGATGATTGGCGGGAGTTTTTCCATCAAGGAGCCCAGGCCAGCATTGCCGAACAGGTCGCCTTTCAACTTCGAGGGAAGGGAGACTCCGCATGACCGCGCCACGGCACACCATGATCCTCGCGTCGGCAGGTTCGGGTAAAACCTACGCGTTGACCAATCGCTTTGTGGCTTTGCTGGCGCACGGTGCTGCGCCCGAACGTATCGTGGCTCTGACCTTTACGCGAAAAGCCGCGGGGGAGTTTTTCGATGAGATTCTCAACAAGTTAGTGAAGGCCGCGGTGGACGAACGCGCCGCCGATCGGCTGGCGCGGGCGATTGAGGCGCCTGCGCTCACGACGGCCGATTTTCTACGTATGTTGAGGGCAGTGGTGGACGCCATGCCGCGCCTGAGCTTGGGAACATTGGATGGATTTTTCGCACGTATCGTTCGGACTTTTCCTCTGGAATTAGGGCTGAGCGGCGAATTTGAAATCCTTCAGGAGCACGCGGCTCGTCAACAGCGTCGGCGGGTCCTCCGCACCCTCTTTACGGCGGCAGGTGAACCCGATGAGCAGCAGCGGGAGTTTATTGAGGCCTTCAAACGAGCGACCTTTGGGGTCGAAGAAAAGCAGCTGAGTCGTCGCCTGGATGCGTATCTCGATAGTCACGCTGAGATTTTCCTCGCGGCTCCAGATGCCGGTGTCTGGGGTCAATCTCAGCGCATTTGGCCTAGCGGGCACCCTTGGACAGCAGCGGATCGTGCGGCTTTGGCGGANNACCTGCCGTGGGCGACCTTGACATTGGAACAGCAGGCGCGGATCAACGCCTTTTTCGAGCAGCTCTCGGAATGGAGTGCAGGAGCTCCGCTTCCTAAAGACGTCGAGTACGTCCTCAAGAATGCGTTCAAAGTGTGGGATAACCTTCTCGTTGGACGTGCCGATCTGACGTTGGAGAGGCGCAAGGTGTCGCTTTCTCCCGAGGCGTGTCGAGCGTTGGTGACTCTCGTTCGCGGAGTGGTCGGAGCGGAACTGGAGCGCCGCTTGGAAATGACCCGAGGGCTTTATTCTGTTCTGCGTGGCTATGAGCGGATTTATCACGAAGCCGTGCGCCGCGGAGGCCGGTTGACGTTCGCAGATATTCAACGACTCCTACTTCCGGATTCCGGGACGCCTTTTTTCCGCAGTGCCGGAAATGATTTGGATAGTGAGGACGTGCGGTTGGCGATCGATTGGCGGCTCGATGCCAAATTTGATCATTGGCTGCTCGATGAATTTCAGGACACCAGTTACGGGCAGTGGAGTGTGCTCAGGAATCTGGTCGATGAAGCCGTGCAAGATCCGGAAGGACGACGGTCGTTGTTTTATGTGGGTGATGTGAAGCAGGCCATTTTCTCGTGGAGAGAAGGAGACCCTCGTCTGTTCCGGGAAATTTTTGAGCACTACAATCAGGCGGGTGAGCCAGTCATTGAGGAACGCCAACTCAATCAGTCGTGGCGTTCTGGTCCTGCAGTTATCCGCATGGTCAATCTAGTTTTTGGTGACACGCAGGCGCTCCGTCAAATCGTGCCTGAGTCCACCGCTGCGACCTGGACGCGGGAATGGCGAGCCCACACCACGGCCCATCCGGACCTTGATGGCTTTGCTAGCCTCACCACCGTGGTGGACGAGGATGCACGCTTTGCCGAGACCCTGCGTATCCTCCAACTCACCACGCCCTTGGAGCGCGGCCTGAGTGTGGCCATTTTGGTCCAGAAGAACGATACGGGGGCGAGGCTAGCGGACTATCTACGTCGGGTGGGAGGACTCAAAGCCGTAGCCGAGAGTGACCTCGCCGTGTGCACGGACAATCCGCTAGGGGTCGGGCTGTTGGCGCTCTTGCGGGCAGCGGCTTATCCGGGTGATACTCAAGCGTGGGGACATGTTAAAATGTCGCCGTTGGCGCCGATTTTGGCTAGAGAGGGGATCACCCGTTCTGAGGAACTCACACCAGCTGTGCTGGCGCGAGTGCAGGCGGAAGGAATCGCTGGCGCGATGGAGCCTTGGATACAGAAAGTGGAACGTGGCTTTGCCGCGGACGATGCGTTTAGTCGACTCCGTGCCCGTCAGTGGTTGGAAGCGGCACACCTGTTCGACGAGAGTGGGCGTCGCGACATCGGGGAGTTCCTCGACTACGCTGAGCGGCATACCGTGCGAGAAGCGGACACAGCGGCGGTGGTGCGTGTGCTCACGGTGCATAAGTCCAAGGGGCTCGGTTTCGATCTCGTGATTCTCCCGGACTTGGAAGGCAAGTCGCTGGCCGAGCGACGTCGCGGTCTGGCGGTGAAGAAAGCAAACGACCGTTCAGTCGAATGGGTGCTGGACCCGCCGGCGACGCTCTTTTCGGAGAAGGATGACGTGCTGTCTGCGTATTTGAACGCTGCTTCTGACGATGCAGCGTATGAAGCGTTGTGTCGCCTTTACGTAGCGATGACTCGGGCTAAGCGCGCTATGTACCTCATCGTGGAAAATGTCGGAGATTCTACGTCGCGTAATTTTCCTCAGCTTCTTCGTGCGGTCCTCGGTGAGACGTTCAGCGAAGGTAATCCCAATTGGTTTTTAGGAGTACAAGCGCCCCCGGAGTCTTCCAAACGGGTGGTGGACTTGGAGCCAGTGACCATAACCGAAGCAGAAGCGGATTCCGGACGAGGAGCCCGTTTGGTGGCGCGAACACCCTCAGGAACCGAGCGCACCACCTTGGCTGCGTCTGCTTTATTTTCTTTGGAAGGGAGAGATCGTGCCTCCTACGGTACGGCGGTCCATGCGCACTTCGCGCAAATCAGCTTTCTGGAAAACTCGGATCTGCCAGACTGGCTAAGCCGGCCGCAAGAAGACGACGATGAGGATCAGATGATCGGACTGGTGCAAAAAGACGTGCGCAACTGTTTTAACGCCAGAGACTTGAGTGCTGTTTTTATGCGTCCCTTTGCGACTGGACGGGTGGAGCTGTGGCGAGAACGAGCTTTTGAAATCGTGCTCGACGGCCTCTGGATCACGGGGGTCTTCGATCGCGTTGTCGTGGAGCGTGACCCCCGTGGCCAAGTCGTGCGGGCGTCGGTGTGGGACTTTAAAACCGATCGTGTTGCCTCCTTAGACGACGCAAACCAAGTCGGAGCTCGTTACCGCGCCCAATTGGCATTATATCGCCGGGTTGCAGCACGGTTGACGGGGTTGCAGGAAAAGGAGGTTGCTGCCGCGCTGGTATTTACCCAGATCCGTCAGCTCGTTCCCTGGGAAGCGATTAGCGCATGAGAGCATCGTTGAATCGGGCAAGGCTGCAAATTGGGGCTTTACACTGACGGGCTCGGTCGGCACTTCCTTACCTTTCAACACTCTCACCATGGGCAATCTGAAGAAGAAGCGTCGTCTCAAGATGAACAAGCACAAGCGCCGGAAGCGCTTGAAGTCGAACCGCCACAAGAAGCGTACGTGGCAGAAGTGAGCGCGCGCTCACAGGCCTGAGGGCCTGCCCAGTTGCAAATTTCGAACCCGCCGCATCCCCGCGGCGGGGTTTNNCCCGCCGCATCCCCGCGGCGGGTTTTCTTATTTTTAGCAAATAGCTGCCGGTGGGGAGGTCAGTGGCAGCCGTTTGCAGATATTTAGCGGGACCTGTCAAGTTCTGGTAAATGCGGGTCCTACGCAGGGGACACTCCTCATTTTCGTTTGGGAGGGAGGAAGAGCGGGCCGATGCGTGCTGAACCAAAATCAGCGCGATGCGACCCATGCCCATAGAGCCCAGAACAATCGCCCTTAAGCTCCGGGGCATCGCGTGCCGAATAGCCGCCTAGCCAGCGATCGTCATGCTTTTCTCCTCCAAAACCAAAGGTTTCTTCGTCGATTGCAACGAGCACGGAACGTTCGTGGCCCGCACCAGCGGCTCGATTGCTCCGTTTGTAGTCGAAGAGCTCCGCGAGATCCCTCCCGGCGAGGCGACCTTGCTCGCAGATACACTCAAACAGTTGCAGCCTAAGCGTACCCAGACCGGATACGTGCACGCGACCGTCGGTATGCATTCCGAACGCCGTTTAGTTCGTCGGGCCACGCTCGAGGTCAAACGAGTGAAGGAATCCGGCTATTTGGACGAGGTCCTCAGCACGCAATTTCGCGTCGAGCCCGAGAAGTACATCGCGGCCATCCTTAACGCGTTNNTGCTGAGTACGATACCGGCAAGGCGACGCAAAAAGACGTCGTGTTCTGCGGTGTTCCTCAGGAAGACGTCGTGACGTTTCAAGACGGCGTTTTGGCCAAAGGGATTTATCCTGAGCGTGTGGAGATGGGATCGGTCGCCGTGCTCGGGGCGCTAGTCGACTATCTTGGATACACGCAGTCGAAGATTCCGACGCTGGTTCTCGAGATGGGATTCGATGCCACGCATTCGTTCATCATTTCCGCTAGCGGGATCGATTCCTCGCGTCCGATTCCGATTGGACTCTCCTCGATGATTCCCGTGGTTCAGAAAGAGCTTGGTCTGAAGNNAAAAAACTCTTTTTCTCCAATACCTTCGATTTTACCGGCATGGGCCCGCTGCTGATTCAACGGCTGCTGAAGGAGCTCCAATCCTCGATTGGCTTCTACGAAGTGCAGACCGGCCTCACCATTGGCCAAGTGGTCTGCACACAGCTTCCGCTCAAGCTGATGTGGATAGCGGATGTCATCGCCACGCAGCTCGCGGTTAAGCCTCTCCGGTTAGATGTGGTTCCTTGGCTGCATGCCCGGAACATTACGCTGGCCGATTCACCCAATTCCCTCGCATCCGATCCACGTTGGCTCGGTGTATTCAGCCTTATGGTACAATACCATGCCCTCGCTCCTGAAAAGAAAGACTGAGAAACGTCAACTATCGCTGGTTCCGGCATGGCATCCGAACTTCCGCAATTTTGAGCGGTTGCCGGACACCAAGGCGGTTCGCACGTCCTTTTTTGTCAACGGTATCGCGGTGGTCATCGCGGTGTCGTTGCTCCTCGCTTTTGCCTACCAAGAGTACGAACTCCACGTGCTCAAGCGGCAGCAGGTCGAGTGGGATACCCGCATTGAGCGCGATCAAAAGGCCAGCGCGGCGGCAGTTGCTGAATTCAAAAAGTTCCAGGAAGAGGAAAAGAAGATTCTCGAGCTTGATGCCTTCCTGGCCAAGAAGCTCGTCGCTTCCGACCTCTTTCTTGAATTGGGTCGTTCGCTTCCTAACCGGATCGCTCTCCAAAGTGTGATGTATCGCCACGATGGCGTGAATATCCGCGGGGTCGTCCGTGGGGCAGGTGATCGCGCCAGTGGTGAGGTCGCTACCTACGTGCAGAAGCTAAAGAGCGATCCTGCCTTCGCCAGTGCCTTCGACACCATTTCGCAGTCTGCGCTCACGCGTGATGCGCAATCCGGACGCCTCTCCTTCGAGTTGTTCATGAAGTACAAAACGGCCCCTGCGCCCGCTAAAAAATAATGAGCAAGCCCAAAGAAAAGCCCTCTCTTTCTTTCCTCAAGAAGCATCCGCTCAGCCTCGGATGCGCCTGCTTGAGCGCCCTCCTGATCGCCGCGATTTTCTATCGTCGTGAAGAGGTTCCCGCAGTCGCCGCGGCGGTAGAAGAACGCACGTCCAAGGGCGAGCGTCTCGGTGCGAACATTACGAATTCCGCTCACTTGACCGAACAACGCGAGGCACTGGTCCAAGCCAACGCGGCCGTCGCCGGCCGTCTGGTTAAAGCCGGTGAGCTCGCGAAGAATCTCCAGTACTTCTACCGCCTCGAAGCCGAGACCGGCACGAAGTACACCGATCTGCGCCNNCCAGCTGCCCACCGCAGCCAAACTCGCGCCTGGGGCGTCCTACCAGCCCGTGCCTTACGCGCTGACGGTAGAAGGCAACTACTTCCAATTAGTGACCTTTCTTCGCCGACTGGAAAATGGCGTCTATTTTTGCCGTATCCTGAACTCGACCCTCGGTCGAACGGGAAACGATCCGCTCAGCAATCAGCAGCTGACGCTTAACCTGAACCTCGAACTGCTCGGACAACCGTGAGCACCTCTCCTTCTGCCCGGCGCTTTTTACTCGCTGCGCTGGTTCTTCTCCCGACCGGTGGTTTGTTCGCCCAAGCGAAAGCCATAAAGTCGGATTTGGTTCCGCCGGCTCGCCGTACCGTGACCACGGAATTGGCGGCACGGCTGGTGGCTCAACGTGAGATCACCAAGCTTCCTGACGCTACCGTTAATCCTTTCAATCCCGCCAGCTTCGATGCCCTCGATCCCGAGGAAGCCCGACTGGCGGCTGAGGCAGCACGTCGCGCCAAGGCGGCCACTCCAGCCGCGCCACGCATCACTACGGATCGTGAGCTTTTAATGGCGATTGCCGCTCAGTTGAAGCCAACTGGCATGGTCACTCTCGGTAGTGATCCCATCCTGCTGATGGGCACCCGAAAGTCCAAAGTTGGAGAATCCCTTTCCGCGTCGTTCGAAGGAAAACCAATCGCGGTCACGGTGACTGCAATTGATCGCACCAGTTTCACCCTCCGCCTCAACGGCGAAGAATTTACCCGTCCTATCAAATCAAACAACCCATGAGAACCCGCCTGCTGCTCCTCGCGCTGCTGTCTAATGCAGCCTTGCCGCTTCTCCGTTCGCAAACGCCAGCGGCGGTAGAAAATGCTCCCGCCACCTCGAACGATGCGGCCCCCGCCGTGACGCTCACGTCGGTGGACCCTGTCACCACGTCTGGTAAAACTAAGGACACGCTTTCCGTGGACTTCCCTGATGNNTTCGAGTTGAACCTCGTCATCCCGGAAACGCTCCAAGGTAAGACCTCGGTGAAACTGCGTGATGTCACTTGGCGCCAAATTTTCCAGGTTATCCTTTCACCGGTTGGCTACACCTTCGTTGAAGATGGCAACATCATCAAGATCGTGACGGCTGACTCGCTCAATCTCGAACCTGTGACGACGGATGTTTTTGTCCTCAATTACGCGAAAGCCGAGGATATCAAGAAGTCGGTCGAGCCTCTCGTGGAAGCAGCTGCTGGAGGTCGCGTCATCGTGGATACCCGCAGCAATGCGCTGGTCATCTCGGAGCGGCCCACGCGTTTGACGCGGGTTCGCGCGATCATCGAGCGTCTGGATAAGGCGACCGACCAGGTGATGATTGAATCCAAGTTCATCGAGGTCACCGACCGCGATATCAAGAACCTGGGTGTGCGCTGGAGTTCTCTAGCCGGTTACGGCGTGTCGGCGGGCCCGTTCACACATGAAGTGGAACGCAATCGTGGTGGTTCGTTTGAGAACCAAAACGGGGTTAGCGGGAATAGCTTCAACAATTCCACCTCCTCGACGTCAGCCGGGTCCCAAACCAGCAATTCTGTCAGTTCTGCCAATGGCGTCGTTACCAGCACCTCGACCACTGGATCGAACATGTCGCTGGGCAATGGCACCTCCTCAGGCATGAACGAGACGGTCAATGCTCTCCAGAATCTGGTGGGTACCGGGGGGACCACTCGCCTCAGTACGGCGGTGTTCGGTGCGGATCAGTTCCAAGTGATGTTGAGCGCGCTCCAGACGCTGTCCGACATCAAGATCGTTTCCAATCCTACCGTGGTGACCCTTAACAATTCGGAGTCGACCATCAACGTCGGTGAAGAATTCCCGATTCCTAACTACACCTACAACCAGGAGCGCGGTACCTTTGAAGTGTCAGGCTTCCAGTACCGGCCAATCGGGATTTTGCTCAAGGTGACGCCCCAGGTGAACAGCCAGGGTTTCATCAAGCTGAATCTCGAGCCTGAAGTCAGTCAGCGCAATGGCGAAACCTCGTTCGGTGGCGCCGGCGGTGCGCAGATTCCAATCATCGCGACCCGCAAAGCGAAGACCCAGGTTTCCCTCAAGGATGGTTACACCATGGGCCTCGGCGGCCTCATGACCTCGCGGTCTGAAAATGGTTCGTCGAAAGTGCCCTTGCTCGGTGACATCCCCCTGCTCGGTCGCGCTTTCAAGTCCAAGAATCGCGATCAAGCGACGACCAACCTCGTTATCTTTATCACGGCCAAGACCGTGGCGGCCGATGGCGCTCCGATCACCGAGGTGTTCGACTCCCGGACCATTCGTGACATGAATATCAAGAAGGAAGACCTCCCTGGCTATCGTGATAGCTCTGATCCGTTCGTGGAGCTTCCCGCTCCCGCCCCGGAACCGAAGAAGTCCTTCTTCCGCCGCAGCTCGTCGTCCGAAAGCTCCAAGTGAGCTGCCTGACGGGCAGCACCTTCACCCTCAACCTCTTTAGGTGAGTCTATGAAATTTATCAGCCGACTTTTTCTCGGATTGCTCTCTCTGAGCACACTCCACCTCTCGCTGTTCGCGCAATCGCAGCCAGTCGTGGCCGTACGGATCAATCAAGTGAGTGTTTCCACGGGCCCGGGCTACGTTTCTGCGATCGAAGTGCAGAACAGTGGTCGCGAGTACGTGAGCGCTCCAAAAGTGACGATCAGCGAAGGCGGTGGCACGGGTGCGACCGCTATTGCCACTATCCAAGATGGCGGCGTGATCGCCATTGAGATCATCAATCGCGGCACGGGCTACACCACTGCTCCGAAAGTCACTCTCCTTGGGGGTGGTGGCACGGGCGCTAGCGCTCGCGCTGAGGTAGCATTCCCGGGTACCACGTTTAATAATCCCAACGAAGCTCATGGTCCCGCCGGTTTTCCGGTGACGATTTCAGCGTTGGCTACCGGCACGTTCCCGGCTTCGGGTTACGTCTACAACTTTTTCATCAACGGCACTCCGGTTGGAACTTCGATCAATAACGCCGGCAATCCCTCCATCCCTGGAATGATTGGCTGGATTCCGCCTGCTCCGGGCGCCTACTTCTTTACAGTCACTGCGTCGAACGGCACCTCAGGTGTGGTCACCTCATTGCCGGTGCGTTACTTCGCTACGGGTGCGGTGATCACCAGCCCGCAGAGTCCAACCTTGGTTCCGGTCGGATCGTCTGTGGTGGTTAAGGGCGAGGCCACGACAGCGCAGGGCTTTGTCCGCCAGATGGAGTTTTTCGTCGATGGTGTGAGCCTCGGCGTCGACAACACCGCTCCTTATTCTGTGATCTATACGCCTCCGTCGACGACGGGCACGCGCACGCTCACGGCGGTGGCCACGGATAATGACGGTCGCACGCTCGCTACCGACATTCCTGTGATGATTTATTCGGTGAACCCAATTGGGTCGCTCCCCGTGGTTTCGTTGGCGAGCCCGCTCAATAGTACGGCACTTCGCATTCCGGACTACGTTGCAAACTCCAATGCATTTATCCCCATCGACGTCGTCGCCAGTGATAGCGATGGCACGATCACTAAGGTGGAAACCTATGTCGATGGCGTGCTCCTCGGCACCGATCAGCAATTCCCCTACACGTTTGAGTGGCGCCCGCAGGCGATTGGTACCTTCAAGATTGTCTCACTCGCGTTCGACGACAAAAACAACGTCGTCGCATCGGCTCCCAGCCAAGTGATCATTTCGGCGCCACCGACGGTCACGATCACGCAGCCCTCGGATACCTCTACGTTGCCCGCAGGTGCTCCGGCCAACATTACGGCTAGCGCCAGCGATTCCGACGGATCTGTCATCTCGGTTCAGTTCTTCGCGGATGACGTCCTCATCGGCGACGACACCACCGCACCTTATTCTGTTTCTTGGACGCCATTGCAGACCAGCGAAGGCAAGGTCGTTGAGCTCACCGCTTTGGCCACGGATAACTTTGGTATCACCCGTGTTTCCTCGGTCATCAATGTGCGCATCACTGGATCCGGTTCCTCGGGCGGCAACATCGGCGAACCGCCGGTGGCTCAATTCACCAGCCCTGCCATGAATGCCACCTACACGATCGGCCAGCCGGTGACGCTCGCGGTCCAGGCTAGCGATCCAGATGGTGTGATTCAAACGGTCCAGTTCTTTGCGAATGGGAAGAGCTTGGGCTCTGATAGCACGTATCCGTATTCTCTTACGTGGTCTCCCACCAGCTTGGGCAACTATGCGATTCAAGCAAAAGCTCTGGATGATAAGGGCAATGTGACCACGGTGGAAACCGCCGTGACCATCATCGCAAACAGCCGCGGTTTGCCTGAAGTCTCGTTGGTCTCGCCTGTGGCTACCTCTAACGTGACTGTGCATGCGCCTGTCTATTTGGCCGCGTCTGCGATCGATAGCGACGGCGTTGTCGCCTCAGTCGACTTTTTGGTGAACAACGAGGTGGTTGGCTCGACCTCGCACCCCCCTTATGTTGCCTACTGGCAACCTCCAGCACCGGGAGACTACACTATCCAGGCTGTGGTGGTTGATGATGGTGGCAATCGAGTTGTCTCTGCTCCGCGTACCATCACCGCGCGTGCAGCGGTTGGTGGAGTTCCACTTGGAGCTATTTACTTCAATAACCCTGGTCTCGGTGCTGCTGCCGCTACTGCCGCAGCGCCTTCACTCACTCCCGTCAAGGTAGGCTACGGCTCAAAGCTCATCCTCGGTGCTGTCGCGGTGGATGAAGAAGAAGCCGTTGCCAGTATTGCCTTCTACTTGAATGGCCGCCTAGTCGATACGGTTCGCTCTGAGCCGTACACAACCACGGTGGTTTTGGATACGCTCCAAAAGGCCGTGATCACCGGCGTGGTGACCGATCAGTCGGGCAACGTGTCCTATGTGATGCCTATCGTCATCGACACTCAGCCGCAGGTTGGGGCTCGCTCCCTGAAAGTGGAGTTGAGCAGTCCTATGGCGGGTGGCTCCTACAGCGTGGGAAGCACGATCATCTTTGCGGCCTCGCACAATGCCGGAGACGTGCCGCAGCCTGCGGTGGACTTCTACTTGAACGGCCACATTTGGTACACCGTCTCTTCGGCGCCCTACAGCTACAATGCGAGTCTGACTCAGCCAGGTGAGTACGAAGTGCGTGCGGTGCTGCGTACAGGCAATGTGACCACGGTTTCCGAACCGGCAAAAATCACGGTCACCGCGGGCACGCCTCCACGAGTGAGCCTGACCAGTCCGACTCATGGGTCTACGATCACCATGGGTGGCTCGGTGACCTTGACCGCGGATGCCTCGGATGCCGACGGTACGATTGCCAGTGTGCAATTCTATGCCAATGGATCTACGATTGGCACTCCTGATCTCACGGCCCCTTATACGGTGACGTTTGTTCCGCCCTCGGAAGGCATTTATCGCTTTACCGCTCTGGCTACCGACTCGAGCAGTCAGTCGACGGTCTCCACCGAGAGGACCATCCTCGTGGTCAACGCCGCGTCGCGGGTTTCTTCCAACCCCGTTTACTCGGGTACCTACTTCGCTGGTTCGGAATCGGGCAAGATCACCCTGATCAAGACCGGTGCTGATTCAGCGTTGGCCATTGCCCATTCTGCCACCGGTACCCCGAAGGTGTACTTCTATCAAAACCTGGCGATCGATGCCGCAGATGGATTCTCAGTGACGAGCAGTGCTGGCGCTCCCGCTGCGAGCGGACGTTTCTCTGACACGGGCGCTTCTGGACCCTTTGACAGTGGACGGGCGTCCTTCATCGCGCCAGTTACCTTCAGCAATACCAGCAGCTCTCTGCCTTCGGGACTTTACTCGGGCAATGTCACAGGACGTCTCTCCTCCTCCTTGGTCGGTATCCTCGGACCTGACGGAGTCCTCACGGTACTCCTTGGGGACGGTTCCAACCAAGAGGCGGGTTCTGGTCCTGTCAACGCGTCGGGCGCCTTCTCGATCGGCCTCTCCTCTGGCGGTCGCNNACCCTCTCGTTCTCGACTCGATTCATCACCGCAACGGTCACGGGTGGCTCCTTCGCCGGTTCAGTGACTGCAGCCGCTTCCACGGGAGCAACGATCTCGGATGGCACTCTGCGCAATTTGTCCACGCGTGGTGCCGTCGGCGCGGGTGACAGAAATCTCATCGCCGGTTTCATCGTGGGAGGCTCCAGTCCCAAGAAGGTTCTGGTGCGTGCCGTCGGCCCTTCGCTCTCGCAGTTCGGCCTCTCTGGCGTGATCGCCAATCCCGAGCTGACTCTCTATCGTGGAAACACAGTGGTGGAGCGGAATGATAACTGGGGTGGCAATGCCGCAATCGCTGCTGCGTCCTCTGCGGTAGGCGCCTTTGCGCTGAATGCGAACAGCCTTGACGCTGCTATTACCACGACTCTGGCGCCAGGAGCCTATACGGCTTCCGTTTCTGGGGTCAGTGGCAGCACCGGGGTGGCCTTGGTAGAAGTTTACGACGTCGACAACATCGATCCGTTCACGCCTCAGAAAGTGCTCAATCTCTCCACGCGTGGAGAGGTGGGGACGGGTGAGCGTGTTCTCATCGCCGGCTTTGTGGTCAACGGCAGTGCTCCGAAGAAACTGCTGATCCGGGCCGTCGGCCCCTCGCTCGCCTCCTTCGGTGTCGCTGGTGTCCTCGCGGATCCGGTTCTTCGCATCCTTCAGGGGACCGCAGTGGTGCGTGAGAATGACAATTGGGAGACGGGTAACACGTCGGCCATTGTCAGCGAAGCCTCGGTCAAGGCCGGCGCCTTTGCACTTCCCTCGGGAAGTAAGGATGCGGCCATCCTCTTGACCTTGCCTCCGGGCACCTACACCGCGCAGGTCACGGGTGTAGCTAACAGCACCGGAGTGGCGTTGGTCGAAGTCTACGAAATTCCTTAATCCCTCACGACGCGGTCCGCGTCGTCAGTCCTCGCTTCGAACCGCGCAGCCTCAAACNNAGGTTCCGCAGGTTGTGTGACGCGGTACTGCTTGGGCGTGACTCCGGTGGTTTCCTTGAAGCGCCGACAAAAGTGAGCAGCGTCCACGTAGCCACAGACCGCAGCGATTTCTTTGATCGTCAGATGGCCCGCGCTGATGAGCTCCTTCGCATGACGGATCCGAGCCTGGTGCAGGAAGCGCTGGGGCGAAACGCCGTGGTAACGGCTGAACAAAGAGGAGAAATGTGGCGTGGAAAGAGAATGGTAGCGCGCAACCTCTCGCATGCTGAGCGGTTTTGCGACATGATCGGTGAGGTAGCGCGCTGCGGAGCNNATAGCGGGGCTTTCGAGTGCCCGGCAAAAAACAATCAGTGTGTCGCGGAGAGCGAGAAGCGCGCGCTCAGCGCTGCCGAGCGCGGTGGACTGATGCTCGGCGAAAATCAGCTGTAGTAGGTGCTTCAACTCGTCGCTGTGAACACCGCTCCGCACAGGTGACAGAAGAGGCGAGGGGACGCGCGGTTCTGACTCGAAGTCGAAACCGACCCAGGCGATTCGCGCGGACGATCCCTCCGGAATTCTCTCGTGGTGGAAAACTTCGGGAGCAATCAACAAGCTGTCGCCAGTTTCCAGATGATGGGTGTGACGTCGTCCCACCCGCCAGCCGCAGCGTCCTTCCAGGACCAATGCTAATTCGAAGAAGGCGTGAGAGTGGTCGTGGAATCGATGTTCCGATCTGACCGCTCGGGGCATAACTACGCTGTATTTCAAGCGAGGCAGATGCTCCCAAAATTGTAGCGGCGCCATAAAGAGGCCTCCCTTTTCTCGAAAATCAGATAAAGGTACAACAAAACGTTCACTTTACGCGATTCCGCCGAATCGAGCTGGTCGGCAAGCGTGTGCTCCGTCAGGCTGGTTTCAGCCTAATTGCTGCATGCTACGTTTACTTAACTGGGGGATTCTTTCCACGGGCCGCATTGCCGGAGTTTTTGCAGACGGAGTGGTCNNATCGGGTGAGCCGTGTGGTCGCCGTGGGCAGTCGAACTCAGGAAAAAGCGGACCGTTTTGCCGACGAGCACGGTATTGCCACGGCCTACGGTACCTATGAAGCCTTGCTGGCGGATCCGCGGGTGCAAGCCGTGTACATTGCCACGCCTCACCCCTCTCATCTCGAGTGGATCATCCGCGCGGCCGAGGCTCGGAAGCATGTGCTGTGCGAGAAACCGATCGGGCTGAATCACGCTGAAGCCATGATTGCAGCAGAAGCCTGCCGTGCGCAGGGGGTGTTGCTCATGGAAGCCTACATGTACCGTTGTCATCCGCAGCTCGCCCGCGTTGTGGAGCTGGTGCAAAGCGGGGCGCTGGGCACGGTCGAAGTGCTGAATGTGCCTTTTAGTTTTCATGCCGACTACGATCCCGCGTCACGGATTTGGTCGAATGCATTGGCGGGCGGTGGAATCCTAGATGTCGGCGGATACACCGTGTCGTTTGCTCGAAAGATCGCGGGCGTGGCCTTGGGCCGCGAGTTTGCCGAACCGATCAGTTTAAGTGCGGCCGGACGCTTGCATCCAGAGACAGGCGTGGATGCTTATGCTTCAGCGCTTCTAACCTTTCCTCAGTCGATCATAGCCCAAATTTCCTGTGGTGTAGGGTTGGAGCAGAACAATACGGTCTGGATTTATGGCAGCGAAGGCCGCTTGGAGATCCCCAATCCGTGGGTGCCTACACGTGACGGTGGTATGTCGCGGATGTTCCTGCATCGCCGCGGGGCGGCCGCTCCGGAAGAAATTCGGGTGGAAAGCCGAGAGCCGCTTTATGCGCTGGAAGCAGATGCCGTGTCAGAGGCGGTCTACGCTGGTCGCACGGAAGTACCGCAAATGACGGTCGCGGATACGCTAGGGACGATGAAGGTCCTTGATCAGTGGCGAGACGCGATCGGTTTGGAGTATGCTGTGGAAAAGCCCTCGGAGTGGTTACAAAGTTCGGTCCGGCGCCCGGTGCGGACGAAGACTTCAACGCCGATGCGCTACGGCAACCTGCCGGGACTCGATAAACCGGTTTCTCGCTTGGTGTTTTGGTGTGACAACCAGCGCGCCATGCCTCATGCCGCGGCGATGTGGGATGACTTCGTGGAACGGGGTGGCACCACGTTCGATACCGCATACGTCTACGCAAACGGCCAGGTGGAGCGTTTGCTGGGCCATTGGCTCACGCAACGCCGACTCCGTGCGCAAATGGTGGTGATTGGGAAAGGTGCGCACACCCCTTATTGTTTCCCTGCACAGATCGCGCCGCAGTTGACGGAAAGCTTGGACCGGCTGCAGACGGATCACCTTGATCTGTATCTGCTTCATCGTGACAACCTGGATGTTCCTGTGGGTGAGTTTGTCGATGCCTTGAACGCGCTTGTAAAGGAAGGACGGATACGCCAGTTCGGCGGCTCCAACTGGACGCGTGAGCGAGTGGCGGAGGCGAACGCTTACGCGGCTCAGAAGGGGCTGCAGGGTTTTGGCGCGATTTCGAATCAGTTTTCCCTCGCGCGCATGGTGGCGCCTCTTTGGCCGGGATGTGTTTCAGCGGGCGATTATGCTTCCCGAGCCTGGCTTCAGCAGACGCAGTTCCCTTTGTTTGCGTGGTCGAGCCAGGCCCGCGGGTTTTTTGCGGATCGTCCCACCTCCTCTCCGCAAGAGGACGCTGAAATGGTGCTTGGCTGGCACAGCCCGGATAATTTTGAGCGTCGAACGCGAGCAGCGGTTCTTGCGAAGAAAAAAGGGGTGACGCCCCTGGCGATCGCGGGGGCCTATGTTCTGGGGCAACCGTTTCCGACGTTCGCGTTGATTGGGCCGCGGACCGTGACCGAAACGGCGACGTCGATGGACTGTTTGCGCGTCGACTTATCGCCAGCCGAGTGTGCTTGGCTCAATTTGGAAGCGGAGCAGCTGGGGGAGTGAAGAAAAGCGGAAAGCTGAGANNAAATTCGCAGCGATTTATTTCACCACGGACGTGCTGTCTCCTTCACGTAGCCCTTTGGCGTAGCGCCGGGGATAAGCTGCAACCGACAAAGGGATGCAACACCTCTCAATGGCCATTAGTTTTGCCTTTTGACGGAGCGAAGGTTTTCTCCGGGAAAAACCCTATGCTCAAACGCATCGCTCCGTTTTGCCTTATTCTGGGCTTGGTCGCTGTTTTTGCGGGCCCTCTTTTTGCTGCGACGCAGCCGGCAGTTGCCGCCAAGGACAGTTCACCGGCGGGCGCGATCAGCGCGGCCGTAGCTACCCTCACGGGCATTGCCATCTCGCCGTTGCTGGGGACGGGTGCGTATGGGGCCTACAAATGGGCGGTGGCCGAGGAGAGCCAACGTGGCTCTCTCTCGTGGTACGCCAAGCCGGGGTTTTGGCTACCCGCGTTGCTGATTGCCGGAGCGTGTGCGCTGAAGGATGTGTTGGGCACGGCACTGCCTCCCGGGTTTAAAAAGCCACTCGATGTTCTAGAGACGATCGAAAACAAGTGCTCCGGATTGGTCGCCGCCGGAGCGGTAGTGCCCTTCACCATGGATGCGATTTCGAAAATGCTGGTGTCGAGCGGTTCCTCGGCGGCCGCGTTTCCGACCGGATTTGCTACCATCTACATGGGTGCGATCGACTTTTCCTGGCTGCTCAATCTGCTGACAGTTCCCTTTGGCATCGCGGTGTTCTGTGTGGTGTGGATGGCCTCGCACGCGATCAACGTGCTCATCTTGCTCAGCCCTTGGGGAGCGATTGATGCTGCGCTCAAAGCGGCGCGTACGTCTCTACTGGGACTGATCACCTTGAGCACCACGTTAAATCCTTGGGTGAGCGCCACGCTGTCGATTGCGGTCATTATTGTCTCTTGGTTGATCGCTGGGTGGGCCTTCCGTCTGATGATTTTTGGTACCTCGTTTTGCTGGGACTTTTTCACCTTCCGCAAAAAGCGTTTCAAACCGTCTCCCGTGGAGAACCGAGCTTTTTCCGGCAATCGTCTTTGCTCGCTCGGCGTGCCCACCCGGACGTATGGTCGTTGGATACACGAGCCGCAAAACGGACGTTGGCGCTTCGCTTATAAGCCGTGGTTGGTGTTACCCGAGCGCTCGGTGGATATTCCGGCGACGAAGCCGTTTGTGGGCAAAGGCCTCTTCATTTCCACATTGCTCGACGGTGAGTCGACGTTGCTCATCCTGCCTCCTCGTTATCGTGATCATGAAGGGGAGGTGGCTACGATCTATGCGGTTGAAGGTGGCGTTCAAGATGCCGGACTACTCAAGGCATGGGGTGTGATGCGTGAGCTTTTTGGCGGCGCTTCGACGCGAGCTCAGGTGGTTTAGTCGCACGTAGATGAACGCACGGGTTAGTATCCGCGTTATCGTCGCCCTAGGGTTCGTTGTTGCGGGCGTGAATCACTTTCTCGCTCCAGAGGTGTACCTAGCAATGATGCCGCCTTTCTTGCCGGCCCCTGACCTGTTGCATAAAATTGCCGGTGGTGCGGAAATTCTCGGAGGCCTTGGATTGCTCGTGCCGCCGACGCGTCGCTTGGCTATGATCGGGTTGGTGGCACTTCTCGTGGCGATCTTCCCGGCCAACCTCTATGTGGCGTGGATCGGAAAAATGGGTGACCTCGCAATTCCGGCCTGGGTGTTGTGGGCGCGCCTTCCTTTTCAGGCGCTCTTTATTGCCGTGGTGATTTGGGTGGGACGTGACGGACCGAAAAAGACCTGAGTTCTTGCGCAGTCGGCGGTGGGATTACCCGTGACCGCCCTTGAGGACCACGACCCGGTTCAGGTCGTGTTTCTCGAATTCTTTCCAATAGGTTTCCTCAATTTTTTTGAGCTGCTGCTCCAAAGACGGGGGCGGTTCCAGTCCGGGAGTGAGCGAGGAGAGATGACGTTTGGCCTGATCCGCTGCGTAGTCTCGGTCGGAAAGTCGGGTTACCAACTCGTGCCAAAAGGCATCATTGGTATGCTCGGAGAGGATTTGCTCCACCGGTTCCTGTTTGGCGAGTTGGGGAGAGATCGCCAAGTAGCCATTGGGCATTACTTCCACCAGATCTCCGCAGCCCGCGGATTCGGCCAAGGCGAGTACCTTTTGTTCGATGTCGCGGTAGCGTTTCGATGCCGATGTATCCGGTCCTTGATAGGCGGTCACCACGTGGAGTCCGTAGTACACGAGTTCAAGTAAACGAGAGTATTCCTTGGGCGTGAACGGGACTTTCATGGGTCAAGGANNATCGAATGGCGCAAACCGCGTGCGCTGAGTTACTGCCTACAGCGGTGATCAAAGCGGAGCCGCAGGAGCAGGCTGGGCTTCGCCTCTTTTGAAGTGATGGCGACACACGGACACGTAGCGGTCGTTTCCGCCAATCTCGATTTGCGCGCCTTCGCGCAAGGCCTGACCTTGGATGTCCGTACGCAGGACCATGGTGGCTTTGCGGCCGCAATGACAGATCGTTTTGATCTCGATCAAATTATCCGCCCATCCCAGCAGGGCGGCGCTGCCTTCGAACAGGTTGCCCTGAAAATCGGTGCGAAGACCGTAGCAAAGCACGGGAATACCCAGCTGGTCGGCGGCTTCGNNTGCGCTTCATCAACGAGCACGCAAGAAAGGGGCTGGTGGGCGTGCGCAGTTTTTACTTCGGCGAGAAGGTTGTCTTGCGCGGTGAAGCCAATGGCGTCGGCAGCTAAGCCAATACGCGAGCAGATCCGCCCGGTGCCGGCCCGGGTGTCGATGCTCGGAGTAAAGAGCAAGGTGGCCATTCCCCGTTCCTGGTAGTTGTAACTCGATTGGAGGAGGAGGGTGGATTTGCCCGCGTTCATCGCTGAGTAATAAAAGTACACCTTGGCCATGCACGCTGAGCTAGCAGGGTTCTGGACGGATGCAACGGGTGAAAAACGGGTTTGGCGCGCNNGAACCGCACCGATAGACTGGTAGCGATGGTGATGTATTTCCAAGGACGCCGCGTGGTGCGTGCCGAGGAACTGGCGGAGCATTTTGAAATTAGCGTGCGCACGGTTTACCGGGATGTAGCGGCCCTCAGTGAGGCGGGCGTTCCTGTTACTGGTGAGGCAGGTGTGGGCTACTCGCTAGTCAAAGGATATCATCTCCCCCCTGTGATGTTCACCGGGGAAGAGGCCATGGCCCTTTTTGTCGGTGCAGAAATGGTGAAGACCTTTACGGACGCATCCCTTTCGGCACCCATGGCGTCGGCGGTGCTGAAATTACGGGCGGTGCTTCCGCGCGAACAGCAGGACGACGTGGATCGACTTTCACGAGGCATGTTGGTGGCTGGGCGTGGTCATTTGCGGCAGGGCCTCGATCAGCGCGTCCTCTTGCCCATCCAGCAAGCGGTGGTTTCTCGGCGCGTGCTCCAACTCCAATACCAAGGCGTCAATCGTGAGGAGGAAACCCGACGTGAGGTCGAGCCGCTCGGTGTGGTGTTCTACAACGGTGCGTGGTATCTGGTGGGCTGGTGTCGATTGAGAAACCAACTGCGACAGTTTAAATTGGATCGAGTCCGCCGCTTGGACGTGTCTCCGGAGCGTTTCGCACCTCGGCCTGAATTTTCACTCGCTGCGCATATGGATGAAACCCTTTCGATCACCACGATGCATCAGGCGCGCGTCTGGTTGGGAACGCGGGTCTACGACCGAGCGCGGCGAGAGAGCTACAGTGACTTTTCGGAAATCGTCGCTCAAGACGGGGGGTACGAGGTCACGGTCGCGACCTTTTCCCTGAAATGGCTGGCTCGTTGGTTGCTGGCCTTTGGGGAGGACGTTGAGGCGAAGGCTCCGGAAGAGCTCCGCCTGCTGATTGTTGACGAAGCCCAACGCGTCGCTGATCGGCATCGTTCAACGGCTTTGTTATCCGGGAACGGCGCGGGGAGCGCGGGTTCGGACCTNNTGAAATTGGGTTTCGAGAGTGACACGCTCCTGACATCACGTTGTCAGGGAGGGGTGGTATGATAGGCGGATCAGAGGAGGACTTGAATTGCCTAACCTGTTTATATCCAGATAAAATGAGTACAATAAAAGTCAAAGAAGTCGCTTTCAGCGGTTACCCGGTCACTGACATCCCCCGCGCTCGGTCCTTTTATGAGGGTTTGTTTCACTTCACCCCTTCACTGGTGTTCGAACACGGGGATAAGGCCTGGATCGAGTACGACATTGGGACAACCACGTTTGCCATTTCCAATTACTCTCCTGACTGGAAACCGCATAAGGATGGTCCGAGTATTGCCTTTGAAGTGGAGAGTTTCGAGGAAGCAATGGCAGCGTTGCGGTCGTGGCAGGTGCGCTTTTATCTGGAGCCGATGGATTCCGGAGCGTGCCAAATGGCAGTGGTCGCAGATCCCGATGGAAACTCTGTGATCGTGCACCAGCGCAAACCAACCCAGGCCGCATCCTGAACTTCCAGACTTTTTGTCCATGAGTCCGAATACCTTCTTCCAGCGGTTACCGGCGTTTTTTCCAGGAATCGTCTCCTCGCGGTTTTATGACACCTGGGATTTTTACACGACCGTGTTTGGGTTTCGCACCGTCACCGAGTGCAATGACTATGTGCAGCTCCAGCACTCGACTGGAGCCCAAATCGCTATTCTTCGTCACGAAACCGATGGAAATCCCGCCGAGTTGATCACCGGTACGGAGGGACGAGGATTTTGGCTGAATTTGGAGGTCGCTAACGTCGACGCCGAGTACCAAAGGCTCAGTGAGGCGCAGGTGCCGATTGTTTCGCCGCCGGAAACGCAGCCGTGGGGTGATCGTCACTTTGTGGTGCGTGATCCCAACGGGGTTCTCATCTACGTGGCAGAGCGGCAGCAGCGGTTGCCTTTGACCGAGCCAACGTTAGTGACGGTCGCCTAGAAAGACTTACATTGGACTTAGTGGGAGCAGCCCTCTGGTTGCTGTTAATTTGCGATTGAGGCCAAAGAAATCCCTCGCTCCCAGCGAAGTGACCGGTTCATTGGGAGGCGTCTATGTCCTTGTTCAGCCTGCTCGACGTTTCCCTCAGCTTTGGTGGTCCTTACGTTCTGGAGAAAGCCAACTTCCAGGTCGATCCGGGCGAGCGTGTCTGTCTGCTCGGCCGCAACGGTGCGGGCAAGNNGGCCGCCCCACGATCATGAAGAAGAGTGGGAGCGTGATGTGCGGGTTGATGATTTGATCGACAAGCTGCAGCTCTCACCTACGGCTGAATTTTCCTCTCTGTCTGGTGGATTGAAGCGCCGCGTACTGTTGGCGAAAGCATTGGCGGGTCAACCTGACTTGCTGTTGTT
>DKKJ01000425.1 GCA_002455175.1 Opitutaceae bacterium UBA6669
TCGACCCACCACCTTGGCGTTGAGTTCGCGTCCGTCTGAGAAGGTGACGAGCAACGAGTCAGCGCCCTGGACCACGTGGTTGTTGGTGACAATGTAACCATCTGAACTGATGACCACGCCTGATCCTAGGCCATTTTGCGGACGCTGTTGAATCTCAGGCATCCGCTCGCCGAAGAATTGGCGGAAGAGGGGGTTGTCCATCCCTGGGACTTCACCGCCTGCGGCTGAAACCCGGCGGGCTTTCGGNNCTCTCGAAGTCGGAAGCGTTCGACTTAGAAGGGGCGGCCTGTAGCCCGGCGATGACGCCGGCGATGGCTAACGTACCCAGGGCGACCGCAGTGCGGGGCCGTGAGCGGAGCAGTCGATTGATGGAGGTGTTATTCATAGAAGTCATAAAAGAGGATTGAGGAAAAGTACTCTCGTGAACGTGCCCCAGTATCGCACACGAACTTTTCCCCCGACTTTCTAGAAAATGACAGAAATGTAATTTTTGACGGCAGCGACGCCGGGCGAGGACGTGAGCCTGAACCGGTCGGGAGCGAGGTTGCGTTCACTCTCTTCGCCGTAGCGCGACTTCACGCCTGGAAATGTGGGCTCTCCAAAGTCGCGGTTTCCTAAGACATAGGCTACAACAGCATTGGAAATTTGCGTAGGGCTACGCACATCCGCAACAGCCGGAATCGCACCTCCTCCCAAACGGCCTGACGTGATTGCGTTGCTTCCGCTAACGTAAATAAGGAACNNGAACTGACCATGCGTCGCGACTCCCGTCCCGTAAATTTTTCGGCCAAGGTTTCCGTGAAAATCCGTCTCGTCCAAGGTCAGAAGCCAGTCGCACGTCTCCGCCAGAGCTGAGATTAAGACCGGCCGGTCCTTGCTTTTGGAAAGATCAGTGCCTTATCGAGCGCTAGTCGGACTTGGAGTGATCTCTAGCAGCGGCGCAATCGCCTGTCGCCACGCGTTCAGTGCGGAAAGCTCTAGCTTCGGCAAATTGCGACGGACTTCGTCGGTGCAGTAGTCCGCGGTGACGAGCCTCCAGCTGTGGTAGCCGCCTCGTCCAAGATGAAACGCGACGCACCACGGGCCGAACCGGCGGCTGTTAGTAGCACGCTCGTATCGAGGAACAGCTTCACTTTTTCTTCGGTTCGGGCGTCGATGAGCGAAAAGGCCGCCATTTCCGCCTCATCGCGTGCGATCCACGCTTCGAGTTGTTTCTTCGGGATGTCGCGAACAGGCAGCGCAACAGCTGGCTGCAAAAACAGGCCGCCTTCGCGTTCTTCGACGAGCAGCATTGGATTACGCATTTTATCCAAGACCATCTTCCGCCGACGGCTGGTTTATTGGTGGCCAGATCACCACTCCCCTTACCATTCGCGTTAATTTGAAAACAAAAAGCCCGTTAATCTTTAACGATTAANNAATTGGGAAAAGAGCGCGAACCGTAGGGTCGACCGGGGATGAGTCAAGCGCAGTTTCGTAAGTTTCTTCATGGAAAGACCAAATTTCTTCGTCGCACAGTGGTGGGGATAATTTAACTGACTTATTTTAAATTAGTTAAACGGAAAATGCTAACTCGGCTCCAGTGGTTTGCGGTGGGGTCTGGGTGGGGCTTGCGGCTCTAGGAGGGGGGAGCGGTCTGGGATGAGAGTCGACTACTTGGAGAGAGCGGGAGCGGGAAGGAGAGTTGAGTGACGCGTTCTGAGGGTTATATGGGTGGAGGTACCCTGGGAGGGGGGGAGACGGCGAAGGCGAGGTGGGCCAAACCGTCTGAGCAGGCGCCTCACACGTTGCCAGGGGAGGTGCTTTCTGCAGGATCGAGAGCGTGACTGCGCGGCCTTCGGGGCTGCGTTTCAACATGAGCACCGATCCCGAGCCCACCCCGGTTCATTATACCCTCAAACCAAAGGCGTTTGAGCGGGTGAACCGTGAGGAGAGCGGGGCGGTGTCGTCGCCGCATGACGTCGGTCCCTTGTTGAAGATGACGGCGGCGCGGGAGTCGGGATCGGCAAAGGGCCAGATTGTGACCCCTCCGGTAAAAACGTCCTTCGCGGCGCGCACGGGACTACTGGTGCTTGGTGGTTCCGGTAAATGGCGCGCTCGGCTTGCTGCTCGTGATCGCTCCCAAAACTCCGGTGTTTTATGTTCCGGTCGGCTCAGCGATGGTGGTTCTTACGTTGGGCATCACTTGGGTGATGTGGGTGGTGATGGATGATTATTGATTTCTACCCGGTGGGAGAGCTGGTGGATCGGCGCGAGACTTTACCTTAAAGGGACGGCGCTGGCTCGATTGGCCGGAGGCGGGTGGTAGCTAAATTTCACTCGATAAGAACGAATCGGCACGGCAGTCCATTCCGACACAGACGGTGTCGTGGGTGGGCGACGTCTTGCGTCTGAGCGATTTGCGGGTTGTAAATTGGAGCGCGCCCCTCGCAATAGCTCGTCCCCTGGTACCGTTGTATGCTGATCATCTCCGACATCCATGGCTGTTATTGGACGCTGCGGCGTCTTCTCCGAAAGTGTCCGGACGAGCCCGTGGTGTTTGCAGGTGACTTGGTAGATCGCGGCCCGTTTTCACGTGAGGTGGTGGAATTTGCCATGGAGCAGCGTATTCCCACCGTTTTGGGGAATCATGACCACATGATGTTGTCCTACTTGCAGCGCACCCAGGCCTATTCGGAGACGGATTGGACATTCAATGGGGGCCTGCAGACGCTGGGGAGCTGGAACGACCATATTCCGGACGAGGTGGTGGCATGGTTTAGCGAACTACCGATTTTTCTTCAGTATGGGACGTTGCTGGTCTCGCACACGGGGCACGGTTTGTTGGGCNNAGGGAGAGGCGGATCTCATCACGGCCCTGTGGGAACGCGAATTCGCCTTTCCCGACGACGGTCTTTACCGGGTCTTTGGACACACTCGCCAGCGTGAGGCCGTCGTGACAAAAACGTACGCGTGCATCGACACGGGCGCTGCCTACGGAGGCAAACTCACTGCGCTGCGTTGGCCGGCGATGACTCTGTACCAACAGCCTTACGATGAATCTGCTTTGACCTAGATCGTAGAAGACGCGGTGAGGGTTCGCGCTTTGCGCATCATCACCATCACGAGCGAAAACGTTAGCAGCGAGTTGATGGGCATCAGGGTGGCCGCGACGAGAGGGTTGACCTTACCGGCGACGGCGAGACCCACCGCTAGCGCGTTGTAAACAACGGAGAAGATGAGGACCGCTACGTGGGTGCGGCGTCGCAGGGTGTTCACCTCGAACAGGGACCGGATCCCACTGATACCTCGGCCAAGGTAGTAAAAGTCAGCTTTCTTTTCTAGGACACCTTGATGGATCACCGGAGTGCCTCGGCACAGAGCACGATCGAAGGCGAGGCTATCGTTGACGCCATCTCCAAGCATCAAGGCATCATCGGGAGCATGAGTGGCAATCCAGGCTGCTTTTTCGACCGGGCTCAAACCGCCCAAGGCTTGGCCTTCAGGTAATTTCAACTCACGCGCCGAACGGGCGACCTTTTGCGCGCTGTCACCACTGAGAATCGCGATTTTGAGGCCGCGTCGGGTGAGGGCCGCCAGTTCGTCCGCCGCATCTGCACGTACGGTATCCAAAAAACGGAGCACGGCGAGAACTTGGCGTCGGTAGGCGAAGACGGTTCCCTCCTGAACTCCGCCATTATCTGACCATCCCGGGCGGCCGAGCGACCAAGCGCCTTCACGCACGCCAAAACCCGGTTCTTCCACGAGGTCGTGTGCGTGGCTGGAGCGTGTACCGCTAGCCAACAGCGTCTCCGTGAGGGCTTGGCTGACAGGATGCGGATTGTCTTGGACTAGGCGCAGCAGCGCGAAGCGCTGCGCTTCGTCTAAGGGGTCGATTGCCTCCGGATTCTGCAATACGGGAGTTTCCAGCGTGAGGGTTCCCGTTTTGTCAAAAATCACGTTCCGGACTCGGTTCAACCGAGACCAGAGGCTGTGCTCACGAACAAAGACGCCTCGTTTCCGTAGAGCGACGGTCGCAAATTCATCGGCCAGTGGAAACGCCAGGGCGACGGCACAGGGACACGACACCACGAGCACAGCGGTTACTACGGCCCAGGTCTTGAGCGGATCATGACTCCCCATCCACCAACCGATGCCCGAGAGACAAGAGATGCCGATAATGCCCACCAGGTACCAGCGCACGATGACGTTGAGAAGCGAATCGCGCTCGGCGGGGCGCTCGTGGGTTTCAAGTAATTGTGCCAAGAGGGAGTCCTTCCACCCTTGCAAGGCTACTCCGGCTATCCGCTGTCGGCTGACATTCACGGCACCGGATGGGACGCGCTGGCCCTGCGAGAACGAGCGTGGCTCCGCTTCGCCATTAATAGAGGCCAGGGAAAAGGTGCCCTCATTGGAGCTCAAACGCATTTCCACAGGGTTGGTCTGGCCAGGTTCGAGAGAAAATTCCTGATCGGCGCGGATGTTCTCGGGAGAGATCTGGGTGCCGTCCGTGAGGTGGAGAGGTTGTGCTGCGGGTTGGTCTCGGAGAAGGCGACGGCGGTTGCGCTCCACCGCGGATACCTGCGCCCACCGTCCGACGAGCATGAGGAGGGTGAACGCTGAGACAAAATCGAAGTAGACGAATTCTTCCCGACCCGCGAGCCAGCCGTAGAGAGATCCTAGATACGCGCCGAGCAGTCCAATGGAGATCGGGAGGTCGAGGTGAGCGGAACCCTGTCGAAGCGCGCGGGCCGCTCGATCGATGAAATACGTGCCTCCGACCAGCAGGCTGAGAGTACCGAAGATGACATTGAGTAAACCAAACAGGCCGGCCCATTCGTAGCTGCTCTCCATGCCGAAGTACGTCGGCAGCGAAAAGAGCATCACATTCATGCTAAAGGCCGCACACAATCCGATGCGTTTGCCTAGCCCGCGGCTTTCGGGGTCTTCGGCTTCTTTGCTGGCCGGACCGATGAGATACCCAAAGGCCTGAAGCTTGCGGGCGAAGTCCGCAGCGGAGAACTCCCCCTTAGTCCAGCGAAGCCGAGCTCTTCCGTATTGGACATTAACAATGATTTCTCGAGCGCCGGGCTGTTGCAGAAAGATCCGCTCGATGAGCCAGACACAGGCGGCGCAGGAAATCCCTTGAATTCCCACGGTGTAGTCCACCGCTTGACCCGCGAGGAGCGGTGACTCCAGCGAGGTTTGTGCGGTTTCTAGCCAAGAGTAGTCCTTGGGCTGAAATACGCCGCCACCCGCCGGGGCAGTCACCTCGTCCTTGAACTGGTAGTAGTTTTCCAGACTGTGTTCGTGGACCAGGCGGAAAACGTATCCGCACCCATCGCAACAAAAACCGCTTTTGCGCATGCGCTCGTCAATGAGTGGAGACCCGCAATGACGACAGACTGGGTGAGCGGCGGAAGCTCGAACAGAGGCGGGAGTTGCGGCGGTGAGCGTGCTCATGTCAGAAGCAGACGAAGTTGAGCGGATCAGGTCCGGGGAAGCCGAGGGTGGCTCGAAGGCGCCAGCCAATGATGGCGGCCACGGGGAGGCAGAGGACGGTCCGAAAGCGCGCCAGCCACGTGGGGGAAAGGCGATGGCGGATCCAGTGAAAATTGAGCTGCGCAGCCCAGAGCAACGGAATAGTCCCGAGGCCGAAAGCCAACATCATCTCCGTTCCGCGCAGCCATGATCCTGACAGCAATCCGAGTGAGAGAATAAAGTATAGCGGGCCGCAGGGAAGCAGGGGCGTAGCGGCACCCAAAGCAGCAGCCACTTGTGTTCGCGTATGCCGACGTGTCCAGGAATGCAGGTGGAAACTGAAACGCGTCAAGGCCGGTATCCGGGGAAGGTAGCGGTCCCAGCGAAGGGCGAGA
>DKKJ01000402.1 GCA_002455175.1 Opitutaceae bacterium UBA6669
TGCGAAAGGTTCGGTTTGACCCCCTCCGGGCGGTCGCAAACCCCTCAGCAAAGAAGTTTTACGCCTTATCTAAGCGCCATTCCGGTTTGACCCCCTCTGGGTGGCTGATACCGGAAGGGCTGCTGACGTCAGTTGAAAGCAATGTCCCCATTAAGAGAAAGATTGATACACGATGTGCCTCACTAATCGATTCGAACGGCAATCCCTACATTGTCCAATGGGGACAACTGTTCTCGCATTGTTCGCCTTACACGGCAATGACGTATTCGCGTCAGGGAGTGCCGTTCTTGTTGCGCCGCACCTCGCACTGACTGCGCGACACGTAACAGACGACTTTGCGGAGCGCTATCTTGGGTTTGCCTCGCAAGCCGATGGTTCGGTGTCCTACGCCATCCTAGCACGGTGTTTTTCTCAAGGCGCTTGGCGAATGTTTCATGTCCTCCAGACTTTTAACACTGCCGCTACAGACATTACGGCTCTCTACATTTCTCCGGCTCCGAACGAACCTGACGATTTCGTTTGGCCGAGCACGACGCTCGACCTTTTACCCCCGATTCGAGGAAGCGGTTTAGTCTCGTGGGGACATATTACGCCACACGCTAATTTCGCTGACATAGAAAACGGTGTGATCCACTGGCGTGCCGATTTTGTGAGTTCGACCGGCCTTGTGCAGGATATATTTCCCTCCGGCGTGACAACGTACTTGTTGATTATCCAGCATTCCATTTCGACGCACGGGTCGATGCCAGTATGAGTGGTGGACCTGTTTTTGATTAGCAGGGACGATTGGTGGGGATAAACACCCGTTCGCTTCCCGCATCAGCTGAAGGGGAGCCTCACACATCTACTGCAGCTCTTCTCTGGCCCATTCTCGCCCTTCCATTTGCCACGCGTGGTGAGTTCTACCCCAGCGGGGTAAGAATTCAATTTATCGAAGATCTATACCGGCTCGGTTAACTCCCGATAGTACACCCCGAGGTTGTGCGTGTTGACCGGGACGTCGTTAATAGCGATTTACACGTCTCGGCCACAATTCCCGACGATCAATGCTAGCTTTCGTACGACCCGACAAAAAAGGGCAGGTCATCAGCGCTGGAAATCCCAGACCCCGCGTGTCTAATTTAAGGGGGCAGGTCAGTTGTTTCTCCTATGAATACAATCCCGTGTCTATTTTTCTTNNCTAGGCGCTGATTAACCATCCGGTTTATAGTTGAAATTTGATCGGTCGTTAACTGCGAACCCCAGCTGTTACGAAGACGTTCTTCTTTAGCCTTCTGGACCGGGGAAGTAGCATCGGCAGAATATAGCCCTAACCAATAATATGCTTTTTCAAAATCTATTTCTACGCCGACACCTTTCGCGTAACAAATCGCAAGATTGAGTTCGGCTGCAGCGTAGCCCTGCTCGCCTGCCTTTAGCCACCAGTCAAAGGCTTCTTTATCATTTTTTGTTACGCCCTTTCCTTCGAAAGAAAAAAGGCCCAATTCTACCTGTGCCGATGCTAGTCCTTTCGTGGCCGCGAGGCGAAGCAGCCTTACCGCTTCAGCCAAGTTCTGCTCAATTCCGTCACCGCTTGCCAAGGACTTCGCTAAAGCAAACTGTGCGGGCGCATATTCACTTGTAGTGGCGCGCTCCAGCCACTCAATTGCTTCTTTTTTGTCAATTGGAACTCCCTCTCCATTCGCCAGTGCGATCCCTAAATTAGTTTGGGCTTCGGCGCTCCCCTTTTCAGCGGCCATACGGGTCCATTTTATCGCAGTCGAAAAACTTTGCGCAACCCCTATGCCTTTAGCGTAGCATACTCCTAAGGTTAATTGTGCACTAAGGTTATTGTTTAGAGCAGCTTTCTCATACCATGCGAAGGCTTCCTCTGGATCTCTTTCACGTCCTCGGCCAAGCGAGAGGCACCTTGCTAAGTTGAATTGCGAGTCTGTGTGATTGGACTGCGCAGCTTTTAGCCATAGGTCAGCTGCCTTTTTTTCGTCCTTTACGGTGCCCCAACCCTCAAAATAGCACATAGCTAGTGATCCAATTCCATCTGGTACTCCACGCTCTGCTGACCGACTAAACCACTTGAAAGCATCATTGCGGTTTTCAGGCACACCGGAACCCTTGATGTAGCACCATCCGAGGTTGTATTGCGCTTCAGGGTGCCCCTGTTCAGCCGCCTTGCCATACCAAATAGCCGCCAACTCCGGATCTTTCGCTGTACCATTACCAAGCGCATAGGATACTCCTAACTTATTCTGTGAATCGGCATCACCACGTTCTGCTGCTCGCTTAAACCACCGATGCGCTTCTACCATGTCTAATGGAGTACCTCTACCCGACGAGTATAGTAAACCAAGATTTCTTTGGGCTTCTAAGAAGCCATTCTCTGCCGCCTTCGTGATCCAACGAAACGCCTCGCAGTCATCGTTAGGAACGCCTTTAGAGTCGAGATAACAAACCCCTAACGCGTTCTGGGCGAAAAGAACTCCTTGTTCTGCTTCTTTACGATAGCTCTGAGCAGCTTCTTCCGGATTGCTTTCATCGTATTTTGTTCCTATATAGATAAAGCTCAACCGCTCCAGTGAAGGGTCGGATCCTTGGTCTACATTATCCGTTAGCATTTCATTTCCTAAAGAACTACTTGAAAGCCGAAAACCAGAAGGCCGCCGAACTTCCAGTTGAAGGCTGCATTGGTCGGCTTGAAGATCTGCTACGATAATCTTCAGGTCCGCGTACGGGGTGAATAGGGTACATTCAGCTCCTTTAGACAGAGTAATCTCCAGCCAAGGCCTGCCCCCATCGAGAGGCATGACGAAGCTAGCACCGGATACCTTAATCGGATTGTCCCATCCTAGGGTATTCTGTGCATCCTCACGGGATACACGACGAAACGCATCACCGCTCAAAAATATCTGCTGAACCAGTAAGCCATCCTCCGTTTTTAGCTCCCCAAACTCAAAGTCCATCGACTTTGCTCCTGGAAAAGGCCCCAGCGAAAAAATTGATGCCTTCGCACGCAGCACGCTGAACTTTCTTATGAATAACGGGTCNNCCTGGTCGACCTCACCAGACCTCTGACCAGAATCCCTAAACTTATCTTGGACATCGCTCAGCGATATATTATATACTGGTCCCGAATGTAGGTTTAGGTCGCCATTTACGTGTCCAATCGCAGGGCTATTGGCGCCATTTGAGGTAACGTTACCTACCTGTTTTCCGGGTACCGGAGGACTTTGAGCGACTGAAATCTTTGACCAGCCTTCGCGCGCTAGTTGTGTCCCATAGAACCCTAGCACAGCAGCAACCGCGATTAGAATGCAACCGACAACTAGTTGGACCATCAGGTAATTCTGGAAAGAACCGAGTGCTGAGCCAGATCAGAATAAAAAATCACCTAGAAAAGCATTTTTCCGCGTACTTATATGTCTGTCGTACCAATCAACCTGAGCGGCGACCTTCTACGTGCCACTCCACCATGAACTGCTGCTTCCCGGCTCATTTCATTTAGATGGTTTGGAATCAGTCTGTGATTCGGACTCCTGCACAACCGTCCGCTTCACCTGCGCGAGCAGGTCGGCGACGACNNGAACTGGGATGACGTCACGTCGAGAGTCGATTCGACGGGGTCAGTCCTTACTTCATTACCTAACCGGCGACCTTCTGCGGGCCACTCTAGCATGCACTCCTGCTTTCCCGCTCCTTTCAGTTAGCTGGTTTGGAATCGATGGGAGGTTCGGGCGCCAGCGCAACCGCCCGCTTCACTTGCGCGAGCAGGTCGGCGACGACGGTTTCGACCGGAGTCTTGATGTAGTAGGCTAGGGATTTGATCGCTGAGGTTCTTAGGGTATGTGACGCGGTGAAGGTTTTGATTTCTCCGCCGATCTGGAGCTGCACGGTGGCGGTGTAGGAGTAGCTTCCGGTGAAGCCGAGGTTTTCTATCTTGGACTCGAACTGGGATGACGTGACGTCAAGGGCAGGAAGGTCAGGCTTCGTACCGGTAAAGGCTGCGGCAAAAACCTCACCGGTTTCCAACTGGAAAGGCAGACCAGAGAGCTTGACCTGCTCCACTCTCGACCAGGTCGCTCGTGAGCACCGTACCGACGCTAACGGAGCCTCACCCGAGAGCGGCGTCTTGATCTCTCCTCCCGCAATCCGAAGCGGAACGGGGGTCGAACACCCTGACAGTAAAAGGAGGCAGATCGCGAAAAGAAGGAGTCTCACAACGAGCTGCCCAGCTTGGGAGCGGTAGGTGGATCAATCGGCTTTGCATTCTTCAACAATTCTCGGAGGACCGGCTCAATCTTCCCTGCTGTCGGACCAAATTTATCCAAACGGAATCCACCCATGCGCGCGTCGTACTCGGCCTTACCACGGGGAACGCCATCCTGAAAGAGCTCCACTCGAAAATAGGTGAGGTACATCGCCAGGTCCCACGTCCAATTCGCCGTAAACTCGGCGTGATGGACCACGCCAGCGGGACGCTCTCCTTTATAAACTTTCACCTGATACCCCATGCGTTCAAGCTGCCGAACAATCTCGGGCAACAATCCGTCCATGAAAACCTCGGGGTTATCCTGAATATATAAGGTGGAGATCTCCGTTCCTTGAGGCGCCGGGTTGATCTGCGTTTTGATTGAGCAACCTGCGAGGATGAAGGCGAGTAGGGGTATACAATATCGAATCATAATGCTGGAACAAGCATGAGCACCCTAACTCCATTTGTTGGCAAGAAAAAGATGGGCAAATTCCCTCTGACGTGTCAGCAGTACAAGGCGTTCATACCTTAACACCGCGTAGTCATGCGGACGCACGTGATAGCATCACTGATTGTAGGAACTGATCGTCTCAAGAATCCGCAACGCGTGCCGACGAAGGTAAATGCGAGTTTTTGGCCTCCTTCTGGCACTACTCCTCTCATCGCTACCGATGTCTGCTCAGACATGGGCAGAGCTTGGGCTTAACGATGGGCGGGTGCTGAAGGCCGTGAAATTCGTCTCGCAGTCGCCGGACTCGATCCTTGTCCGGCACAGTGAGGGGATTGCTCAGGTGAAAAAGGAGCTTCTTCCTGTCGAGCTTCAAAAGTTATATCCGATTGATCGGGCCTCCGCTCGCGCCAGGGATGCTCGGTTGGCGGAAGCGCAGGCAGAACTGCTGCGGAAAAAAGCGATCGCAGACCGCAATGCTCAGACTGTGTATGAACAAAGAAGGGATGAGCAGCGTCAGATCGATGCCGGCTTGGCTGCCGAAAGAGCGCAACGCGATGCTTCACTCCAAGAACTCCGCGATTCCGGCACATTGTCCGGGGAGCTACAGATTGTCTCCAGCGGCTACCAACTGAGTAGCGCGGTCCTACACGTGAAAAATATCGGGGAGAGGTCCACGACATTCGACTGGCGGCAGGTCGAAGCCCAGACGCGTTTGGGCGAGAAACTCACGGCGACGGCTGCCATGCCTAGGGACAAGGATAGGTTGGATTGGACGATCGAGCCCGGAGCGACCCGTGTATTCGAAATCGGATTCGGCACGTATCGGATGGGATCAAATAACGGAATTTCCTCAGTTCGGTGGAAATAGTCGTCATCACCGGGACGCCCAATCTGAAGTCAGTGCGGACGCGGTCGTCACAATCGGATTTTGTCGTTGTCTGAGGTTACTCGATCCTGCGCCGTACTCGGAGCGGGCGTCATGGCCTCCAGCATTTACTCGCCTAGGATCATCNNCTCATCATACCCGATCCGAACCGGTCAGAGCCTCCGGCACTGGGCTAACATTAACACCGCCGGAGGAGGAAATCATAACATGTCATAGTGCGGCTTTTAACACATCACATCGGTTATCCGATTCAGCGCTGTAGTTACCTATTCAACACGGAACACCACGGCAGCTTGCTCGAAAGTCGGACAAGAGGGCCAGCCGCGCGATTTGCCTTCCTCCAGGCGGCTGATTTACGGTCAGAAGGCGGCCTTCGCGCGCTCTATTG
>DKKJ01000263.1 GCA_002455175.1 Opitutaceae bacterium UBA6669
GACATCGACTCCTTCAAGCGGACGCGCGTCAAGGTGACCTAAAGCGGGCCGCCAACTCACTTCATCGGCCGATCGCACAGGCCGACGCACCAGAGTGATAACGTCATGGCCCTGCATCGTGAGGAAAGGCCGCAACGCGCTTCCCACCAATCCAGAGCCGCCTGCGACGAGAACANNGGTCTTTTCCAACCGCCGCCAGACATAGCCGCCTCCCAGCGCCTTTCCGAGTAACCCTCCTGGTAGTCGATAGCGGATTTCATCAACCAAAACGCAATTGTGCGCGGTGATCGGTTCCACACGATGCAAATGATCCCAAACTGGAAACGGGCCCGCCAGCGCCACATCCCGAAATTGGCGTCCAGCTTCATAGTCGCGATGCTCCACCTCCCAACGGTCCCATCGAGGCCCGGTGCGGGTTTTCAATATCACACGGGTCCCATCCTTAAGACCGGGTTCAGAAGAAAGCACTTCGACTTTTTCCCACGGCGCAACCAATTNNCTCACCGAGGCGCGAAAGACTTCAATGCTCATGATGAAAAAACGAATGCAGCTCTCTACCCTCTCGCTTCCTTTTTATTTCGCAAGCACACCTTCGCCGTCTGACGTCAAGCCACACCCCTAACGGGAAGTCCCCATCACGTCACGGAGCGCGCATGCTTGCGCAGGATTTGAAATGCCTCCAACGCTTCCACTCGAGCTTTCGCATGATCGACTATCGGTCGCGGGTAGGTCTTTCCCAGCACCACGCCCGCTTTTTTCAAAACGTCTTCCGGAGCTTCCCAGGGCTGGAAGAGGTAACGAATAGGCAACGATGAAAGCTCGGGTACCCACCGACGCACGTAGTCACCTTTGGGATCAAACTTTTCCCCCTGCAGCACCGGCGCGAACACACGAAAATAGGGCGCTGCATCCGCGCCGCACCCCGCACTCCATTGCCAGCCCAGAGTGTTGTTCGCCAAATCGGCGTCGACCAGAGTATCCCAAAACCAAGCAGCTCCCTGTGTCCACGAAAGGCGGAGGTGTTTGACCAGGAAGGACGCCACCACCATGCGTGCACGGTTGTGCATCCAACCCGTTGTCCACAGTTGTCGCATCGCCGCATCGACGACGGGATAACCGGTACGACCTCGTTTCCAAGCGCGGGCCTTGGTTCCCTTGGGATCAGCCTCCCACTGAAACCGAGAAAACTCCGCTCGGAGTGGAGACTCCGGAGTATGCGGAAAATGCTTGAGAAGATGATGCGCAAACTCCCGCCATCCTAGCTCAGCGAGAAACTTCGCCGCCCCGCGGTGGGCAGGAAAAATACCGCTTTCCTCGGACAGCGCGCGTACTGCTGCCCAGACTTGGCGCGGTCCGATTTCACCCCAGTGAAGGTGTGGCGAAAGCCGGGAAACGCCGTCTACCGCCAGAAAATCACGGTCGTGGTCATAACTCTGTATCGCCTCGCGAAGAAAGGCCTTCAATCGAGCCTGCGCTCCTTGCTCTCCGGGAGTCCACGCGGTGTAGAAGCCTTTATCCCAAGAAATTTTTGGTAGTAACTCCAAGGCCTCCAGAGCCAAGCCTTTCGGCCAACGTTCCGGCGGTGACCACGATGCGCGCGGGAGTGCTTCGGGTTCAGGGATAGGCAAGCTGGAGGCGTGTCTCCAGTAAGCAGAAAAAACCTGAAAGGGGTTACCCTNNCTCTTGTTTTTAATCTCGTCCGGCTCAAAGAGCAGCGCGCTGTTAAACGAACGCACCTCCATTCCTCCTTTGCCTAATCGCTTCGCCAAACGCTCATCCCTGACCTGCACCGCCGGCTCGTAACGGCGATTCCAATACAAAGCATCCGCCTTGGTCTCGGTGATCAGCCGACCAAGGACCTCTTCGCTGTCGCCCTTAAGAACGATCAGACACGATCCTCTTTCCACCAAGGCAGCAGCGAGGGCAGTCAAGGAGTGATGCAGCCACCAACGTGACGCGCCACCCGGTGCCCACGCCCCTTCGCCCGCAGGGTCATAAATGAAAACAGGGACAATGGGCTGGCGGCGGCGTAGGGCCGCCACCACAGCAGCATTATCCTGCAGCCTGAGATCCTGCCTAGACCAGACCAGGGTTGGCCTCGATGATGTGCTCATGCAGCAGGGAAATCAAACCGCGTCGGTGTAAAGCCGTTCGTACTCGCCCACCGCTCGCTCCCAACTGAAATCTTTGCGCATGCCGCGTTGCTGGACGGCCAAGTAGCGCTCTCGGTCACCAAAGAGGAAAAGCGCACGCTGCAGGCCGTTTTCTAGCCCTTCGGCCGTGGGCGCCGTCATGAGCCCGGTCCCTTCCGCAGGATTTTCGTCAGCATCAATGACGGTGTCGACCAGCCCGCCCACTCGCGACACTACTGGAATCGTCCCGTAGGCCTGAGAGTACATTTGATTAAGTCCACAGGGCTCGAACAAGGAGGGCATGAGGAAAAAGTCGCAGCCCGCTTCCACCAGATGGCTCATTTCCTCGTCCAAAACCAATGAGAGGGTCACTTTTCCTGCAAGCTCTTGAGAAAGCTCCCGCAGCGCCTTCTCAAATTGCGGCTCCCCTTTTCCTAGAATGATGAGTTTGACGTCCTGAGTCGCAAAGAAAGCCCGGTTCGCGAGAAGAAGGGGGATGCCTTTCTGTTCAGTCAATCGCGCCACCAATCCAAAGATCNNTCGGTCAGCCGCGCTACCATTCCAAAAATCGGACCCTTGAAGTCAGGATCAAAGCCCATGCGTTTGAGCAACTCCACGCGGCACCGTTTTTTTCCTGACAAGTCATCTGCCGAGTAACGCGCCGGGAGATTCGGATCGGTCGCTGGATTCCAAATGCTGGTGTCGATACCGTTCAACAACCCCACCAGATCCTCCGTTCGCGTCTGCACCACGCCATCAAGTCCACAGCCAAAATTCGGAGTCTGGATCTCCTGCGCATACCGCGGGCTCACCGTAGTGATGTGATCAGCAAAGAGGAGGCCCCCTTTCATAAAACTGATCTGACCATAAAACTCCAAACCATCGATGCCCATGAGTTCCTCCGGCAAATTGGTCCGGGCAAACGCCGTCATGGGAAACACCCCCTGAAAAGCGATAATGTGAACGGTAAAGACCGTTTTTAACGCCAGGGTCACCCCGTACCGTCGTTCGGAGTAGCGAAGGAGGATCGGCAACAGCCCGGTCGGCCAATCGTGGGCGTGAACAATGTCCGCGCGAAACTCCAAGAGACGAAGCGTCTCCACCACCGCCTTGGAGAAGTACAGGTAACGGTTGTCGTTATCCTCGTAGTCTCGCTCTCCATTGCCATAGATGCCGCGACGGTCGAAGAACTCCTCTCGATTGATCAGATAGATCGTTAAATTGGGACGAGGGGAAAAACGCATCACATCGCACGAGGCAAATCGGTCCCCCATCTCAATTTTCAACCGCAAGCAGCGCTGTGCCGCCTGGGCTTCTGGATGCTCCATCGCTCGGCGGTAGCCTGGAAGGAAAACCGAAACGTCATGTCCTCGATCCGCAAGCGTGCGCGCCAACGCACTGACTGCATCGGCCAGCCCCCCTGTCTTGACGTAAGGAAACACTTCACTGGCAGCATGGACGATTTTCATCGGTGGAGGGCTCGCCTGCAGAAGGAGAGGCGCAGCGCCCACAATGCCTCCCAAATGCATCCCGCCAAGCTGTAAAATCACCCTCCACAACAGGACATCCTCTTTCTTAACCTCAGGATCGCAAAGAAAAGGGATGGCGAAGGTGCCAGAGACGCATTTACCTCCCAATCCCTCTTCGGACGGCTCCGGGCACCGGTTTCCACCGTGAATGCCGGATGGACAATGCCCCTGGGGTTGCCGACAGTGGTTTCTCGCGTTTTCTTCCCGACCTTCCATGCGTTCTCTCGTCTTCACCATCGCCAACCAAAAGGGCGGCGTCGGCAAAACCACCACCGCGGTCAATCTCGCAGCGGCGCTTGCCGACAAGAAGATTCCGACTCTGCTGATCGATCTCGATCCCCAGGCGAACGCCACCAGCGCGTTGGGCTTCGAAAAGAAAGAAGGCGTCAGCCTTTACGGCCCACTGCAAGGGGAAGGCACGGCAGCCGAGAAGGTGATTGCAACCGCCTACGAACACCTCTCGTTAATCCCGAGCGAAGAAGACCTGGCCGCTGCGGAAATCGAACTCGCTCAGACTGAAAACTACCTCAGCAAACTCCGCACCACCCTTCAGCCTCTTAAGGACACTGGGAAGCACCGTGCGATCATCATCGATTGCCCTCCGTCGATGGGGATGCTCTCGATGAACAGTTTAGCCGCTGCCGACTACTTACTCATCGCCTTGCAATGCGAATATCTGGCATTGGAAGGACTCGGGCAGATCATGCGCAACGTCGACCGCATTCGCGACGCCGGCGTGAATGCAAACCTAGAATTGGGAGGTGTGGTGATGACCATGTTCGACATTCGCACCAACCTCTCCCGTCAAGTCGTGGACGAAGTGAAAAAGCACTTTCCCGACAAAACCTTCGACTCGGTGATCCCGCGGACCGTCCGCCTCAGTGAGGCACCGAGTTTCGGCAAAACTATTTTCGCCTACGATCCGCTTTCACCCGGCGCCACGGCATATAAAAATCTAGCCAAAGAAGTCATTGCGCGCTTCCGCTTGAAGGACGAGGCCTAATGACAAGTGGCTTAACCGTGACTACACGTCCGCTCATCTGCTTCCTAGCCGGCTTGGTGCGGTGCCAGCCTTGGCATTCGCCCTGGCCTCGCTGACGCGGTCTGCGCTTCCTGCTCCTCCATGTCGCTCGCAAAGTACCGTCACGCTTTCCTCATCGGTCTGCAAAGCAACCTCGTCTACCGTTGGAACTTTGCGGTCCGCGCTAGCTTTTCCGTGATCCACCTTGCGTACGTGTTCATCCTCTGGGGAGCCGCGTTCAAAGGACAATCCGACATCGGCGGGTTCGATCTGCGGCAGACCCTGACCTACTTTGTTGTGGTGCTGGTGCTGCAATTCTTCATCAGCGCGATGAATGAAGATTATGAAGTTTCCGAAGAAATTCGAAACGGGCTGATCAACCAGTTCCTTCTCAAGCCCATCAACTACTTCGCCTACCGCTTGAGCATCTTCGGAGCCGCGCGGTTGGTTTCCGGCGGACTGGCCCTCGTCCCGGTGCTTCTTGTTTCACCGCTGCTGATCGATTTCCTCACGCTGCCACCGCTTGGATGGACCTATCTCGCCGCGATTCCCGCTCTGTTCATGTCGGCACTGATCCAGTTCACCTTGGCTTACTGCTTCGGACTGCTGACGTTTTGGTTTCTAGAAATTCAGTCCTTCGTCATCCTCTCCCTCGCGATCGAATCCGTTCTCGGAGGGCAGATCTTCCCCCTCGATCTCTTTCCGCGCTGGCTGTACGACGTTTCTACGTATCTGCCCTATTACTACCAAATGTACTTTCCCGCCGCGCTGCTGACGGGCCGAATCTCCGATCCTGCGTTTGCCGTACGCGGGCTGTGCATCCAGCTTTTTTGGGTAGTCGAGCTCTACGGAATAGCCCAGTTGCTCTGGTCTCGGGGCCTGCGGCGTCACACGGCAGTGGGGGGCTAACCTATGCAACGCGTCGCTCACTACGCTCGTCTCTGGCTCGCTTGTGCTCGGTACTCCGTGGTCAGGACCATGATGTTTCGGGGCGACTTCATCATGTGGTCGCTGGTCGAACTGTTCTGGATGGGCGTCAACCTCCTTTTGGTCGGCGTCATCTATCGCCACACGGATTCGATCGCCGGATGGAATCAATGGGAGATGACTCTTCTCGTTGGAACCTCCCTCTTGATTCAAAGGCTGCTGATGGGTCTTTTTTGGAGCAATCTGTTCGAGATGGGACGCAATGTACGCTCCGGCGCATTCGACTTTTTTGTCGCGCAACCAGGGCGCCTGCTGTTCATGGTCTCCACGCGCAAAATCGATCTCGACGGATTCCTCAACGTGCCAATCGCCCTGGGAGTCGTTTACTACGCGGGACGACAACTGGGACTAGATCCCAGCACCTCACAGCTCCTTCTCTACACCGCCTTTATCTTGTGCGGATTGGCGATCCACTATTCGACTCTGCTGCTTTTCATCTCTCTGGTCTTCTGGTTGCAGAGCGCCAAAGGAATCGAAGGAGGCTATTTCTCCCTCAANNCCCAGAGAAGCACTCCGTGGGGTCGCTTCGATCGTCTTTGTCTACACCCTGCCCGTCACGATCGTGACCAACATTCCTGCGCGCACACTTCGGGACGGAGTGGGAACACCTGAGGTGATGTGGATGCTAGGCGCGACGCTCTTTTGGTTTTTGGTCGGCATTACTGTTTTCCACCGTGGCGTGCGACGCTACACCAGCGCCAGTTCGTGATGACGTCGCTTTCTGATCTCCAGACTCGTTTGGGGTACCATTTCCGAGATACGGCCCTGCTCACGGAGGCTCTTACGCACCCTTCCTACCTTCCTGACCATCCGGAAGTGACGCTGAGCAATCAACGTTTGGAGTTTCTCGGTGACGCAGTCCTCCACCTCGTACTTACCGACGCTCTCTTTGCGCTTTATCCTCTCGAACGCGAGGGCGCGTTGAGCAAACGACGAGCAGCTTTAACCAAAGGCGTGTTTTTAACCGGACTGGCGCGGCGCTTGGGTATCGATGAACACCTACGCCTCAGTGCGGGCGAAGAGTCAACCGGAGGACGTTCACGCGCCGCTGCCTTGGAGGACGCTCTTGAGGCCGTCATTGGTGCGATCTACCGGGACTCGGACCTCGCCACCGTGCGCGCACGGATCCTCGCCTGGTATGGGCCTCTTTCCACCCGGCTGGCCGGNNAGGGCAAAGACCATCAGCGAATCTACGACGTCGTCGTTTTTCTTAACGATCGGGCTATAGGGCAGGGCCGCGGCACCTCCAAAAAAACCGCGGAGGAAGCGGCCGCCCGTGAAGGTCTCGATTCGCTGGAAGAAGGCGCCGGAAACACTCCATCTAAGACCCCGGATTAAAGCGGCCTCCAGGAATCGCCTCCGGTTTCCCCACGGTTACTTAAGCTGGGTGAGAAGATTGAGCAGTGAAGCGATATCACCCTGGCGAATCCGCTCGAGATCTCCGGGCTCCATCTTTAGCGCGAGCACCTTTTCGATCAGCGCAGCCACCAACTTGGAGGTATCGGGCTTCTCGGCCGTGCCATCTACATTGACCGCCAAGGTCAATGGAACGTAGCCCAAAGCATCCACCGAGTCGCCCAACAGATTCGCTTTTTTCATCGCCTCCGCGGCTTTACCGCGGGCAGCACCGTTCAAACGCAGGGACAATGCCTGCTTCCAAAGTGGGACGTCAGGCTGGTATTTGAGTCCGCCCGCCCCCACGAAGCGGAGCTCTGGCGAAGTAATGGTTAGGTCACGTAAAATCGTATCCAAATTACTATCACTGCCAGCATCGAAGGTCAGCTGATCAAATTTAACCTCTGAAATGAGTTTTACCACCGCTTCCAATTCTCCGAGTCGCTCTGCGACCGATTGGATCTTCGCAGTCGCGCCGCCTAGATTTCCGGGAAGCTTTGCCCCGAGCGCACCCGCCAACGACGAAATTGCCCCGGCCTGCTCCGTGCGCTTGAGGAGTTGCGTCCGCGCCGAGCTCAATGCTTCGACATAATTAGACGGCACGGGACGGAAAAGCCCGCCCTTACTGGTGATACGAACGTCTCCTCGCGCTTGCTCAGCGAGAGCGTCCAGGCTAGCACCGGACGCTGCCACCTTGGAGGTGAGGTCAAACTTCCCTTCGACGAGCGGCAGCGCATTCCCTGACTTAAACGCTTTCAGCGTCGCACCTGAGTCTAAATTGGTGACCGCCACATCGGCTTTCAGCGCATAGGGTTGCTTGGCTACTGGGGTGAAGGTCAATCCACCATTGACGGCCACCTGACCGCCCGTGCCCAAAACCGCCTTCAACGCCTCAAGCGTGACAGCCGCTTCGGAGATAGAGATGCTGCCATTGATATCCTTCACGGTGAGCTCTGGTGAGTAAACGACCTGTTGCAACGCCAAGGTCAGTTGTCCCTTGATCCCCGCCCAAATCGGCTTGTTCTCCGGTGTCGTTGCGGAAGTGGATACAGGTGGCTCAGCGGACGCACCGGCGAAGGGCGCCCCGAGAATCTTTACATCCTCGACGTGCAACATCGTGCTCGTAACCCGCGCGTTGACGTCCACTCCCGCTGCGTTCTGGGTGCCTTTGGCCTCTAGCTGGACATCGCTTTTCCTTCCTTCCTTTTCTAGCTGGATAGGGACTTGGGCAGCGAACTTGCCGTCGGCCGCGAGGTCGGCCCGGACATCGAGAGAAACTTTCGGAAAAACTTCCTGCCCAGCCACCAGATCAGAAAACACCATCTGAGCCGCAATTTCCTGCTTTTCACCAGCGCTCGCCGTAAACTGACCGGACGCAGCACCGCGATTCAAAACGACCGCTCCGCCCGCCGCTGGCTGCGCCAGCACACTAGGCAGATCGACGGCGAATGTTCCCGTCGCCTTGATGGGCTCTTTTTGACCGCTCACCTGCCCCGCTTTAGCGGTGAGTGAAAGGAGTTTTACCGCACCACTACGAACCGCGAAGTCCGCCACCTCTGCCTGCCAACCTTGAGGCGTCACGTCAGCCGAAGGGGAGACAGACAGCGCGACATCTTTGAGCAACGGCTTTCCATCTTGAGCCAAGGAAAATGTGGACACCGTCAGTGGCGCTGGAGCACGAACCGAGAATCCGCCGCCCGCGGCTTTGACGATAAACGCTCCGCGAGCCTCACCGCCCGATAATCCCATCGTACCGAGAAAGGGCTGCGCCCAGGCCAGCGGAACGCCCTCCAAAGAAATAGCGACCAAATCTCTCGTCGTGTCGACGCCCCGCAGTTCGCTCGTTTCCAAATTGTATTCAAACGCCTGCCTCACGTCGATGACCGCCACCGGCTTTTCACCATCTATGCGCGCTTGCAGCGTGCTCACACGGAGCAGCGCATCCACTTGCTCCGCCGCAAAAGTCGCGTTGACACGCAGAACGCCCAGTGAAGCAAGTTCCTTCTGGATGACCTCCAATTTGCTCAGAACCAAATCGAGGGTGCCGTTGGCCTGAAATTGCGTGAACTGAGTATCAACTCCAAAAGCACTGTCCGCCTTGGCGGTAAACGCCGGAAGCGACCGTCCCAACGCAAAAGGTGCCAGATCGGAGTCCTGCATGGAAATCACCACCTTTCCTTCCAGCTTTTTCGCGCCCAAGGGCAGCTGGGCCTGCAAATCGACGAGCGATTTGCCCGCAGACTTGATCAGAGCCACATAGCTTTCGGTACCACCGGAGCGTCGCTCCGCGTTCAAATCGAGCTGCAGGGCCGCTCCCTGAGGAAATTGCGCACCGACCGCTTTCGCGTCCATCTTGACCGACACCCGATCAATAGATGACGGCGTGTCCATGCGTAGGCCGATCTGGCTGCGACTTGAAAGCGAGGTGACGGCGCCAGTCAAACCAGCGTCCGCAGTGACCACAAAACTCCCCTCCTGCCCTGCGGCGAGTTGCCCTCCCGTAATGGTCACGCGAGCCCGTCCCGCGGGCTGGCCTGGTTCCATGGGAAAAATGACTTCACCTGCCAAATCCACCGCGTCCACCGCGAGGTCCACCGGAAGTTTAAGCTGGGAGAAAATACCTTGGAATGCCTCGACCTTGGTCGCCTCCGCCGCTNNGTAGCCCGCAACTCCCTGACGCCCGAGCACCCGAGCTCCCGCCACTTTTTGAGGGGCGGTCAAATCCAGCGTCCAACCGTGCGCCGTGAGCCGTTTCACTTCGACCTTCTTGCTCGCGGCCTTGAGCACGGATACGTCAACGGACGCCGAGGGCAGAGTCAAAATCAGCCCTGGCTGGGTCAACCTCACCGAGGTCAACTCCACGTGGTTCAAACCCACCGAAACACGCCCAATGTCCGCTTTTAGATCAGGCTGCGCCGCTACAGCCTTTCGCGCGATCCAGGTTTGAAAACCTGAGTTGAACACCAGCACCGTCGCAATAAGAAGTACGACCACTAAAGAGGCCGCAGCGATGAGTAAGACGCGCCAGATCTTCATAACAAAGGGGATCGAATAGGCTTAAAGCAAAATGCCGTGCGAGCAATGCCGCACGGCAAAATGAGACAAGATCGCTTTAGAAAAGTGCGATAAAACTCAGTTGGATGAGGAGTAAACGTCGGCCTGTCCCACCGCCCGCTTCATCTGGGCAAGAGCAACGAGGTAGTTATAGTTGGCCTGAAGCTGATTGTTCCGCGCCTGCGTCAGGTCGACTTGGCTGGTTAGGACATCCAACTGAGTCGCCGTTCCCGCGGTCTGCCGCACCGTCGCAAGACGAAGGGCTTCCTCCGCTTGCGAGACGACTTTACCGGAAGCGTCAGCCAATTCCTGTGCCTCCTGCAGCGAGGAAAGGGCGCGCCGTACTTCGACGTCGACCGCGAGCTCAGCTTCGTCGGTGCTGAGCTGCGCTTGCGCCAAAGCAGAGCGCGCCTGAATTACCCGGCCTGCCGTGGCTCGGCCATCAAAAATAGACCACTGCGATTGCAAACCGACCAACCAGCCATGAGCCGCGTCGCCAAAGCGATCACTCGTTCCTGTTTTACGCCATTGATAACCCGCCACTGCATCCACAGAGGGGTAGTATGTTGACCGGGCGATCGTAATCCCTTGTTCGCGGGCGCTCTCAATTTTGGCCAGACGCGAGAGCTCGGGACGATTCAACCGAGCTGATTCCAGTGACGACTGCAAATCGAACGAGGTCGGCTCAAACGAGAGGTCGCCCACAAACTCGGGCACTTTGTTCAGATTGGTGCCTTCTTTGTTGGTGTACCCAAGCGACTGGCGAAGTTCTTCGATCGAGATACGGAAGGCATTGCGCGCTTGAATCAACGCGCGCTGAGCATTCGCCAGGGCCACCTCCGCACGCAGCACTTCAAAGCTGGAAGAGGCTCCAGCTTCAAAACGGTTGCGCGCATTCTGGAGTTGTTCCTTGAGAAGCTCCACGGACTGCTCGCGCACCTTGATGCTTTCCCGAGCGAGGAGTACATTGTAGAAGCGAACGCGGACTTCGAGACNNCAGCCTCTTTTACCAAGTTGGCACTCGCCACGGAGGATTTGATTCCTCCGCCAGCATACAGAGCCTGGCTGGCTTGAATCTGGATGTTCCAGGCGGAGTCATCTTGAGGCATCGTTTGGGCGATGTCTTTGTCATTGCGTTGATACCCCGCTCCCACCCCGACGAATGGGAGCTGCTGGGCCCTGACCTCGAGGACCACACCCTCCTGCTGGCGAATCCGCTCCTTCGCCTGACGAATTGCGAAGTTATTGTCCAAAGCGTACCGAAGAGTTGTCGGCAGGTCCAAAGTGTCGGGCACGGGCTGAGCCGGTGCGGGCTCTGCGACCAACCGCAGCGCCCCAAAAAGAGCGTCGCTCGTGAGAGCGATTCGCGAAAAACGTGAGATCATAATTACTTGGCTAGTGTGGTAGAGGCCGGAACCGCGAGGACGGCTGAGTCCCGCTCAAGGTGGCGGTCTTTGGCATGATCGCGAGCGATCAGAACATAAAAGGCTGGAACAATAAACAGGGTGAAGAAGGAACCAATGGCCATGCCCACCACCAACACCCAACCGATACTATTACGGGCCGCAGCGCCGGGTCCGGTAACGAAGATCAGCATCAAGTGGCCAAAGACCGTCGCCGCCGATGTCATCAAGACGGGGCGCAAACGCGTCGCCGCTGCCCGCCGCGCCGCTTCAACTTTCGACATGCCCTGCTCCTGTAGCATGTTGGCAAACTCCACGATCAAAATGCCGTTCTTAGCGATGAGCCCCACCAAGGTGATCAGACCGATTTGCGAATAGATGTTGAGCGTGCTCTTCCAGAGGAAGATCGGTAGCATCGCTCCCACCAAGGCCAACGGCACTGAACCCAAGATGATAATGAACGGATCCCGGAAGCTGTTAAACTGGGCCGCGAGCACCAAGAAGATCAGGAGCAACGCGAGCGCACCGGACATCCAGAGAGCACTGCCTTCGTAGCGCAGCTGGCGAGACTGCCCACCATAGTCGATGGAGTAGTCAGGAGGCATGATTTCCGCAGCCTTCGCCTCGAGCTTCTTGAGCGCTTGGTCGGGGCTAGGTCCTACTCCGAAAATTTTGACGGAGTTGAGTTGTTGGAAGCGATTGAGAGTCCGCGGCTGAACCGTCTGCTTGAGCGTGGCAATGGTCGACAGCGGGATTAGCTGACCTTGAGGTCCGCGAATGTGGTAATCGAGCAATTGGTCCGCATTCAGGCGGTGACTCCGCTCCACTTGAGGGATCACGCGGTAACTGCGCCCATCGTTGACGAAGCGGTTGACATAGCCGCCTCCCAACATCGAGCCGAGATCGCGGGCGACATCGGTGAGGTTGAGGTTCATTGCCGCGACCTTATCCTTGTCGATCTCAATCTCGAATTGAGGCAGATCGTATTTTAGATCGGCGTCCGCGAAATAGAAAACCGGAGCTTGGCCGGGTGTATTGGCCTCGGTATTGGCAAACAGCGTAAGTTGATTCGCGATCTCGAGCATCTGAGCGTGGTCAGACGTCGAACGCAGAATGAATTCGATCGGATACTGCCCCCCGGACGGAAGGGCATCCGGTGTATTCAGAATGACATTCATCCCGGCAATTTTGGCGGCTTCTGGATACAGGCCTTGCTCAATTTGCACTGTAGAACGCTTACGCTCCGACCAAGGCTTGGTGATAATACCACCGAAGCCCATCTGCGCCATCGTCAGTAGNNTACTCCGGCAGGCTCTTGAAGAGCTTTTGAACCTCCTCGGCAGACATGATGTTCTGCTCAATCGTCGCAGTTGGCGACGGCAGCAGAATACTCATGACAAATCCTTGGTCCTCTTTCGGCGCCAATTCATTCTGCGCGAACATGAAGAAAGGTCCAAGCAACAGCGCTAGCATCAAGCCAGCCGCCATCACATAGTGGACCATTTTGTAACGACGTCCAAAAAAGAGATCGAAAACCAAACTAGCAAACGCCGCCAGAAGGCCGAGGGCTACTCCTGTTCCCACGATAGGTAGGGCCGCCGCTTTTAACGACCCTGTGCCATGAATCATGGCCATGAGGATCAAACCACCGACAGAGAAAAGGATNNAAACGTTTTTCCCGAGGCGCGAGCATTCCGCCAATCACCCGGTCGTAGGCATCGCGCAGTCGGTCAAACGTTCGGTTGGTGAAACCTGAGAGGCCCTGGCCCTCGTGTTCATGATCTTTCAACAAACGGGCGCTCATCATTGGAGAGAGCGTCAAGGCCACAAATCCTGAAACCATCACTGCGCCCGCCAGCGTGAACGCAAACTCACGGAAAAGGGCACCCGTCAATCCACCCTGGAATCCAATCGGCGCATACACCGCGGCGAGGGTGATCGTCATGGNNACGATGGCGTCGTCGACCACGATCCCCACGGCCAGCACGATCGCGAGCAAGGTCAGGAGATTGATCGTAAAGCCAAGGAGCAACATCAAGAACATGGCTCCCACCAACGATAGCGGCATCGCCACCAGCGGAATGAGCACGGAGCGCAACGATCCCAGAAAGAGGAAGATGACCACCGCCACAATAAGGAGCGTTTCCACCAGCGTCTTAACGATCTCCTTCAGTGCATCATCAATGTATTCGGTAGCATCGTAACCGATACTCATCTTCAGTCCGGAAGGCAGGCGTGATTCGATTGAAGGGAGGGCTTCGCGGACGCGCTGGATCACTTCGAGCGTCGACTCCGTCGGCAACACCCAGATACCCATGAAGGTGGCCCTTTCGCCGCCGAAACGGACTTCTTCGTCGTAGCTCTCGGCTCCGAGGGTGACTTCGGCGATGTCGGATAGACGAATAATGGCGCCATTCTTTTCTGCCACCACCAGCTGTGCGAACTCCTCGGCCGATTTTAGATCCGTGTCCGCGACGAGGCTAATGCTCATCATGGAGCCCTTGGTTGAACCCACGGCCGCCAGCGCATTATTGTTGGCCAAAGCCTGACGCACTTCGGAAGGGCTGAGACCTCGCGCCGCCATCTCCTCTGGCTTAAGCCATATGCGCATAGCGAAGACTCGTCCGCCAAGGACATCCGCTCGTTGCACGCCTTTCAACGAGGCGAGCTGTGGCTGGACCACACGATTTAGGTAATCGGTGATCTGATTTTGCGCGAGTTGGTCTGAGTANNCCTCCGCTTCGGGCGGCAGCTCGCTTCTCACCTGATCAATTTTGGAGCTGATCTGGGCGAGAGCTGCGTTGGTGTCATAATTCAGTCGCAGGAAAACATTGATGGTACTGATACCCGAGCGACTTTCAGACTCGATATAGTCGATACCGTCGGCACTGGCGATGACGCGCTCCAGTTGCGTGGTGATATAGCCACGGATCGTTTCGGCACTCGCGCCGAAGTAGATGGTCGTCACCTTTACCACCGCGCTATCGCTGCGAGGGTACTGGCGGACATTGAGTGAGAAGTAAGAAACAACCCCCACCACCAGGATCATGATATTGACCACGAGCGCGATGACGGGTTTGCGAACAAAAAGATCGGTGAAACTCGATTTCATAGAAGGCCCGTCCTCACGGGCTAGCTGACAGAAAATGGGCACAGCGCTGCCCCCAGGGCAGCACTCAGATTAGGTGTTCGCGGGTTTAGGCTCGGGGTTATTCGAGGGCTGAACCGTATTGTTCACTTGCACCGGTAGGCCGTTGCGCAGTTTGAAGACTCCACCTGTTGCTACCTCTTCACCGGGTTTGAGTCCCTCTAGAATGGAGATCTGATCGCCGCGTGCCACGCCCAGCTTGACGAACTGCTGACGTACGCCCAAGTACTCGGCGCCATCCTGTCCTTTCATCTTCTCGACGATATAAATCGAGTTCCCATAGGACGCATAAGCAATCGAA
>DKKJ01000252.1:0-4403 GCA_002455175.1 Opitutaceae bacterium UBA6669
ACTTATAAATTCCGCATGTTAGTGCGTCTTCGTCAAATCGAACAAGCTTGTAGTTAAGTCGTTCCGCATTTTCCTCAAGAAAATTATTGAATCCTGTTCGGCTTTTGTTGCCTTGACCAAACAGCACGCCTCTTGGCAGTACCGACATTACAACGATCTGGGCGTTCGGAATTACGTCATGCAAGTTGTTAAGATAGTTCTCAATTCCGGCGGACATTGCGCAGGACGAGTAGGAGATACTGTTTGAACCGAGAAATACAAACGCCAGTTTGGGATTCATTTTTGCAATATCATTTTTATGTCGTAACAGCTTGTAAAGAGACATCTGGAACTGATCTCCGCCATAGGCGAAAAGAAATTTCGATGAGTATTTGTCCTTTTTCTTGTCAAAGCCCCATTGATAATATTCTGCTACGCCGATGGAATCTCCTAGGAATATGACATCCGTGCTCTCCGGAAAGGTGAGTTTCGAATATTCCGCAAGCGCCAGCGGATTGCTCGACGGAGCGGGTGTCGTCATGACGGCCACTTCAAAGGGGTTGCAGGCCGGAGTATCGGTTGCGGCCATGGCGTTGGATGAGAGCCCGGTTATCAGAGCCAATCCCGACAGCAGAAATTTGTACATTATTGAATCCTTCTAAATCCTTCTATGGATGTGTATGGCCGTGCCACTTTGGTTTTCATCGTGCCTGGTGGCAATGTGGTATTAATCAATTTCACGTGTTGGTAGACTTATTTTCGGTGCTGGGCTGCGCGAGTACGGCGCCTGTCAAATCTCGGATGAATTGAAAGTTTAGTGCTGTGACCAGTAATGCATAGGTTAGGGTACCTAGCGCTACATTGATTGCCAGTCTCAACTCTGTGGGAAGAGCCATGACAGTTGTATGATCGATGGCGGTCACGATCAGGACCGAGAGTATCGCAGGAATAAAAACGCCGAGATAATTCGTTGCCCATTCGATCATTTGGAAATGCAAGACCCGGCTGAGAAGGTATGCAGCAAGAGGCATGACGACCGTCGATGCTGCCATCGCTGCCCCCGCGGCGGTTGCGTTGTCTCGACCGAAGCTCAGAACGAGGGCCGCCTGCCATGCAGTAAACGCGAGGTTCCATTTCCACACGGTTGAAGCTTGGCCGAGGGCCTGCATGACGCCAAACAGGTTCTGCGCCAGGGCCAATCCGGCCTGCATGAGGCACAACATCACAAGGACACTGGCGCCGGTCGTCCATTGGGTACCGCCAAACAGTTCGAGGAATTCTTCGGGTGCGCAGACGATGACGACAAGCGGGGCCATCATAACGGTTGCGGTTATGCGAGATACGACAAGATAGGTTTTTGCAACCTCATCCAGATTGTGCCGGCTTGCCGCGATGCTGGGAAACAAAACCTGTCCCACGATGCCGCCGACCTGGTTGTTGATGATTTCCACGATGCGTCTTGCGAGCGTGAAAAGACCGAGCTCGTTGACGGGAAGGGTCGCGGCCAGGATGAACTGNNCTTGATAAGGATGTTTGCTGTTACAGTATTCAGTGACAGATGGATGCCGTGTCGCCAGACGTCCTTGACGTCGCCCAGACTCGGCCAAGAAAATTCCACGGGGTAACGCTTGATCCGGAATATGATAAACTGGATCGGGCTGATAGCCCCTTGCAGAGCGAGCAGGCCAATTAGAGGATAGCCGATATATCCGATGGCTATGGCAAGTAATGAAGAGCATAGATTGGCGGTCGTCTGAACCATCGCGACAGTGCGGAAATCTAGCGTTCTTTGCGTCATGGCCAGATCGACAACGCCAAGGCCCATGAAAATCGTAAAAGCTGCGGCGGCAAAAAATGCATCGGCCAAAGCCGGAAGTTTGTAGAAATCCGCGACAATCGGCGCAGAGATCAAGATTATAAGCGTGNNAATATTCCCATGGTCTCGGGGCCGCCAATCCGCGACAGTATAGCCAGAGCGAACACGGAAATTCCCACGCGCAACAGCATGTTCAAGCCCTGCCAGCCGACATTTTTCGCAAGGCGTGTTCGCTGATAGTCACTCACAGGTCAACTCTCGCAGCAGAAGATGGCCGACTTCTTCCTGCTCAAGAATATGCCTGATCATCTCGCGAAACTGGGCATTGCCTTTCACTCTCCAATGCGTGTCGAAGGGCAGAAAATGATCAGGTCCGAATGCCTTGTGATCAAGGCCATAGCAATATACATGATCGTCAAACGACGTCCTAAATTTCTCCCAATAGAATTCATAGTTTTCATTGAGGAAATCGAGCTGAGCAGTTCGTAGGTTTTCCGGTACGCTGTCTTCTTTGATAGGGGATCGTATCACGATGACTTTGGAGAATTTCGAGAATATGCTCCTAAGATTTTCAATGCACTGGTCAGCGAATGCGGATCCGCTTCTCGTTTCTAGATAATTGTAGGTTGCGTTGAGGTGATATCCTTGCCCGTTCCATCGGCAAAATATGGATTGCCCAATAAAGGATTTGGTTATCTCCTTTGCTATCCACTTTGGATACATTTGTATCGTGTCGAGCAGACTTGTCTTCCAGCGCAGATAGCTGAAAATATCCAGCCCGTTCTCCGCAGCTCTTACATAGCTCTGCGCGGTACGCCAGATATTTGGGTGGTAAATGTAGAGTAGAACGTCGCCCGATCCCCGATAGAAATCCTCGACAACGGCCTGCTGGTTCTGAGGACCAACTGGCATGGACCCGTTAAGCCATTCGTCTGGATTAAGGAAGCCGTCATACCAGTTGAGCCCGTTATCGACGGACAGGCCCATGGCAAATGAAGTCCCGAGAAGCATTGCCTTGCCGGTGCGGGCGGCTGGTCCGCGAAACCCGAGACTGTTGCTCTCGAAGGAGAAGCCCAGGTGGTGCCTGGAGATATCGAGATCAGGATGAAACCGTAGTCCGTAGCGTGTGTCCGGCGTCAGGAGTTTCAACCATTGCCGTGCCTTGAACGGGTTCGACAAATTCACCACTCCGGGCAGTGGCAAGACAATCGTCATGAACGGCAGCATTGAGTTTACTCCATCTTAAACTTCAACGGAGAGTAGGGTCGGTATTCCGCATGTCGATTGCCGGTACAGTCTTTCCCGCGCGTGATCGCCACATCGGACTTCAAACAAACGGGATATCTATGCTTCTTTCGCTTGTCTGCATCGTTACGGTGTCTGCAGGGGCGACCGGGACGGGCTTGACGAGGCCCGCAGTTGCGATCCACTGTCCGGCGGCGAGCGGTGCGCCGAGCGACCTTGCGAGTTTGAGAAAGGCGCGCGTTGCGNNCCACGTTGTGGCTTCCGCCGTACGCCATTTGGCCGCCGGATTTCCCATAGCTCAAGGTCACTTTGTCGAGAAAGCCGACGTCATAGGCCCTGATTTCGCCGACCCAAATCAGTCCGGCACCGGCCCTGTCCACGATCTGTCCTACGAGGTTTTTCTTGGCCTCGGCGGGCAGAACGGATGCGGGGATTTCAATACCGAGGCCCATGCGCGAGAATACGGCATTTCCTTCCTCATCGGGAAGGCCGGCCAGTTCGAGCATGACTTCCGGTTCCGCCAACGGCGAGACTAGTCCAGTGAGATCGACCGGCGTCGAGCCGATCAGCAGTTCTTTGCGCGACAGTGCACCGAAGAACGGCATGATATTTCCAAATGCCGCCTGCGACCAGGGATTGGCACCGCCAATCTTCCAAGCAGAGACTTCGGACGCTGGAATGAGGCTGAGCGCGAGCGCACACGCATCGGCCAGTTCGTCTGGAAGGTCGGTCACGTCCACCTGCGCTTCCCGGCCCTCACGCCGAGCAGCTTCCAGTTCAGCCTTCAATTGAACATAATGCACGGGCGTGTCTCCGTAAAAGACAGTATCTCCCATGCAAGATAAAGGGAGTGGGGAAGGGATCAAAGGCCAAGATGCCTGAAAAGGTTCGTCAGCGTGTTATGATGCACCAGTTCGATTGCCTGCAGGGTAGAGTTGGCGTTGTGGCTCGACACCACGACGTTGTCGAAGCCGAGGAGCGGATGGTTGATCGGAAGCGGTTCCTGTTCGAAGACATCAAGGGCCGCCGCGCTGACTTTGCCGCTCGCCAAAGCATCCACCAGCGCGACCTCGTCAATTAAGCCACCTCGGGCCACATTGACGATCATCACATTGTCACGCATCGCGGAGAAGACCTTGGCGTTCAGCAGATGATAGTTCTCCGCTGTCAAGTTGCAGCATAGGCAGATGACGTCGGATCGCTCAACCAGCTCATCGAACGACACCAGTTGCGAATCGTCAGGCGCCTCCTCCATGAATGGGTCGTGAGCAATCACGGTCATGCCGAGTCCCCGGGCACGCTGGCCTACCCCTTGACCGATGGCACCATAACCAATGACACCCATCTTGCCGCCCGCAAGGCC
>DKKJ01000252.1:4446-4624 GCA_002455175.1 Opitutaceae bacterium UBA6669
AGATAGGCCTCGAGAACGGTTCGGGTAATCCTGTCGTCGCCGGCAAGCCAGCCATCCACCGTGCCGGCAAATTCCAGGCACTGGCTTTCATCCATGAACTGGTTAACGGCTGGCCAGACCGGTGTAAGACCTTTTTCACGCAAAGCATCGTCAAACCGCTCGCGCTCATTGATCATCA
>DKKJ01000207.1 GCA_002455175.1 Opitutaceae bacterium UBA6669
TCACGTCTACGCCGTCTGGAGATATGACTCCGGGTGGCCGGTAGAAGTTAGTCATGATACTCCCTGCCGGGACACGTTGTTCCTCGTCGCAAAATCGGTGAAATTGTTCGGCGGTTAGTCTCCACCGCGCAATCGCACTACGTCCGCTCCGTAGGTAGCCAAACACGCGGATCATCTTCAGGTAATGAATGAGGAAAATCGGCCCGAGCAGTGCTGGGAATAGCCCTAGCATCAGCAGCGGCGANNGAGGACCAGGCTAACGCCCGTGACGACACCAGAGATCACCGCATTCCGTCCCGGATGACGCACGCCGCCGCTTCTCGCTCGTTTCGCTTTCATGAACCTGCACTAGACTTCGCCGAGCTCGCTGTAAAGGCGCCTGGCCGGACGACGAGTGATGTTTCTTCCGACGCAAAGAGTGCCATTCGCGACAACGCGCCCGACCCGGTGGACGAATGAAAGAACCCCGTGCTGTTAGTAGCGAAAGACACGCGATGCGTGGAGTCTGGCTTTCACCCATAGCCCTACCAGGGGTTCACCGATAGACCTCGCTGACGCTATACGGTAGAGTCAACGCATGAAACAAACGACTCCGACAACCACGAATGATAATGATAGTCAGAACTCGTCGGCGAATGGCGCGCGGGATGATCATTCCGGGGTCACGAAACGGAGTATGAATAAACAGGATTTCTTCGAAATGGACCCATCGATTCGAAGCGAGGTTGAGATTCTCGAGCCTTACTACGTCGATTCATCCTCTGGGGAACGTGTTTACGTGGATTTTTTTGAGAACCTGCCGCCGACCGCAAAATAAGGTCTGCCTGTCTTACTTAGCCCGTTTCAGTGCTGGTTGGCGGCGAGCGTTTCGTTGAAGCGTGTAAAGAACGTTGGGTAGTCGCCCTTGCTAGAAAATCGGAGGGGTTTGACGCGTTCAACGAGGATCTCGTGAGGCGTTGGAGTGGAGGCGAGAAGGCTCATGGTCTCAGCAATGTAGTCGCCAAGCGGCATCGCGCTGGGATCGGTGGCTTGATGGGAGCCAGTGAGTTCCGTCTGCACATANNCAACGCCAGACCAGAAGTCACCGTCATAATTGTGGCGGCCGGCTGCTTGAGTAGGTGAGGTAGGAGCAGGGCATTGAGGCGGATGGGGCCGAGTAGGTTGGTCGCGACGGTGGCCTCGGCGTCGGCAACATAGTTGGAGCCGCTGGTCAGGTTCTCGCTGCGCATGATACCGGCGTTGTGGATCACCGAGTTGACCGAGGGGTGCTGCGCGAGCAACTTTTCGACGAACGTCTTGGTTGCGCTCGGGTCCTCGATATCGAGGGCCAGTGAGGCCATGCCAGGGTTGGCGCGGGTGACTTCGTCGAGGGCACTTTGGCGGCGTCCGGCGATGATGACGCGACTACCGCGGCTGTGGAACGCCTCCGCGAGGGCGCGGCCGATGCCGGATCCGCCGCCGGTGATAAGAAGAGTTTGGTTCGAGATCGTCATAGAGGGAGGTCGTAGAATGAGGTTGCTGTTGGACCACGGCACTCTACCAGTGATGCATACTTAAGGGAAGTAGGCACCTTTTACATCTATACTTACCCAAAAGAGAGTGTCAGTTTATGAATCCATCACTCACGAAAAAGCAGATTGCTCAGGCCAAAGCCTATTGTACCAGCGAACGCGCTGATCTCGAGGTAGACCCACGGGTGGAGGCGTTGGTGAATGAACTGCTTGGCCGGGTCGCCGACAAATGGACCATGCTCGTAATCGAGGTGCTGACAACCGGAGGAGAAATGCGATTTACGCGTATCGCCGAGGCCATCGGCGGGATCAGTCAGAAGATGCTCACGCAAACGCTACGTCAAATGGAGCGCGACGGGCTGCTGGTACGGACGGTGCATCCCGTGATTCCCCCGCATGTGGATTACCGTCTGACGAAGATGGGCGACAGTTTAGCGGAGGCTTTCTGTGGCGTCTGGCAATGGGCCGGACAGCACCTTGAGCGAATCGAGAAGGCGCGCCGCGAATTTGACGCCCGCACCGCAAAGTAAGGAGAGCGACTTGGAGTCGTCGATTGGCAACATAGTTGCAGCCGGCATTTCCGAGCGTAGCTGCGCGAATAAGATTTTCGGGTACTGGCAGGTTGGGCTTTCCTGGGGATGAAAATGTTTCATAGATGGCGGGACTTATGACAACTCCGGAACAATTCCTCGCCCGCGTAAAAGCTCAGGACCCTGATCAACTCGAGTTTCACCAAGCGGTAGAGGAAGTGGTGCATAGCCTCTGGCCGTTCATCCAGAGAAACCCCCGTTACACCCGTGCGAGTTTGCTTGAACGTCTGGTCGAGCCGGAGCGGGTGATTCAATTTCGTGTCGTCTGGGTGGATGATCAGGGCGCGGTGAATGTGAATCGCGGTTACCGCGTGCAGATGAACAGCGCGATCGGGCCCTACAAAGGCGGGATTCGGTTCCATCCTTCGGTTAAACTGGGAACCCTGAAGTTCCTTGCTCTCGAGCAAACCTTAAAAAACTCGCTCACTACGCTGCCCATGGGTGGAGGCAAGGGTGGGGCTGACTTTGATCCGAAAGGGAAGAGCGACGCTGAGGTGATGCGTTTTTGTCAGGCGTTTATGGCAGAGCTNNTTGGAGTCGGCGCACGCGAAGTTGGCTTCCTGTATGGATACTACAAGAAGCTAATGAATGACACGAGTGCGGCATTCACAGGTAAAGGTCTGAGTTTTGGCGGCAGTTTGATGCGGCCCGAGGCGACAGGATACGGTTGTGTTTATTTCGCTCAGGAGATGTTGCAAAAGCGCGGGCTCACCCTCGATGGTCGTCGGGTGGCCATCTCAGGCTCAGGCAACGTCTCGTCGTACGCTGCAGAGAAATGCCAGGAGCTCGGAGCTCGGGTCATTTCCCTGTCCGATTCCGGCGGCACGGTGCACAGTCCAGATGGCCTCACTGAGTCGCAGTTGGAGTGGGTGATGGAACTGAAAAATGTCCGCCGAGGGCGCATCAAGGAATTCGCTGATGAGTTCAAGCTGCCGTATT
>DKKJ01000269.1 GCA_002455175.1 Opitutaceae bacterium UBA6669
GTCATCGTCATCATCGAGATCGAGCGGCTTGATATCTGCCGGCTCCTCATCGGCACGCCAATAGAGAGCCCGCCAGTCGTACGTCCCGACACGGATCTGAAACTCGCGCTGAATATCCTCCTCGATGAACGTCGCGCGCTGCTTGCTTTCAGCCAATTTGATTTCGCAGCGATTGAGTTCCGACTGGGCGCGGTCGGCTTCATTGCGGATGTCGAACTGCCCGGACTCCACCCCACCGATTGATTGCTCCAGCGCCACCAGTTCGTGGCGGATCTGCTCCACCTGCTGCTGGGCGACCACCAACGTCTCTCCCAACTGCGCCGAACGCGCTTTTTGCCGGGCGCTCTCCTGTTCGAGTTCGCCCACCTGCTCTGTCCAAACTTCCACTTCCTGCTGCCGCTGGACCAGCAATTCTGAAAGCTGACTGCTCCTCCGCTGCATGTCGGCCAAACCGCGATCAAGCACTTCAACGCGCTGGCGACGTTCCGCCAATTCGAGACGGGCCTGAGCCAACGATTCCCGCTTCACATCGCGATCGGTGCGTAATTCAACAATCCTCGTCTCCAGAGTATTGATACGTTCGCGCTGGGCATCCGCCGACGCAGTCGCTTCGCTCAACCCGAGCTGGGCCTTCTCAAAGCGAGCCTGGGCCTCGTGACGCGCCTGTTCCAAAGCGGACACCTCATGCTCCATGCGCGCGAGCCGATTGCCAATATCTTCTAGCGCCTTGGCGGCTCCCCGCTGCTCCTGTTGCACAGAAGCGACCGTTTGGGTAACCACCAACAAATCCTGCCGCGATTGCTCGAGATGAGCTTCGCTCTCGGTCAGGCGTTGCTGGAGTCCATCAATTATCTGCCGCTGAGTATCGTGTTGCTGCTGATCCTCCACCAGCGCCTTCGCGGTCTCGCGCAGGTCCACCTCCCGCTGCATGATACTGTTGGAGGTCTTTTTCCGATAACCGCCGTAGACCAGCCCGCGCTGATCCACCAGATGGCCGGATCGCGTGGCCACGGACAGAAATGAGAAGGAGGGATTCGCCTTCCAGTACTCGAGGAAAGCATGGATGTCCTCGGCCACATAGCAGGATCCCAAAAGCGCCAACATGGGGTGCCGATCCTCGACAAAACCCAATGCGTCTCGAGCCGGAATCAAGCCGGGTGGAAGCGCCTCAGCCAAAGGAGCGACCGGAGGTAGGCACTCACCGACTCGTAAAACCACCGCGCCGATTTGCTCACTTTCCAACTGGGACAGGATGCGCTGAGCGGTGCTCAACTCAGCAACACTGATCGCCTCGACCGCGGCGCCGAGAAGCGTCTCCACAGCTTTCGCAAACTCCGGTTTGATTTCCAGACCCTGCGTCACTGGCGTCGCTTTGCCTCCCGCGAGCGCTCCTTCCAAGCGCCCTTGCAAGACAGCCTTCGCGCCTTCGCCAAAGCCTTCCAGTTTTTCCTGCAGCTGCTGCAGCAATTTCAACCGCGCGCTACGCTGAGCGAGCCCGCGATCGATCTCTTGGATCTTTCGTTGCGCCTCACGAAACTCCTTCGTGAGGTCAGTGATGGTTTGTTGCGCGACGCTGACTTCATTGTGCGCCCGCGACTTTTCTACCATGGCCTCTTCCACACGGGCTTCCACTTCGCTGCACACGGCAGCGGCGGATGCTTGTTGGGCACGGATGGCCTCGATTTCCTGCGCTACTGCTTCATGGCGCTGCGCACTGGTTTTTTGGTCGACTTCGTAGCTCGTCGTATCGGTACGCAGGCGCGCCACCGTGCTCTCGTGCTGAAGAAGCTGAAACTTGGTTTGCTGGAGCTCCTGCTCGTGCTTGGAAAGCTCGCCCTCCACGATGACCAGATCGCGATTGCGTTGCTGAAAAACGTCGTCGGAGCTACCCAACAGCGTCAATTGCTGCTCCTTGTCGCTCGCTCCCGTGTCCACCTGGGAAGCCAGCTCCCGGAGCTGCATCTCCAACTCACCCAAGCTGGCTTGAGAGGACTCGAGGCGATCGGCCAATCCGGTGCGCTTGATCTGCGCTAAATTCGCTTGGTTTTCAGCCTGCTCCTTTTCCGACCTGAGATCATAGGTGGCTTGCTGTGCTTCCTGTACCCGTTGATTGAGGCGCGACCGCTCGACCCGCTTTTCCTCCAGCGCTTGTTGGCGTTGCTGCAGCTCCACGCGCCGGGTCTCTGCTGCCGCCCGGAACTTGACGACCTGAGACTCCAATTCCGAGAGCGTGGCCGTCAGCTCTGCATGTTGGTGCCCAGCCTGAGAGAGCACCAAGTGGCGAAGGCGGTAGCTCAATCGCTTGTACCGGAGCGCTTTTGACGCCTGCCGACGAAGTGATCCGATCTGGCGGCTGACTTCACCGATGACATCGGCGACACGCGCTAAGTTTTGATCCGTCAAACCAAGCTTCTGAAGCGCCTCGCGGCGTTGCGATTTGTACTTGGTAATCCCCGCAGCCTCTTCGAACACCGCACGCCGCTCTTCCGGCTTCGACGACAGAATCTGATCGATCTGCCCTTGGGCCATGATCGAATAGGATGTCCGGCCAATGCCGGTGTCCATAAACAGCTTCTGAATGTCTTTCAACCGGCACGGCTGGCCGTTAAAAAAATACTCCCCTTGGCCGTCGCGATGCACACGACGCATGATCTCAATCTCGTGGAACTCACTTCCGAGCTGCTTTTCGCAATCCGTCAACAAAAGAGAGACTTCACAAAGCTGCGCTGGCTTACGTGTGTCCGCGCCTTCGAAGATAACGTCCTGCATCTTCCCACCGCGGAGAGCCTTGGCGCTCTCNNTCGGCGATATTGGATTTTCCACATCCATTGGGTCCTACCACCGCAGTGACCCCGGGTTCAAACCGGAGGGTAGTCGGATCGGCGAATGATTTGAACCCATGAAGCTTGAGCGCCTTGAGATGCATGAAAGAGCGATGGATTGAGACGTCGCCGAAAGACTGCGCAAAGGAAAAATTCGCTCCTCTTCAGGGTTCTCTTTGCCCCAAGAAGGGCACGCTTCCCCCGCAACCGCGCAACTCCCGGCTAAATCGGATTATTTGTGATCCCAGGGGAGTTTGATCCGGAGTCGGGGGTGTTCCCAGACTTTGAAAAGTTCAAACATCTTTCCCGGATTTAGAATTCCTTGCGGATCCAATGCGGTCTTAACGGCTTTCATCGCCCGAATCTGCGCTGGCGAGTGTTGGAAGGGAAGAAACGGCGTCTTCGCCAAACCGATTCCGTGTTCTCCAGAAATCGCTCCGCCAAGGCGAACCACGGCGCGCATCAGTTGCGACACCGCCGCCTCAGCACGTAGGTACTCATCGTGATCGGCCGAATGATACATGATATTCACATGCAAATTGCCATCGGCGAGATGCCCGAAGGTGGGGATCGGCAGGCGCGACGAGCGGCGCAACCGTTCCAGATACGCCGCGAAGCGTTCGTAGCTTCGCATGGGAACGACGATGTCTTCGTTTAACTTGGAATCACCCAATTCAAACATCGCCCCCGAACAACGCCGCCTTACAGACCAGAGCAGCTCCGCTTCGGCTCGATCACGTGCTTCCTTGAACGCCTCCGTGTGAGCGCGCGCCCATGCCAACACAGTTTCACGCGTCTCCGCCACCTCACTGGCCGTGCCAGCCAATTCGAGGAGAATAACAGGTTTCCCTGCCTGTCCGGGAAAAACGGTCTCTCCGGTCGCGCGTTCTGCGCATTGCACGCTGTACCGATCGAGGAACTCGCAGATCGCCGGTTGCACGCGCAGAGCGAACAGGGTTTTCACCGCGCGAAAAGCGGCCGGCTCATCGGCGAACGACGTCAGCAGCGTCCATCGCGCAGCCGGGAGCGGAATGAGTTTCAAGGTCGCTTCCGTGACCACACCCAACATCCCTTCGCTCCCAATCCACAGGTCGCGCAGATTGAAGCCCGAGGAAAACTTTTTGGTTCCACTGCCCCACTCCACGTACTCGCCAGTCGGGAGGTGACCTTTAAGGGCGAGGACAAAATCCCGCGTGACGCCATATTTCCCGCCGTGCATTCCACCCGCATTGCACGCAATGTTGCCACCGATGGAGCAGTACTGCTTCGACGCCGGATCCGGCGGGTAGAACCAACCCGCAGCCTCTACCGTTCGATGGATGTCAGCGACGATAGCCCCAGCCTGCACACCTAACGTTCCTGCCACGGGATCTAATTCCATCCTCTTCCACCTGGAAAGATCTAGCACCCATCCTCCGCGCACTGGTGAAGCCGACCCGGTCAGCGAGGTCCCGGATCCCCGTGTTGTCACGGGCACGCCATGGCGGTTGGCCGCTTGCAACACGGCAGTGATCTCCGACGCGTTCCGAGGTCTCACGACCGCGTCAGGAAGAAAGGACAGCTTGCTTCCATCGAAGGAAGCTCGAAACCGCTCGGTTTCCTGGGTGCTAACTCGAGTGCCCAACCGGCGCTTGAGCGCGGCGGTGGCTTTGGCGTGCGTCGACATGCAGGCGCACCTTCACCGTCTCTCTATCCAGAGGGCAACTGGAAAGATCGCAGCTATTCTACCAGTATGGCAGGAAGAAAGACGCGGCGATGGTCCTCCCTAAATGTGCGCGGGGTACAGCCGAGGTGTTGCCGGAAGAGACGGGTGAGGTGGCTGTGACTTGAGAAGCCGGCCTCAAATGCGATGGTGGTGATATCTTTGTCGGTAGCTGACAGAAGGCGCTGGGCGACGCGCAGTCGCTCGTGGATGATATACTGCCAAGGCGTGCGACCGAACGTGGCGCGAAACGAGATGAGCATTTGATGAACCGTCTGCCCCGCCACGTGTGCCAATTGCTCCAAGCGGAGATTCTCTGAAAGGTTGTCGAAAATAAAATCGCGCAGTCGGCGCATCCTCACCTGATCGTAGCGTATCCACGCCGGGACCGTAGCGTGTGTGGGCATCGCACCCGTTCGCCCGTGGTTCCGCTGCACGTGAAGAAAAAGTGTGCGACTCAAGGCCACACTCTGCATCTGTGCGAGATCGGAGGGCTCGACAGACAGAGCGAGCAACTCCAAGACGCCTTGATACAAAAAAGGATCTCGGGCCGCGGATTTCGCTTCAAGTTCCACCCCACTCTCCACCTCCCCGCGAGAACCAGACAGGGGCTGTACGCCTAGTGCCAACTCAGCATAGTGGATTGTCTCTCCCTGCGCACGGCTAAGGTAGCGTTGTCCCGCTGGGATAATCCAGCACTCACCAGGAAGCGCAGGCCCACGACTGCCGCCTCGCCGATCAACCTCAGTCTCAAGCAGGGTCATCTTGCCCCCGAGATGGACGATGACGGTCGGGAAAGGTCGGTAAATATGGNNAATATGCCATTCTGTCGGCCGGTGAATGTCATTGCTGGCCGCTAGCAGGTCAATTTCTGGCCACCGCACGGCAACCTCGCGCAAAGGCGTTCGACTGTCTGCCGGATAAAATCGCGCAGGCTCTAGTGCCATACTGCAAATAGATACCCCAAAGAGGGTTGGAGCGCAAGTGGGAGATTTTCCACTCTCCCGGAGAATGTGAAAGCGCGATTTTCAACGCTTCGATATAGTATCGTCGGCGGCGGGGGAAATCGTCCTCCGCTGCCGCACNNACGGGTTGTCCATTACAATAGCGCAGCCACTCGGGCTGACGCTGATGCAACCCTCGCCGATATCCGCAAAGTGGGCGGCGAAGCAATTGCCGTGCAGGGCGACTACACCCGCGTCTCCGATGTCGTTGCCAGCTTCGCCGAAGCCAAAAGACATTTCGGCAAGGTCGACATCGCCATCAACACAGTCGGCAAGGTACTGAAAAAACCGTTCACCCAAACCACCGAGGCCGAATATGACTCGATGGCCGCCATCAACTCCAAGGCCGCCTACTTCTTTATC
>DKKJ01000298.1:0-243 GCA_002455175.1 Opitutaceae bacterium UBA6669
CGTGCACCTTCTCGGGCCGCGTCATTTTTTAGATGTACCACGGTATGTGAAGTACTTCGACGTCTGTCTCATTATAGTGGACATCAAAAATTACAATGTGTCAGCCATGACCGACAAACGTACCCATTTTAAGTGGTTGGCGTATCTAGCAATGGGCAAGCCTGTCGTGGCACCCCGTGTAAACGAAGCCGATCCGATCTCGTCTCTCGTGTATCTCGCACCGGATGATAGTAGCTATTGTTG
>DKKJ01000298.1:287-1157 GCA_002455175.1 Opitutaceae bacterium UBA6669
ATGTGTGGGATCGTGGGCATCGTCAGTGGATCGATTACAGAGCATCATCGGGATGCACTGCAGCGCATGACCAATGCGTTGGCACACCGGGGACCAGACGGGCAAGGACGCCATATCTTTGAAAAATGCGCGCTAGGGCACCGACGGCTTGCAATTGTTGATCTCGCCGCAGGTGGACAACCAATGTGCGCTACCGATGGCCGTACGGCGATTACCTTCAATGGCGAAATCNNTCAACTATACTGTGCACGGGACCGATTTGGCGAGAAGCCATTCTATTATGCGATTGGCAACAACGGCGAGTTAGTTTTTGCGTCTGAAATTAAGGCGATATTGGTATCTGGATTAGTGAAACCCGTTATAGATCAGGAAGGCGTTGTGCGTTATTTGCAGCGTCAGTGCGTCCGCGTCGATCAATCGATTTATGCTAATATTCACGCNNCGGTGCTCTGCTGGAAACCGGGAGAGCGGCTGGAAGAGCGGACCTACTGGAACCTCGCGGAGATCTGGCGGCGCGCCGGTGATGCGAAACCCCTGGGCGACGCGCAGGCGTGCGAAGCCTTTGTCGCGCTGCTCGATCAATGCGTCGAGGAGCGGATGGTCAGCGATGTGCCCCTCGGGGCCTTTCTCAGCGGCGGCCTCGATTCCAGTACTATCTGCTGTGTCGCCAGCGAACTTGTCGGTGACTTACGCACCTTCTCTTTCGATTTTGAGGGCGACCAAAGTGAGGCCAGATATGCCCGCGAGGTTGCGAACAGCTATCGCACCCGTCACACGGAACTGGCAGCGCGAGACGTTGATATCGCGGAGCATCTTTTGCTCATGCAGCGCGTTTACGACGAACCGTTTGGCGATACATCGGCTATTCCG
>DKKJ01000298.1:1191-2995 GCA_002455175.1 Opitutaceae bacterium UBA6669
CTTCGAATCATGGGGCTTGCGTACGGCCGGCAGTATCCCTCGACTCTTGCTGCCCACCGGGTACAATTGTCTTTTTTTGGACAACGTGACCTGGAGCGACTTGGACTTCTGGACCGGTCGTGCAGCGAAGTCCCGGAGGGCGTTAGTGAATCCGGATCGATTGAGGATGCCATCCGCTTTGATGTCGGGGACTACATGCCAGCGGATATCTTAACGAAGATAGATCGAGCGTCGATGACGCATGGCCTTGAACTGCGAGCCCCGTTCCTTGATGTCGAATTCGCCTCGTTCTGCTTGTCCCTGCCTTATCGCCTCAAAGTGACCACCAATGAAGACAAAATAATTCTGCGACGGGCGTTTTCAGCGAAGTGGCCGGCTTCAGTACGATCCCGCAGCAAGCAGGGTTTCGGGGCGCCGCTCACACGCTGGTTCCAAGATTCGGCAATCCGTGAACTTGAGCAGAGCGTTCTCCTGGATGCCGGTGCGCCTATTTACGAGACGATCTCCTACCGTGGGGTTCAAGAAATACTACGAAGCAATGACCTCATGCAGCGCTGGACCTTGCTGGTCTTGGCTGTTTGGTTGGCGCAAAACAAGAACGATAACCGAGGTGCCAGTTTTCATAATACAGCCACCAAATCGGCGGCTGGCGGATATTTGCTGACCAGTCCATGAAAGATTGGCGTCTCTTACCAGATAGGACCCATACATCGGTGCTGACCTGGCTCTCCAAACACATGTTTTTCCCGTTGTGGGAGTTCAAGGATGGAGCACACCGCAGGCAGTATTTGCGGGAATTGTCGGCCAGCCAATGGCTGGATGTCGAGACGCTTCGGCAAAGACAGTGGGAACGTGTACGTGAAGTCGTTGCATATGCATTCAAGCATTGTCGATATTACCAAAAGAGTTTCGTCGACGCGGGATTCGATGGGATGCTCCGCGATTGGGGGGATTTCCAACGTCTTCCGCTATTGACCAAACGGGATATCCGTGAGAACGAGGATGCATTGTTGTCGTGGAAGTTCCATCGGGAAGATCTGGTGGAAGCGAGAACCGGTGGATCTACTGGCACCGCCCTGACACTTTATTTTGACCAGCAATGTCAGCAATACCGCAACGCTGCCGCGATGCGGAGCGACCGCTGGGCGGGATGGGATATCGGCATGAAGGTCGCTGCTGTCTGGGGGAATCCACCGATTGCGGACACAGTAAAGAAGAAACTGCGCAACCTGTTGCTCGACCGTATTATTTACCTAGACACAATGAACATTGACGAGATTAGTGTCCGGCGTTTCGTAAAAGACTGGCGGCGTGAAAAACCTCGCGTCATATTTGGGCATTCACATTCCATTTATATCCTCGCCAGCTATCTTCAACAAATGGGGGTAGAAGATCTGCGTCCACGCGGAATCATCACGACATCCATGATGTTGCTCGATCCGGAGAGACGACTAATCGAACAAGTATTCGATTGCCAAGTCACTAACCGATACGGCTGCGAAGAGGTCGGCCTGATCGGTTGTGAATGCGAGCAGCACAATGGCCTGCATCTCAAATCGGACCACGTAGTCGTCGAATTCCTGAGAGATAATGGTANNAGAAGAGGGGAATATCATCGTCACTGATTTAATCAACCGAGGGATGCCGCACATTCGTTACTCCGTTGAAGACCTGGGTGTCCCAAGTGATCGCATGTGCCTTTGTGGACGCGGGTTACCTCTGATGGAGCGCGTTACAGGTCGTCAGGCAGATTTTCTTAAGCGGTTGGATGGATCGTTGGTGGCAGGGGTATCTCTCGTAGAAG
>DKKJ01000029.1:0-4139 GCA_002455175.1 Opitutaceae bacterium UBA6669
AGCCCTTGTCTCCCGCCAAGCAGGCCGGCCATGCGATCGGCGCTCCCTGAATGTCGTGCGAGCGGTCGTCGGCCTGAACGAGCAGATCTTCCAGGGCCTTGGTTTCGTGGACCTGACCGCCCGTGACCGTGAAGGCCAGGGGAACTCCGCTTCCATCGACCAGGAGGTGAATTTTCGTGGAAAAACCGCCTCTTGAACGGCCTAAGGCATGGTCAGGCGGCTCCACGGGATCCCCTCTGCCGCCGGCCGCGCAGCGCTGAGCCCGGACAACGCTGCCGCCTACACACCACAAGAAATGGCCAATCACTTCGCCGTCGATGTGAGCGGCCCTCAGGCGATCCCGCACCGCATCCAAGGTCCCGTCGCCGTTCCACTGATCGTAATGGCCATAGACCGTCCGCCAATTTCCCCTCTCGCTCGGCAGGTCGCGCCATTGCGCACCGGTGCGGAGGATCCAAAGGATGGCCGAAGGCGACCCGATGGTCCATCCGGGCTCGTCCCGTCGGCTTGCGAGCGGGAAACAGGTCTACGATCATCTCCCATTGCTCATCCGTCAGCGAATGCCTGGCCATCATGCCCTCCTTGGCAGGTGTTGCCGGGAGTCTGACAGATCGCCTCTAATCGAGCCACGTCAGCTCTCAAACAGGGCCTAGCCTATTAGACCATCAAAGAACTCGGACGCCGGCTCCTCCGAGCTGGTCGATAAACGTGTCGGAACTTAGCAATACTCGCACCTCCTTCGTCAGCCGGCCGCTAGACACCCACCTCAAACGCCACTTCGGGGTCACGCATAGTTCCGTTCTTTGTGAATGAAGTTATGCCCCCGTCCTCCGATATTTTCACCGAGAATCCAAGTCTCGAGAGTGCCTTTGCTGCCGCCCTGCGACCCCCGCCATCACTACCTGCCTGAACACGAACGATTGCCCCAGCGGCCAGAATCGTTCCGACACTGCTTAGGACAATCGCGCCGTCGAGACTAGCAAGTTCAAGGCGAACCCGACGATGTAGCTGTTGAAATGGCTGCCCAATCAAATGTCGGAACAACTTGGTTCGCGATGCCTTTCCATTCTCAATTAAGTCATCCTCGCCCACATACTCACCGATGCGAGCGACGTTCGCTGGAGTCGCGATCGCAATGCACCCGCCGGCTCGCTCAAACGAAATATCCAAGCAAGTCACGTAGACGGCCTCTTGGAGCGAACGCGCTACCCCTAGATACTTCATTCGCTCGACGAGTGCCCTGTGCGCGAAGTGAAACCACGTACCACGCCGATATGCAAATCGGAGATTGCGATTGTTAAATACAAGAAGTTCACCGAATGGATTCAGCGCAATCGCAAGGCGTCCTCTCCGAGCCCATGCCGCAATAGAAGTGTAGTCAAGTGGCGCAAACAATGAACCAGGCTCAGTCTCCTGGGATTTCAATGAAGTGCTCAACACGTGACGTTCGACAACATGCCCCGAGGGAGACAAAACGAGCATGGTGTCTGACCCGCTGCCAAGCACTCGCGAATAATTCCTGCCAATAACCGAGGTGACGTGAATATTTGAAATTGACCGCGGCGCTGGACGCGAATCAATTGCAATCGTGGCCGATACACGGGACCCTTCATACGTCTGCGCCGCCCACTTCTGCATAATGCTGACAATCCAAGGAATGAGATTGTCATCTACGATCCGGCTCTTCACAACATCTGCCACGACCTCCTGAGCGCATCGATCAACCAAATACTCAAAGAACGGCTGATCGGCCGCCACCAGCTTGGCATTAAGTGCACGAACAAACTGCAGAGCAAGCCGCGTGTCATCTACTTCAAAAGGGTGGGCTCGACTGATTCGGAAGCAGTACGGCCAACCGATATCTGGTCGCACCAAAATTTGCCCTGCCGACTCGGTAATTACCTGCGAATCAGTCAATGCCCCTGGAATCGGCGATTTTTCAAGCGTAGCGCCAGCCAGCATCGGCAAGAGGTGGCGAGACAACAGCCTATGATATTCAGGTGCCGAAAGCATTGGTGCTCGATGCTCCTACGTCAGGATCTGATATTATAACCCAGCGACGCTCTCCTTTAGCAGAAACTGCGCAGTTCTCTAGCAGCCAATCGCAGTGCCGATACGCCTGGGTGCTTGGGCGATAAACCCAGTACTCGAAGGAATTCTCTGCACTCCTACGCATCCGCAGTATGGCTGGGCGGGGCACTCGCGCATCGGCAATCTCAAGCGTTAAGTTATGATGGTGCCTAACGACTTTGCGCTGTTCGGGCTCCGAGGAGTGCAACATGTCTTGAAGTCGAAAGGTGGGACGAGCAGTTGCAGTCACACGAATGCCAAAGAACTGCTCCCAAACAGGCGCAGGCGGCTGCACCTGCGACTCACGACCACCCCCCTGCTCGTTGGTCAGGTCCATTATCAGTTCTCTTGCTTGCATGACGAGCACCACTCAATTGGTAAATCGAAACACCTTCATCACCTCGTCGCCTAGGTGATTAATGACCTTCACCGCAATACGCCCAGACGACGGCCTCTCAAACGAGCGCGAGATGTCACTGTGAAGCGCATCCCACGCGTCCGCGTTGATCTCAGCCTTTAGGGTCACTTTGAGAGCGCTGTAAGGATCATTCTGGCCAAGAAAGTATGCGTGGCGAACAAAGAAGCTTTCTTCGTTGTAGTCNNGTGTCGATGAACCAGCAGGCGATCCCATCAGGGCCGTCGCTACGGACTTCACCGGTGTTAGGATGGAACACGTCCACTCCATTGACCTTTACCCGCAGTGAACCATCCTTCTCCGTCAAGATGTCGATATCTGGCTCGCCAAAGATTACAAACAGGTTTCCCTTGCCGGTATTTTTTAGATCCTCCGCCATGTGAAGATCGGCGTTCATGCGCGCCTTTAGGACGGGAATGCGCCCGAGCTTGTTGAACTCGGTCGAATGGGCGTCGAAGTTGAAGGCACACGCAATCAGTACGTCGAATCCCGCATCTCCGGCCTCGCGAGCGGCAAGCACTAAATCTTGCCGTTGTAACGTGCCGAACTCGGGGCCAATTACTACTGCCGCGCGGCGTTCAGTGTCGCCTTCAAAGTATCGCGCCTCGGCGCACACCATGTCGCCGGGCCAAGGGACGAGCGTGGTAAATGTAATCCGATCCTCTTTATGTGCTTGTTGAACACCGGCAACCTTGAGATTCTCAAGAACCATTTGGTCGAAGGCTAGATTGCAACCAGCGGCGATCTCTTGTTGCGGATCGATAAGGTCACCGTTCTCGTCGACACCCAACATTCGGTGGGGCGACACGCTTTCAACCGTGAACGGGCCGGCGACCCGCACTCTCCTTCTGTCTTCAATGGGCCTATCGTAGAGATAAATCGGTTCGGAATTGGACATGACAGTGGCATCGATTTCCTTGCTCTTAGACCGTTGGCCTAGCCACCACTCGGCGTGAAGTTGCTTCGCTACTTCACTCCATTTCGCTTCAGCATCTCGCGGAACTTCCCACTCCTGCCAGCTCTCGCCGAGAGTCATGTTAAGTTGTTCAAGCAATGGCTTTAATATTAATTGCCACTTTCCCCAAATGACCTCTATTGCTGAATTATTTGCGATTGCGCCGGACGTGACATTGATTGCTCTCTGATAGACGAAGCCGAGGCGAATGTTCCCATGTACCGACTTGGTTGAGACTGCAGCTCGAGTGATTTCCGCTTCCTTCAGCTGGCCTTCCTTAGAATCGGCAAGCAAGTAATACGGATATTTCGCGCCCATAATGCGAGCTCGCGCCAAAGCCAAAGCCACACGGGAAGTATCGATGGTGATCCACCGGCGGCCCCATTGCTCAGCTACTGTCGCCGTTGTGCCAGAACCACATGTTGGGTCAAGCACAAGGTCACCAGGATCAGATGCCATAAGCAAGATTCGTTCAATCACCCTTTCATTGGTTTGTACGACGTACACTTGATTCGCAGCACCTCCGAAGCCATCCCACCAGTTCGATATTTCACGAATCGAAGGAGTAGGCGAGTGGCGAACAAACCGGACATCGGTCTTTTGCGGGAATAGACGACCGGCCATTGCGAGCCGTGTCATTCCGGGAGTGCCACCATCCTCCTCAATTACAGTGTGCTTCCAGCATTGTCCCGGCTTTAT
>DKKJ01000029.1:4166-6900 GCA_002455175.1 Opitutaceae bacterium UBA6669
AAATCCTCGAAGACTTCGGCATCCTCTCGGACTTCAAATATCGGCCGAATCTTGATACGCCCGGATGCTTTCTCGCTTTTTCCATACCAAAGGATGAAGTCGTTTACCGGGTCGAGCGTCCCGCCCTTCTGGCTTCCCTTCTTTTTTACAAGGATTTCTGTCACAAAATTAGAATCGCCAAAAACCTCGTCGAGCAACGCGCGAACGCGATGGACGTTTTCATCTCCGATCTGAAGGAAGATTGAACCTGAGTCAGCGAGCAGATCGCGAGCGACCGTCAGTCGGTCGCGAAGGTACGTTAGGTAGCTGTGGATGCCGTCGCGCCAGGTGTCGCGGAAAGCTTTCACTTGCTCCGGTTCGCGGTTGATGTGGTCCGCCTTGCCGTCCGTTACATCACGGCTGGTAGTGGACCACTGGAAATTGCTGTTGAAGGTGATTCCGTAGGGCGGGTCGAAGTAGATGCACTGCACACGCCCGCGTAAGCCCTCGCGTTCTGCCAAACTCGCCATAACCTGGAGCGAATCGCCGAGAATGATTCGGTTCGACCAGTTCTGATCATGGAGGTAGAACTCGGTCTTGGCATCTCCTTCCGGCACCCCGTTGAAGTCGGAGAAGAGATCGAGCTGATGAGACTTCCCCGCTGCCTTGTCCGCCGCCTGCTTCTCCGTCTGCGATTGTTTTAGTAGATCGTCAATCAGCACCTTAGGGTGGACCTTCTCCTGGATGTACAGGGGCGGCGCATGGACGACCAGTTCGGACCAATCCTGCTCATCCTTGCCTCGCCAAACCAGTTGTGGATCGAGATCGGTGTTGCGGGAGTACTTTACCGGTACCGGCCGCTGCTGGTCCTGCTTAACAACCGATTGAAATTCCGCTGTGGGAATGTTTTTGCGCTTGTCGGCATCATGGGTGATCGTTTCGATGCTCTTCTTCTTGGTGGCCTTCTTCGCCATGCTTTAGGTATCCTTACGTGGCCTGCTGAGCAGAAACGGAGTCGATCACTTCGTTGAACTTGGCTTCGACCTTCGCTTTGAGATCGGATTCGATCTCATACACCTCGGTGAATTCAGCGAACGCCCAACGGCGNNGCCGGGCACCCAGTACGTGTCCATCGTGGACTTCTTCTCTTTGGCATCCTCACGACGATAGCCCTTGATCTCAACTACCAAGTGCAGAAGATCATCGGGGCCGTGACCGTCCTCTACAAGGACAATGAAGTCGGGATGATACTTCCGCATCTCGCTGCCGTAGCGGTAGGGAACTTCCAGCCCTAGGTTGTGGTTCTTCACGTAAGCCTTCACTTGGGGATGCGATTCCGCGACGCGGCAGAACTCCGCTTCCCAATCGCTATCGAGAATCACCCAATTGATCTGGCAGCGGTTGGAATTGGTTTCCCAGCGATCTGTCTTGCTGGTGTTGAAGCGTACATGCGCGCTAGAGCCGGTGGGATTGTAAGGATCGAGCAATGCTTTGATGGGACGCTCGCCACTGAACCTGCGCATGATCCCCGCCGTGATGCGGTTGCAGGCCATATCGGCCAGGTCCTGGTGCATTAGGAGCGCCGGGTAGGTGTCTCCTTTGCAGACGAGGCAGGTGTCGATCCATTCCTTCGTGATACGTTTTAGCTGGCCGAAAAGATGGAGTTTCGGCTCTTCACCGGGATCGCGCCACTTGGTATAGAGCAGTCTCTGCGTGACGTGGTACACCAGCGTGGAAGGTCGCATGTCGCCAAGATGTTCCAGGCTCATGTTAACTGACTCACCGATGATGCCGGAGTTCTGCGTGATCGAGGGGCCTACGATATCGGGCGTGAGCACCAGAATCGAGTCGTCGTTAAACTCGGCCGACAGTCGCTCCTCGGGAAGTTCGACGCGGTAGCCTTCGACACGGGGAAAGCGAATCTCCAGGGCGTCGCGTTCGGGCCGGACANNGGCGGTTGCGGTGGCGCGACGACCGGCTTGGCTGTGAAATCGAACGGGATGCCAAACACGTCGGCATATTCAACGTTGAACAGATTCTCTTCGTTTAGGTCGTAGGATTGCCGCCGCAAAGCTCGACCTATCACCTGCTCGCACAGCAGCTGAGTACCAAATGCCCGCACGCCCAATACATGCGTGACCGTGTTGGCGTCCCAGCCCTCTGTCAGCATCGAGACAGAAACTACGCAACGAATCGAACCACCAAGTTGTCCCGTCTTTCCGACGGTGTTCATGACCTCACGCAACAATTCCTGGTCGGTGATGTTATCGCCGGCACGGGCGTCGCCGGTGCGTTCGACCATCTCGCGACGAAAGCGTTCAATTTCGTCCGAANNGCCTCGAGTTGCTCACTGTCAATCAGCAACGTGTTGGGGCGCGGCAGCGGATTGCCGGTGGTCTCATCGAAGTTGCGGAACAATGCAAGGCGGCCGTTCTCAAGCGTACTGGAACCACCCTCGTTCTTCCGGTGAAAGCCGGAGATGTAGTCGTAGATCAGTTTCGAGATGGCGGTGTTTTGACAGACGATGATGAAGCAAGGCGGCACTTTGATACCCGCATCTTGCCAAAGCTTGAAAGTTTTCTCGTAGTGGCCGTAGAGCGCTTGCAGGGCGGTTTGCAGTCGGGTCGGAAGTTTCAGAGGGTCGAGTTCCTCGTTCTTGTCGCGTCCCTTCTTCGGCATGTCGGCTCGGATGTTTTCCCACAGGTTGCGGAACATCGGCATCTCGTCGCCGGGAATGTTCTGGGCAACAGGCACG
>DKKJ01000158.1 GCA_002455175.1 Opitutaceae bacterium UBA6669
CGGTCCCGGTGGCAGAGGTTTTTAGCACATCCCACTGGGTGCTTTGCCAGTCGCTTTCGTGCGAGATAACCTCCCACGCGAGGAGGTCGACAAGCGACCGACCGATCAGAGATTCATCACGAATTCGCCAGAGTTGGTTGGCGGTGGTATTGACCGCCAGGACCTTTCCTTGGGCGTCGAGCCAGAGACGGGCGACCGACTCAGCGGTGAGAGAATGAGGATGAGTCGCTGATTCGGAACGCCCGCGGATCATTTCGCAAAAAGAAGAGATGTCGGTGGGTTGAAGGAGGCGGGCGTTGACTGCGACGTGCTAGGAGGCGAGTTGGGCCATTTGCAGGGCCTGCGTGTCGGTGGGGGTCTGTCCTTCCAACCAGGCCTGAACCCGCCCGTGCAGGAAAGTGATGTAAGGCGGCTGGTCATTGAGACAGGGGATGTGTTCGAACCATTCTCCCCCGGCAGCCAGGTAGTCTTCTTTACCTTCGCCAGCAATTTCCTCCAGCGTTTCCAGGCAGTCCGCGACAAAGGCTGGAGTGATGATGAGCAGCCGCTTCTTTCCTTCCTGCGGAAGGCGTTTCAATTCGTAATCGGTATACGGCGTCAACCAAGGCTCTCCCGCCAGACGCGATTGGTAGGAAACGGAATGCCTGTCGGGGCTGATCTGAGCGCGTTTGACCAAAGCTCGGGTCGTGGCGAGACATTGTGCTCGGTAGCACGTGGCGTGGACGGGCGAACAGGTGGCGCAGCAGTCGGCTTGAGTCAGGCAGTGCGCGCGCGATGAGTCGGCCTTGCGCAAGTGCCTTTCGGGAATCCCGTGGTACGAAAAAAGAATGAAGTCATGCGGTTTCTGCAAATAGGGAGCCGAAACAGCGTAGAGAGCTTCGATGTAGTCGGCATCCGCGTAGAACGGTTGGACCGTTTGCACCCGAATCGACGGCGCTTGGCGGGCCAGTTCCTCATACACCCTTACCACGACGGTTTCCCACGATGACATGGCGTAATGCGGGTACTGCGGAAAAAGCAAAAGATCTGTAATCCCGTCTCGGGCGATCTGGGCGATCACGCTCGCGACGGAGGGTGAGCCATACCGCATCGCCAGGTAGACCGGGGTGTCTTTGCCTAATGAAGCGGAGAGTTTCGTCTGTACTGCCTTCGAGGTGACGATCAACGGCGAGCCCTCCTTCGTCCAAATCTCTTCGTAGGCATGGGCAGACTTCTTCGGACGCGTCCGGAGAATGATGCCTTCCAGAAGAGCCCAGCGCAACGGTGCGGCGGGGCGACCAAGGACACGGTCGTCGCCCAAAAACTCCCGCAAATACCGACGCACGTCGGGAACGGAGGTGGAGTCAGGCGACCCTAAGTTGACGAGCAGGACAGCGCGTTTAGGCATGCGTAAGTCCAGTTCGTACAGCTTTGGGAAGCGAGGTCAAACGAGCATGCCGAAACTGGGGAGCCTAAGTGGTCAGCTCGGTCGGGTGATTTCAGATTTGAAATTTCAGGCTGCGCGAGCGGCCTGTTTCATCCCCAGCGGCGGATGCTGGCGATGAGTCGGTGGACATTCTCGGGGNNCGTGACTAAAGAGCGAGGATAGTTGTGCTCGACGTCGAGGCGGAGGCCATCCTCGCTGCCGGGCCGGACGAAGTCGGAGATGAAGTCCATCCCTCCCCGAGGTTTAATCCAGCGGTAGTAGATATCAGGCTCTTTCGTTTCGATCACAATGTCAGTTTTTAAAAAGACATTGCAGTAGAGAGTCAGATCACGAAACGAGAGAAACCAAGTGGGCGGATTCACCAGAAGATCTCGTATGATCAAGGTCATCGTGAGTGGCGGAGTAGCAGAGCTATTGCCAATTTCGGCGCAAAGATGAGCCTTCTTGACCTACGCCAGCGAAAAAAGAGCCGTTGAGTTTTGCCTTTTGTCGGTGGCCAAGGGCGGTCATGGCTAAGACTGCTGATTTTTACTTTTCCTTTTATGTCTACGTCGCGTCCGCCCGTTCTTCTCGTGATTCGTGATGGTTGGGGAAAAAACCCCCACCCAGAGCAAAATTCCTACAATGCCGTGTATCTCGCGAAGAAGGCGGCCGATGATCTTCTCCATGCGAAGTATCCCGTCGCAGACTTGGCGGCGTCCGGACTCGATGTGGGGCTGCCCGATGGCGTGATGGGCAACAGTGAAGTCGGTCACGAGAACATTGGTGCCGGGCGAATCGTGGATCAGGAGCTAGTGCGCCTGAACAAGCTCTTCACGGAAAAGCAGCTGGCCGGAAATCCGGTTTGGAAAGGCGCGGTGGCGCAGGTGAAGTCACGTGGATCCCGTCTCCATTTGATGGGAATCGTCTCGGATGCCGGGGTTCATGGGATGCTCGACCATCTCTACGGAATTCTTCGGCAGGCGAAAGAGGAAGGCGTCACACAGGTTTTCATCCATGCCTTCACCGACGGCCGCGATACGCCTCCGACCAGTGGCGCGGGTTACGTCGAGCAGGTGGAGGAGCAGTGCCGCGCGATCGGAGTGGGACGCATCGCCACGGTGTGTGGACGTTTTTGGGCGATGGACCGCGACAACCGCTGGGAGCGGGTGGAAAAAGCCTATCGCATGTTGACGGGGCAAGGTGCCGTGGCGACCGCGACCTCTGCCGTGGACGCCGTAAAGAATTACTACCAACATCCGCTGACCGAGACTCAAAAAGGGGATGAGTTTGTTCCGGCGACTTGGATTGTGGATACAACGGGTCGTCCGGTTGCCACGATTGGCGATGGCGACGCTGTGCTTTTTTATAACTATCGCGGTGATCGTCCACGTGAGTTGACCAAGGCGTTTGCCGTCGATGGTTTCGCTGACTTTGCCCGGGGCAAGAAACTCGACCTCTACTACGCGACCATGACCGAGTACGAGTCAGGTCTGCCGGTGAAGGTCATTTCGCCGAAGCCTGCCCCGTTGAAAAACATCCTAGGTGGGGTAGTGGCAGGCGCAGGAATCGCTCAATTCCGCTGTGCTGAAACGGAAAAAAATCCGCACGTTACGTTTTTCTTTAACAACTATCGCAAAGACCCATTCCCAGGTGAAGACCGGGCGTGTCCAGCGAGTCCCAAAGTGGCGACCTATGACCTTCAGCCGGAAATGTCGGCGGCTGAGGTGACGCGATTGGCCAAGGAGGCGATTCTGTCCGGTAAGTATGGTCTAATCGTGGTTAATTACGCGAATCCCGACATGGTCGGGCACACCGGATCGTTGCCGGCCGCGATCAAAGCGGTTGAGACCACAGACCAAGGGCTACAGGAACTCTTAGCCGCGTTGGAGACCGTGCACGGACGTGCGTTGATTTGTGCCGACCACGGAAACTGCGAGCAAATGTGGGATCCTGTGAATCAGGTACCACACACCGCGCACACCCTTAATCATGTGGAAGCGTTTGTCGTCGGCTCAGATTTCGCAGTCGGAAATACAAAACTCCGCTCAGGTGGTCGGCTGGCGGATATTGCTCCGACGGTACTGCATCTCATGGACCTGCCGATTCCACCGGAGATGACTGGGCGAAGCTTGCTGGGGGAAAGCGGGGGAAAAGCTGAAAACTGAAAGCTGAGAGCTGAAATCGGAAAAATAGACATCGGAAATCGGAAATCTGAGATTTCAAATTTGAGATTTCAGATTCCGACCTGGTTGTCTGCAGGGTGACTCAGGCTGCTTGGCTAGATTACTGACGCAGCTGCCGCGGTGAGGCTTANNTGACGGGTGTCTTCCATTTCACGGAGACGTTCGTCCTCTTCATACATCATGGTGGCGTAGGCTTCTCCACCCATCCCTACAAAAGGAATTTTGAACCGGTTTAGAGCTTTGCTCGATTCGGAAAAATATCGTCCGGTCGCAAGCTCACCCAAACCCTTTTTCGTGTAGATATCGCGCTCCCGGAAAACCGGTGGTCGCTGCTCTTGAACGATGTAACTGGGGAGACGGACGATGCCATTTTTCGGATCGTCGGCGTCCTCGGGATCCGCAGCTGGCGCGGGGGCCGGCTTAGGCGGCTGCGGGTTATTAAAGGGAATACCAGCGGAAACGGCGTTCAACGTGCTGCGCGAAAAACGGTCGGTCGGGCCGCTGACGGTTACAGCAGGTTTGGCAGCTTGGGCCTGTGTCTGTGTAGGAGCGGCGGATGGTGCGGCCGCTTTCTCTTTTTCTTGGGCGCGAGCTACCCCGAGGCCCGCCAACAGCGCGAGGGAGGCCCAGGCGAACATGAGGCGTGAGGTTTTCGGAGTTTTCATGGCAAAAGCATAGACGGCGTGAGGAGGGAAAAGTTCATCCTTCGCGACGGATTGGCGCATTTAAGACCGGTCTCAGCCGCGGACTTGGCCAGTGCCGTCCATTAAGTATTTGTAAGTGCAAAGTTCTTTCAGGCCCATGGGGCCGCGGGCGTGGAGACGGTCGGTGCTGATGCCGATTTCGGCACCAAAGCCAAACTCGAATCCATCATTGAAGCGCGTGCTGGCGTTCCAACCGACGACCGCGCTGTCGACACCGGCTTGGAACTGGCGCGCGGTGGCTTCGGAACGGGTGATGATCACGTCTGTGTGGGCGGAGCTATCACGATTGATGGTGACGACGGCTTCCTCCAACGAATCCACGACGCGTACGGCAAGGATGAGGTCCAAAAACTCTGTCGTATAATCGGCCGGTGTGGCTGCCGTGATTTCAGGATGGATACCCTCTTGAAGTTTGCGGAGCGCCGCCGCGGAACGCTCGTCGCACCGTAGGCGCACGCCTTTAGCGGCCAACGCCTGCGCGACGCGGGGCAATACGGTGTCGACGACGGAAGAGTGAACGAGCAGTTGCTCTACCGCATTGCAAACGCCGGGGCGAGAGACCTTGGCATTCAGCGTGATGGTTTCGGCTAAGCCCGGATCTGCGTCGCGATCGAGATAGATGAAGCAGACGCCCGTGTAGTGTTTAATCACGGGGATGGAGCTGTTTTCCACCACGAACCGGATGAGGCTTTCTCCACCGCGGGGGATGATGCAGTGAATGTAGCTATCCAGTTTAAGCAGCGTATTGAGGGCGGCGCGATCCGTGGTGGGAATCAGTTGAATCGCCTCCGCGGGCAGGTCTGCAGCGGTCAAAGCCTGCGCAAGGAGGGCCGCGAAGGCGGTGTTAGTATGGAAAATCTCTTTTCCACNNGTTGGGGCGGGCTTCGTAGATGATGCCGATCACGCCGATAGGCACACGTACCTTGCGCAGCCGCAGTCCGTTTGGCTGGGTCCAATTTTCCAACACTTCGCCTACGGGATCGGGAAGCGCGGCGACTTGGCGAACCGACTTCGCCAAGGTCTGCAAACGCGCGGAGGTGAGGGTCAGGCGATCGATTTGGGCTTTGCCCAGCCCATGAGCGCTGGCGGCTTCCAAGTCCTTGGCGTTGGCCGCAAGCAATTCCTGGCTGGCGGCCGGGATGAGGTCGGCGAGTTTGAGCAGCGCGGCGTTTTTCTGCGCCGTCGGAGTCGTCGCGAGTGTCAGAGAGGCGGCACGCGCGCGTTGAGCGATCGAAGTGACAAGCTGGACAAGATCGGCGGACATGGAAGGAAAGGAGAGTCTCGCCCAAAAGCCGCGAAAGGACAACCCTTTCGTCGCGC
>DKKJ01000328.1:0-1497 GCA_002455175.1 Opitutaceae bacterium UBA6669
ACGGGGTGGTTGATCATTGAGTATGAGACCAGCCCAGAAGATAACCTGGATGACGTTCGTCGCTGTGCGGCCTTCATTCGAAGCCAGCTAAACACTCGTTCCTCGGCTCCCTGATCATTCTCATGACTATGCCTCTCGTATCTCGTCGTTCTCTCCTCAAGGCCGNNCTTCCGCGTTTCAGCATTGGGCAAACGGGGGGCTCCGCCCAAAGAAAACTCAATCTCGCTTTTGTCGGCGTCGGTGGCATCGGTGGATCAGCCTTGGCGGGTTGTTTGGGCGAGAACTACGTGGCCTTTTGCGACGTAGATGAGGCGCGCGCCGCTTCAAACTATGCCAAGTATCCGGATGTTCCCCGTTTTCGTGATTTTCGGGTGATGCTCGATAAGATGGGATCGCAGATTGATGCGGTGGTGGTCTCCACTCCGGACCACACGCACTTCGCAGCGGCTTATTCCGCGATGGAACGAGGTAAGCACGTTTACGTGCAAAAGCCCCTGACCCACGATATCTGGCAAGCGCGCACGCTTCAGAAAGCGGCGCATTATTTCAAGGTTGTCACTCAAATGGGCAATCAAGGGCATGCAACCGAGGGCATTCGTTTGATCAAGGAGTGGTATGAGGCCGGTGAAGTCGGAGACGTTCGTGAGGTTCATGGCTGGCTCGGCGGACCGAACTTTGCCGATGCTAAGTATTTTCGGATACCGCCCTCTTTTCCGCCGCCAACTCGATCGATTCCGAGTACGCTGGACTGGGATCTTTGGTTGGGACCGGCGAAGAAACGTCCCTTTACCGACGAGTATGCGCCGCTGTTTTGGAGAAGCTGGTGGGACTTTGGGACGAGTATTCTCGGTGACTGGGCGTGTCACACGTTGGACGCGCCGTTCTGGGCGCTGGACCTGGGAATCCCTACCCGCGTCTCCGTGGTCAACCTGGAGCCGATTGCAGACGGTTTCAGTCATCGCTCCTCTCACCTCCGTTTTGACTTTGGAGCTCGAGGGAGTCGCCCTCCGGTAGCGTTGCATTGGTATGATGGAGGGCAGAAACCGCCGGTACCGTTGAATTGGGACCGTTCGCGATCCTGGCCAGGTGGCGGGATGATCATGGTGGGATCGAAGCGGACACTCATGACGGGCGCCCGACCCGATAGCCTAAGCCTTCTCCTACCGCCGGCTGAATGGGAAGATTTCCGAAAGAATCTTCCGCCGAAAATCATTCCTCGAGTAGCGGGAGGACCGTTTCAAGAGTGGATCCGTGCGATCAAGGGAGAAGGACCGGCGCCNNGCGCGCCGCGGTTGGAGTATGGGAGAGCAGGTTTGGAAGAAAAGCTGAAAGCTGAGAGCTGAAATGTGGAAATGGGGAAAAGCGGAGAGCTGAAATGCGGAGGTACGGAAAAGCTGAAATTGCGAATTGGAGGGGGACACTCCGGAGGCTGTCTCAGAGCCACCGGGATAGATTCGTCTCACGAGCAGGGAGAATGCGTGATTCCATCCTTAATTG
>DKKJ01000328.1:1509-28082 GCA_002455175.1 Opitutaceae bacterium UBA6669
CCTGGGCTATTCCAAGTGAACTCTGCCCCGTGGGGAGCGTTCATTTTTCCCGTTGGTCAGCTGGAGATCGACGTAGTACTCGACGGGCAGACGACCCTTGACTGGAATCGTATAGTCGTAAGGAAACGCACGATCCTCCAGAGCGGTAAATTCGCCGTCGCCTTGGCGATAGTAGAGTGTGCAGCGAGCAATTTCCCGGTCCAGGTCGGGCAAGTAGGCATAGACACTGGTCAACGCTTCGGATCCGAAACGGAGGGCAACGGCCCGGAGCCCGCGGAAGTCGATTTCGCTGACGCTCCGCTTTTCGGGGAGGGCAGGGGCCGAAGGATCGAAGAAGACTTTCTGGAAGCCGGCACGAGGTTTCACCCCGCGGATGACGACGGCGGTTAGCCCTTCGGGCGCGACTTCAATAGAGAATTTTCCTCCCGAGAAGCTCGGCAGAGCTGATCGCTCGGTTCCGTTCTCCCAAACCGTGAAAGACACTCCGGAAGCGGCAAGACCATCGACCCATTCCGGGTTGAGCTCAATCTCGCTCTTTACCTTGGTTTTTGATTGGTTGGCGAAGGCCAGCGCGAGGCTATTTTCACCCCGTGCACTGATGTAGTTGAGCTCCGGGTGCGAAGACTTCATCAACCCGATCGGCATCCAGAGATGGAGGCCATTTACCGCGTAGACCTTTCCTGGACGGTCGCCGTAGATCTTCTGCTGGAGGTATCCGTATCCTTCCGCGTAGCGACTGGGGAAGTCGATCGCACCTTTGGACTTCGCGACCACGTCAGAAACCAAGTAGTCGAGGATGAGAGCGGTGTGTGGCCAGATGTGATTGTAGTGAATCGACGTCATGGCGTTGAGCTCTTCCTTGGATCGCTCGGCGAAGTTGGGTTTCTGGTACGAAGTCGTCCTGGCTGCATTGAGGTGGTAGCCGGGAAAACTGGTGTAGCGCCCGATGACCGCTGAACGGCCAATATCGTGGAGGAACGTGTCGCCCGTCAGCGCAGCGATGCGGAGCATCCAAGGGGCGTAGCACGCGAAGAGGATCCCGCGATGACCACGACTGGTTCCGGAGGATTCCGGGGTGAGGCCGATCTCGGACACCTGCCAGGCGGGGACGCTTTCCGCGGCGAGAGGCACTCGTGGGTATTTGGGACCGGAACGGTAGTTCGGAGCGAAACCGTCTTCGTTTACAGTGACGTTTCCGTCAGGGATTTTGGGCGAGAGCCAGATATAGCGGGTGTAGTTTCGAGCTCCGATGCGCGCGGCTTCCAGGTAGCGGCGGTCACCTGTTTCTTCGAAAAGCTCAAACAACTCGATCCATTGCGGGCTAAATGAAGTCCAGAAGAAGAGGCCGCGTGAATCCGGGTCTTCGAAATCTGTTTGTGGCTTTTGGATACGTGAGACAAGATAGGCGTCGGCGTCTTTAATGGCGCGATCGAGCCACTTTTTTTGGCCTGTCGCGCGGTAGAGCGCGAGTGAGTTGGCCCAAAAGTCGCCGCGTAGGAGTGACTCTAGATTGAGAATGCGATCTTTGCCGTAGAGTGATTCCGCCGCGTCGCGAAAAAACGGCGTGCGATTCCCCGAAAACTCATAAAGCGTGGCGAACTCCGAGAGCGGAGCGCCGAGTCCCCCCAAACGGGCGGAGACCGATTGTCCTTTGATTTTCGGATCGGTGGTAAAGAGGAAGCGTTCTCGAGAGACGAAGAATTCGGCCAAGGGCCGCNNACACAACCGCGAGGGAGAGTGGGTGTAAGGCCGACACGTTTTTGACGGAGCCAGGAACGTCCGTGTCGTAGGCGAAGCCGCGTAAATCCGAGTTGAACTTGGCATAGCTGCTGAGTCCGAACTGCAGCATGCGTTCGAACGTTGCGTTAAGGGATCCCAGAATATTGTGACGAACGTCAGCGAATCCAAAGAGGGAACGCGCGATGTCTTCTTGCGTTGCATCGATCGTTTTGCCGCTGACGACGAGCCGATGTGTGAACTTGTGAGTGGCTCCTGACGTGAGGTTCGAGCCCGGACCGCCTAGAATGGGGGAGAACAGCATGGGCTGGACTTGACCCTGCAGATTGCGAAGAGCTACGCCGAAACGTGAGGCGGCGAGGGTGGGCATGGGCTGGAACGGCATCTCATCTGGGTCGGCGAGTACGCACTAGGTCACGCCTTGATGACGAACGAGCGTTGTCGGCAGGGGACACCGGGCCGACGCTTCGAGAAACGCGTTTTCAGGAAAGCGTTTCTCCGTGTAGATCAGGGGTTGCCAAAGTTCATCGATATCCTTGGGAGAGACCTGTGGCGCTCCCACGAAACCGAAAGAATAGTAGCCCGCTTGCGAAACGGTTGCCGTCAACGTCAGTACTGGAGGACCTTGCTCTGGCAGGTAGACCTCGGCCTTTAAGTTTACCCCCTTAGCTTCGGGAAAGGCCCAGTGGATACGACCATTGGTTTCGTTCGATGCGGAGGCGGTAACTTTGGTTAGCCTTCCNNCCCGCCTGTAGAAAATTAGGAGAGCGGTCGGCGCCGTAGAAACGATCGGCTTCGGGATCATAGCCGTCAGCAACGTGCTCGGTGCTATTGACCATTTTCGAGGGTTTTCCCCAGGTCAGGACGTGATAGATAGAGCCTTGGTCGCCGCTGCTCAGGCCTTTGTCCCGGTATCGACCCCACCGCGTCTCTAGGTTCGGATTTTTTTCCGACCACAGGATATTAAAGTCGGGAGTGAATCGTACTCGACTGCCGTCGGGGCTGGTTACTTCGACGGAGTGGTCAGGCATGAGCGCGATCCGGTGAGGATTTTGGGCCGAGAGAACGGAGACGAAGGATGCGCAGAGAGCGGCTGCGAAAAGCTGGCGCCAGAATGGGGAGAAAGAGAGTAGGGGCATAGATGTCGGCGTTGGGGCGGTCTAAACAAGCGCTGTTAGATTGAGCCGGCAAAACTGTAGCGGGTCGACGGTTGAGTTGCCGCGGCAGTCAGTGTTGAGGAGGGAGTGACCGGAAAAGAAAATGATAGTTATCCCTCTGAGTGGGATGAGCTGGCAGGAATGAAACGACGAGGATGAGACCTCGCTCTGAAGAAGTAAATCGACACCCTTTACCGCTGGGCCCACGGCTTGGGCGCACGCCGTCAAGTCAACGGTTTACCCGGGCAGTCCTTGCGGTTTGGTCAGACGGATTCCCTAGTCGCAGGACCCCGTCGGAAAGAGGGTCCGCCTTCTTTTCGATCACCCTAACCCGCCCACTTTGTTTTTGCTATGATTCGACGCTCTCGACTGCTGTGCCCGCCTTCGCCAAAAGGCATTTTTCCTGTTGGCTCGGCCAACTGGATTTCCTGGCAGGCGATACGATCCGGTCGGCCATAATTTGAACCGAAAAGCGATCAGATGCTGATCGTGCAACACGTGGTGTTGGCACGATTTCGTCGTAACGGTCACGCCACTACACATCCTAAGTCCAATCCCCAATGACCTCCAAGTATTCCTTCACTTCCGCTTTCCCTGATAGAACGTCGGATTCTGTCAGGCGAGTTGTGTTGTGCCTGATTGTCGCTTTTGCTTCTGTACTCTGTGGCTTTGGGCAAAGCACGGATACGCGCAAGGGGGCCATTCAAGGCACTNNGTCTCAAGGCACGGTGTCCAATGCGGTGAGTGGTGCTCCTCTCGCCCGAGCGAAAGTAACTATCCTGGCGACGACTCAGGAAGCCCTGACAGATGACGATGGCAGGTTTTATCTTAGAGATGCGCCGCTCCAGGATGTTGAGTTGGAAGTCTCCTACCTAGGATTTGTGCCGCAAACCGCACGGGTAAGCGTCCAGCAAGGCAGTACGGTCGTGCGCGATTTTCAGCTCAGTCGCGAAGGGACCGATCGACGCGATGGGGAGGGCCAGACGATTGTGCTGGAGGAGTTTCAGGTCGTCGCCGAACAGACCATGAGTGGTCAAGCGGTTGCGATGAACGAGCAACGCCACGCGGCTAATATCAAAAACGTGGTCTCGTTTGATGAACTCGGGGATCGTGGCCAAGAGAATATCGGCGATTACGTGCGCTTTCTTCCTGGCGTGAGTATTCTGGACGACGGGGAGAATCCGGGACGAATTTCGCTGGGCGGGTTTCCCGCCGAAATGTCCAGTATTCAAATTGACGGCGTGGATGTCGCCGCTACGGGTATCGGCCCCACCAGCAGTCGCACCGCGGCGCTGCAGGACGTCAGGATTCTGAATATCGACCGAGTGGAGGTCTCGAAGGTACCCACTCCCGACCAGCCTGCTTCCGGCTTGGGTGGATCGATGAACCTAATCGCGAAGACCGGAGTGGGTATCAAGCGCCCGGTGGGCCGCTATCAGGTCTACATGAATTTCGACAATGTGGATGGCTTGGATATCAAGGGTGGTTCTCGCCAGCCCCACGACCGGGCTTCTCCGGGTCACAAGGAACCTTCGTTCAATCTGAGCTATGCCTTCCCGGTTGGGAAGAGCCTCTCGATTAATCTCGGAGTATCGCGCTCCTGGCGCCAGCGACCGACGGACGACACGCCCTCGGAAGTCGCTTTTTGGAATCTTCGGAATACGTATGTCACCACGGGAGCGCCGAAGGACTATGCCCTCGCGATCACGCAATGGCGTCAAGAAGCCTCGATCTCCAGGACCGAAAACTTTCAGTTGGGCGTCGATTGGAGATTGTCGAAAAATGACACGCTCAGTCTGCAGGTTCAGCAGCGGGCGGTGCTCGACAAAAAAGCGATGAGCTTTTTCACCGCTCGGGTTAATGCTAGTTATGATGCGATCGGTAACGCAGATTACACTGAAAGCCGGGGCGCCACGGGGCGTTTTGAAATGGGCACGCTCAACCCGTCGAACTATGATGCGACCACGGACACCAGTCTCCTTTCTCTAAAGTATCAACATCGAGGCCCAGTGTGGACGATTGACGGTCAGGCGTCCTATTCGGCGGCTGATCGAGAGCGCAGCAGCCTTGGCAAGGGCTACTTCAACGGAGTTCTGGCCAATGTTCTCAATGTTAACATCCGTGGCGATGGGATTGGCAGAGGGTCGAGTATTGGGCCAGAAACCTATACCATCACTCGTACGAATGGCACAGTGGTAGATCCGTACAATGCCGATAATTACGTCCTGGCCACAGCGAATGAAGAATACGCTCTCTATCAAACGGACGTCACCGCGGGCCGGCTGAATGTCAGTCGGCCGATCGGAAAGAACCTCACCGTCAAGATTGGTGGTGCTTTCAACCGTCTCGAAAAAGACGATACTCGCCCCGTCAAGAACTACACCTTTGTCGGACGCGGCAGCGGGCAGACCGCCGTTTCGCTCTATGACATCGTGGATGAGTCCATTGACGTGAAGATGAACGGAAATCCGGTACGCTGGATCAGCCCGGTCAAGGTCCATGATCTCTTCGTGCAGCACCCTGAGTATTTTACGCTGAATACGACCCACATTCAGAATCGCGCACAGAACTCCAAGCGCATGCTTGAGGATATCATGGCCGGCTACTTCCGGTTNNACATCATTGGGGGTGCCCGCTTTGAGAAAACCGATCTCAAGGGTTGGAGCATGAAACGGGACAACTTCGCCATCTACCAGCGTGATGCGGCGGGAAACCTAATGCGCACCAGTACCGGCGCACTGATTCCTATTACTAACAATGCCGAAGAGCGACTCTGGCTCATCAATCAAGAGCGCGCGCAGTTTGAGAGCCAAAGCTACGATGGGATTTATCCTAGCCTGAACGCCAACTATACGATTACCGACAACCTGGTAGCGCGGGCCGCCTACGCACGCACGATTGGTCGCCCGGATGTACAGTATGTGGTCGCGGGAATCACCGTACCGGTTCCCAACGATACCAACGCGACGACCGCTCGCACCATTGTGGTCGGCAATCCTGGTTTGGAGCCCTGGACTGCGGATAGTTTCCACTTATCTCTCGACTCTTATCATCTGAAGGGCGGATTCGGTTCTGTTGGGGTTTATCACAAGAAAGTCGCTAACTTTTTCGCGCAGCGCGGTCAGCCTACCACTCCCGAAACGCTTGAAGCGTACGGTATTCCAGAGGGGGACATCGAGTACATGCTGGCAGACAACTATGTTCTGCGCCGCTGGGAAAATGTCGGCGATGCCACGCTTGAAGGCGTTGAGCTGAGCTACCGGCAGGATCTGCTCTTTCTGCCGTCTTGGATGCAGCTCATGCAGGCCTGGGTGAACTACACGCACCTGAAGGTGGGTGGACCCAATGCCGAGGATTTCGTGGGTTTTAGCCCCGATTCTTTGACGGCTGGCTTGAACTATATTCGTCCGCGTTTCTCCGTTCGTCTCACTGCCGCTTATCAGGCTGAGACGAAGCGGGCAGAGGTGGTGGTCACACCCGGGACCTCAGTCGAAGGGTTCATTCCATTGTCCACGTATGAATATCAAGCTGCCTATACCCGCTATGGTATCAGTGCGGAATACGCCCTCAGCAAAACGTTTTCCCTCTACATGAATTGGGACGACATCGCGGCCAAGGACCGTCTGGTGTACCGCCGCGCTCCCGAAACCCCGGCTTTTGCCCAAACCTACCAACGTTACGTCACACCCTCCTACATCGTAATCGGCTTGAAGGGGCGTTTCTAACGAACGGGCCGTCAATTGCTGATCTGAACCGTCATAGGTCGCGAGGCATTCGGCCACGTGCGTGATGTTTGTTCACCGCACTCCTAACACTCAGCAATCCGCGCGCCGCTCGTTCTTGACCCTCTTATTCTGTGAAACTCCTGTTTCGTTTCATCCTACTTTTCGGGTACTCGGTGGAGTTGGTGGCTTCCGCGGCCGAGGCCGTGCGTTACCGACTTCAACTCCAAAACAATGGTGATCTCAGGGTAGAGCGTGAGGGTGTTGAGTCGTGGGACTTCGCACCGGAGTTTGTGGTCCAGTTTCNNAGATCCTAAGCTTGCGATGCGTCCAGGAAATGTACCGCGCGTTAGCTACAATGTGCCGACGTGGGAAGTCGGATCTCGTGGAGCGCAGGCGCTCGCGCGGGTGACGCGTTCCACCGCGCAGGCAGGCGACGGATTCGATGATCGTATCTTAGACGGTGATACTCGTTCACGTACCTCTGACGTGTTTGCTGCGGCGTCCGGCGAGACCGTGCGCGCCTCGGTTTGGGAGCGTCGCGGCGATACGGTTCAGTACAGCTTTCCTGAAGCAGAAAATTTCTCGCTCTCGGCTACCGTGACTTTGCCTTCGAACGGATCGAGCGAACCGATTCTTACCTACGCGCTGACACCGAAGGTCAACGGTTGGTTTTCGGTAGGTTATCTCGGAGCAGAGGTAGTCCCGGTTCAAGCAGCGGCTGAATTCTGGCAGCCGTTTCTGTGGCAGGAGCGCCGCTTTCCGCATCAATCTTTCCTGACGCCTGCATTTGAATGCTCACTGCCGGCTACGTTTGTACGAAAAGGAAACAGTATCCAGGGGGTGGTGGTGGACGCAGATGAATTTCCTTTCCAGCCACTCCCGTTGCTCGAAAACAGCCGATTTGGAGTTGCTTTGCGGAATGCTGCTGGTGCGGCCCAACCCATAGCGTTTGGGCCCGTGTTAGGTGGCGCGGAGTCTTATCGGAAAGCGGGTGAGCCTTTCCGTTTGAAACTGCGCTTATACGTGGGGCAGGGAGATATCACCGTGGCGTACGAAGAAGCGGCACGACGCCTTTACCAGTTCCGTGATTATCGGAGCAATGCGATCACCACATTGAATCAAACTCTGGATACCATGGTGGATTACGGGATGAGTCGCTATAGCTGGTTTATCGAGGAACTCAAAGGTTGCGCGTATTCGACCGATGTACCGGGGGCGGTTAAAAACGTTTCCGCGCTCAATCCGCTCAATCTCGCCTTGGTAACCGACAACCAAGAGATCTTCGATCACCGCGCGTATCCTATCCTCGAATATCTTCTTTCCCGCGAGAAGTTTCTCTTCTCCCTGGATCCCAAGCAGAAGATTCAGAGCCCTTCCCGGGCGTTAAAAGGCCCGGCGCTTCCGGTCAGTGAATTGGCGGCGCTCTATGGTATTTCCCATGGCGCCTCTCCCGTATTTCGCACCCAAGCTGAAAAGCTGATGGGCATCGATCGGACGTTGAATCTCGATGATCTCTCCCCCGGCGATAGCTGGCAGAACAATTTGCGGGTCTATCAAGCGACAGGAGAGGACCGGTTTCTGAAAAAAGCGACTGCTGGAGCAGATGCCTACTTGCGGGAGCGAATCGAGAACGGTGCCGATGGGTTCAATGAAGGTGGGCTCTTCTTTTGGACGGCGTTCACTCCCAAGTGGATTGATTTGGTCGAACTTTATGAGGCCACCCTCGAACGCCGCTACCTTGAGGCTGCTCGCCTGGGTGCCCGTCGCTTCACGCAGTTCACCTGGGTGTCGCCGCGCATTCCAGACGACACGGTAACGGTGAACCCTCAAGGGAAGGTGCCCGTTTATTGGTATCTGAAGAGCAAAGGACATCTCCCCATGACGGCTCCAGAAGAGCAGGTGCCGGCTTGGCGACTGTCCGAGATCGGACTCACCCCTGAGTCATCGGGTACGATGTCCGGACATCGGGCTATTTTTATGGCCAATCATGCACCGTGGATGCTTCGGATCGCTGCTCTGACGGGAGATGATTTTCTGCGAGATGTGGCGCGTTCTGCGGTTGTTGGACGTTACCGCAATTTTCCGGGGTATCACATCAACACCGCGCGCACGACCATCTATGAGAGAGCAGATTATCCGCTTCGTGAGCACAAGGAGCTCAGCGTAAATTCATTTCACTACAATCACATCTGGCCGCACATGAGCATTCTGTTGGACTACCTGGTCACGGAAGCATTTGCGCGCTCCGGTGGAAAAATCGATTTCCCCTCACGATTTATTGAAGGATACGCTTACCTTCAAAGTAAGTTTTACGGAGACAGACCCGGACAGTTTTATGGCTTTAATGACGCGGTGCTGTGGATGCCTCAGCGGCTGTTGGATCCTGGTTCGGTGGAAATTAACTACCTGTCGGCGCGAGGGGAGAATCGATTGTATGTGGCGTTCACGAATCAGTCGAAACACGACGTAACCACAGAGGTGGCGTTGGATCTCAAACGCGTTCCTTCCGCGGCGAAAGGACGTTTCCGCGTCAAAGTGATTAAAGACGGGCAAACGACATCCGACGTCACGATGGTGAATGGCCGTTTCCCGGTCACCGTAGGCGCCCAAGGTTTGACAGCCGTNNGGTGATCGAAGGCCTGACCGTGACGCCGACTTTTCAACACAAGCTCCTCGCGGCGGATCCTGCTCAGGCTTGGAAGAAAGATCAGGCACACTTTACGTGGGGAGATGCTCGGGCGATGATCCTTAACCTAGGTCCAGAAATGACCACTGGGTATGTCTACTTGCAGGCGGATGACTCGGTGTACAGTCAGGCAACACTCACCTATTCTGTCGGAGGCAAGACCTTTTCGCTGACGGACGAAATCTATCCTTACGAGTTTACGGTTCCGCTGCCGAAAGGAACAAAACGACTTTCGCTCCAGCTGTCCGGTCAGGAAGTGGGGGGCCGCACGACCCGCTCTGAAACGGTCGTTCTCGAACAGTAATCGCTTCGCATTTTCCATGATTCTTTCATCTTCCCGTGGGCCAAGAGCGCTCAAAACGGAAACCGTCGAAGCAGACGTGGTCATTGTGGGNNTCACTCTGACTGCGGCGCGAGCGGGTATTCGGGTGATTCTCGTTAACGATCGCCCGGTGCTTGGTGGAAACGCTTCGAGCGAAGTGAGGCTTTGGGTTTTGGGCGCCACCTCGCACATGGGGAACAATAATCGATGGGCGCGGGAAGGTGGCGTGATCGACGAGATTCTGGTCGAGAACACGTTTAGGAATCGTGAAGGGAATCCCCATCTCGTCGACGCCTTGCTTTTGGAGAAGGTGTCGAGTGAGGCCAATATCACGCTGTTGCTGAATACCGCGGTTTTCGAAGTCACCAAGGTCGATCACTCAGAAGCGATCCAGTCGGTGCGGGCCTTTTGTTCGCAGAATTCCACCATGTATGAGCTGTCGGCACCCTTGTTTTGCGACGCTTCAGGCGACGGTGTCCTCGGCTTTTTGGCGGGAGCGGCGTTTAGGATGGGAGCGGAATCACGAGACGAATTCGGCGAAAAATTCGCACCGTCGCAGGAGTATGGGGAACTGCTGGGACACTCGCTCTACTTTTATACCAAAGATCTTGGGCGACCCGTCACGTTCATTCCACCTGAGTTTGCGCTCAAGGACATCACGCGCGTCCCCCGGTGGCGCGATTTTAACGCTAAAGAACAGGGATGTAAGTTGTGGTGGATTGAATACGGGGGAAGGCTCGATACGGTCCATGCCACGGAAGAGATCAAATGGGAGCTCTGGCGTGTGGTGTATGGAGTTTGGAATCACATCAAAAACTCGGGGCTCTTTCCTGAAGCAGCCAATTTGACCTTGGAATGGGTGGGCACAATTCCGGGGAAACGTGAGAGTCGACGTTTTGAAGGCGATACCATGCTCCGGCAGCAGGATATCGTAGAGCAGCGATCCCATCCGGATGCGGTTGCCTTTGGCGGATGGTCGATCGACTTGCATCCGGCTGACGGAGTTTTCAGCGAACNNCAGCGAAAAACCGGGGTGTAATCAGTGGCATTCAAAAGGAGTTTATCAAATTCCGTATCGCGCCCTTTATAGCCGAAACATTCCCAACCTCTTTTTAGCAGGGCGGATCATCAGCGCGACCCATGTGGCCTTTGGCTCGAGCCGGGTCATGGCGACGTGTGCCCATATTGGCCAAGCGGTTGGGATGGCTGCGGCATTGTGTGCGCGTGGGCGCTTGAACCCGAAAGAGATGTTAGAGCCGGCCCGGATGACGTCGCTGCAACTGGCTTTGCAGCGGAGCGGGCAGCATATTCCCGGAGTCATCCATCACGATGAGAATAATCTCGCGGCGCGAGCGACCGTGGCAGTGACGAGTCAATTCCGTTTGCAAGAATTACGACCTGACGGCCCCTGGATTTCGCTCAAAGATGGGTGGGCCATGCTCCTGCCGGTGGTGGAAGCAACGGCGTTGTCCATGACGGTTTGGGTGCAGGCAGACGCACCTGCTGACTTAAGAATCGAGCTGCGGCAGAGCAGCCGTGTCGACAATCACACTCCTGATGTTATACTGGAAAAACGCAGCCTTAGGGTAGCGCCTGGAGAAAACGCGGTTCCGATTTCATTTGAACATCGCTTTGGTGACGCCCGTTACGCCTTCGTGTGTTTTTTCGCAGATGAACGCGTCCGCTTACGGACCAGTCAGCAACGCGTCACGGGTATCCTCTCTCTCTGTCATGCGGTGAATCTCGCGGTAGCCAAATCGGCAGTACAGGCGCCCGAGCAAGATATCGGCGTGGATACGTTCGAATTTTGGCAACCCAAACGTCGTCCCGGTGGGCAGAATATTGCTTTACGACTAAGCGAACCGCTGGCGCTCTTCGGTGGTCAGCAAGCGCTGCTTGAACCCGCGCGTCCGACGAATCAACCCAACGCCTGGGTGGCGGCGCCGGAAGATCCTGCGCCGGCGATCACTCTTCAGTGGGAAGAGACCCAGAGAATCGGCCGCGTGGAATTGTGGNNCGATTTTGATCACCCGATGGAGACCGTGTTGTGGGGGCATCCGGAAGGACGCATGCCGTTTTGTGTGAACCACTATCGGTTGATCGACGATCGTGGACAGGTGGTGGCGGATGTCGCGCAGCATCATCAAACCCGGGCCATACATCGGTTTTCGTCGCCGTTGCTGACGCGTACCCTCCGCGTGGAAGTCAGTCATCCCTCGGCGGAAATCCCGGCGGCGCTCTTCCAGGTTAAGTGTTATGCTGAGTGAATGAACGCCCCACTCGCGTAGACGTAACAGTCTCTTGGCTCGGTGAATCTCCAAGCTCTCAACTGAGTCGATCTGACCGAAGCGGCGGTCAGTCGAGAAACCCTCGGAAGAGAGGGGCAGCTGGCTTGAGTTTGGAGCGAGGGCGAGAGTGGCGAGTCGCCGGCGTGGCGTCTTTTTTAGGTGGAAGCGTGTAGCCTTCACGACGGTGGCTATCAACGAGGACCACCTTGGGATTTTCAGGAATCCCCGTGAGGTTCAGATCCAATTGTCCGAGGACCAGTTTGACCACTTCGCCACCGACCAGGTTGTAGCGATGATCGGCGCCGGCGCTGCCGTCAGGAGGCTCGGAGATATCGATGTTGGCGAAAGCGACATCCTCGGGGATGCGCAGGCCGATGTTGGTCAGCAATGCGGCGACCGATCCTGCGCTGATGACCACGTCGGGATGATGGGCTTGAAACCACTCGGACATCGTGGCGGGAGCGATCGATGGCTTCGGAAGGATCGGAATGCGCTGACTAGGGCTGATTTTAGATTGGTAGAAAAGAAACGAGGAAGTGAAGAGCTTGTGGCCGATACCGCCATCGCCATACGACATTACCAAGCCGATGCGCCGGTAGCCTTTGGCGGAACAATCGGCGAGAAGTTCGTCCATCATCTGCAGGTAATTGGGGCAGGCACGGTGCAGCCTNNATCGAAGTTGAGCTCGGCCACACCGCTAGCGCAGGGCGCGATCACCACGCCCTTAATTCCGCGGGCGAGCAAGATGGTCCGGACACGCTTGAGCGTCATACCCGGATCTGTAAGGTAAAAAAATTCGACGCCGAAGCCGGCTACAGTGGCGATGCTCTGGACCCCTTCCACCATTCCAAGAATGGGAGGATAGTGAGCCAACTGTTCGCGGGTCAGCTCAGGGATGATCACGGCGATTCGTGACGCTGCCCTTTGCGGGCGTGCGGACCGCAGGTGCTCCATCAGTTCGGTGATGCGGGGATCCCGATGGTAACCCATTTTCTGCGCAAGCGTGATAAGTGCGTNNGACGCTCGGCTGAGATCTTCGGGCTGTTTTTGAAGGCGAGAGAGACAGCGGAAACCGAGACACCGGCCGCTTTGGCGATGTCGCGCATGCTGACGACATAGGACTTGGGCGGAGTCGAATCGGCGGAAAAGCTGGAAGGCGCCATGGGGAAGCGGGACGCCTACTTTGTCTCTACCGCAGCGACGGAAGCAAGCGTGAGCGTGGGATCAGGTGCGAGTTTGCGTCTGCGAGGTGCATTTGTCAGACACTCGCTTGCAGAGCTAAGCGCGGATTGCATCCGGTGGGCTTTTTTCTAATCTCACGGGATGGAACAACGAACCTTGGGTAAAGGCGGTCCGCGCGTTTCAGCGTTGGGCCTCGGTTGCATGGGAATGTCGGACTTTTATGGGCAGCGTGACGATGCTGAATCATTGGCAACATTGAACCACGCCCTCGATCGCGGAGTGAATTTTTTGGATACGGCCGACATNNCTTTTATCCACGAGACGAAAGGACGTCTTTCTCGCGACCAAGTTTGGCATTGTTCGTGATCCTGCGAATCCCGCGTTTCGAGGCATCAATGGATCCCCGGAGTACGTCCGTGCGTCCTGCGAGGGGAGCTTGAAGCGGCTGGGAGTCGATGTGATCGACCTGTATTACCAGCATCGGGTGGATCCGAAGACGCCGATTGAGGAGACCATCGGAGCGATGGCGGAACTCGTCAAAGCGGGCAAAGTACGTTACCTCGGATTGTCGGAGGCCGGGCCGGACACATTGCGACGCGCGCANNAGATACTTGCCGGGAGTTGGGGGTCGGCTTTGTGGCGTACAGTCCACTAGGTCGTGGGTTTCTTACCGGGCAGATCAGGCGATTTGAGGATTTTGCGGCTGATGATTACCGGCGCCATTCCCCACGCTTCCAAGGAGAGAATTTCGTCAAGAATTTGGAGATCGTACGACGTCTCGAAGAACTAGCGGCGAATAAGGGCTGCACGGCAAGCCAACTGGCCTTGGCATGGGTTTTGAGCCAAGGTGAGGACATTGTGCCTATCCCAGGAACCAAACGTATCCGCTATCTGGATGAGAATCTCGCGGCCTTGAAGCNNTCTCAGCACGTCGGAACAGGAGGCCATTCGTGCCGTGTTTCCCCCTGATGCAGTTGCGGGCACTCGCTATCCTGCGGCGATGATGGGTGCGTTGGGGCGTTGACCAAAACGGTGGCCGTGAATCGAGTCACCCGCCCGTACAGCCGTACGTGTCGGGTGATCTCTACTCGCCCTGTTTTTTCCGGCGATCGGCGGCGAACGATGACCGCGATGACGGAGAATCCGCGGAACGTTTTTTTTGTTCCTGCGGACGGGAAGGAGAGGGAGCCGGGTCCACGTGTACCGGAGGCGTTCGGTACGAGGAGCGACGGACGAAGCGCCGACGCGGAGCAGGCCGCACATCGGCTCGGGTCCAATCATCTTCCCAGCTCGCGATCGTGGCATGGAGGTCGTTGAGCTGCCGTTGCAGTCGTTGCCGTTCCGTGCCGAGTTCGCGGTCGACGCGCACGATGAGCTGTTCACGCGTGTCTTCGCCGGCAGTAAACTTCCAAGCTGGAGAGGCTTTAGCGAGGTCCAATGCCCGTTCGGCGTCACGAAGGGCTGCTTCCGTTTCTTCCAGACCTTTTTTCAAGCGACTCAGGGGTGCGGTGGGACTGAGGAGCTCGTGGGCCGTTTCCCAACTGACTTCAAGTCGGGCTAGCCAATCGGCATCGCCTGCGGCCCAGGCTTGCTGCACCTCGTGCCAGAGGTGTTCGCGTGAGTGCGTCCACTCCCCGCCACGATCAGGATGAAGGTATTGAACCAAGCGCCGGTAGATGTCGCGGGCGGCTTGGGATGGCGGTGGTCCTTGAACGCCGCGAAGCGATTGGAAATCTTCCCAACGCGCCTCGGTGCGACGCGAGGACGGCTCCTCAGCTTCAGGTTCGGCGGCGTCCGGAGCGGAGTCCGGGTCTGTCGGAGGGGGTGGAGAAGAAGGTGGATTGGCCTCGCGGGTTTTTTGGTCGCGCCACAGTCGCTTCAACGNNCCGTAGATGGCAGCGCGATGTTGCACCCATTTGATTTTACGTGCCGTGCCGGAAACCTCGGCGCGAAGATCACGAAGTGCCGTCATCTGCTGAGGGAATGTTGAGTAGAGCCAGCTCTCGTAGGAAGGGAAATCAACCTCCTGGTGGCGTTGCAGCAGCTGGCTTAACTTTTCCAGGCGACGACGCGAGATACGGAGCGCGCTCCAAACTTCCTGTTGCAGGGGCGCTTGATCGATGAGGACCAAGCGGCGCTCGCGGTGGAGCTTGCCTACACCTCCTACTACCCTCGAGCCCTTGCCGTTGGATGCGGATACCAAGGACTCCTGGTTTGAGGAGTGGGCTTGCGACGACTTTGCACGCGATGCCAAGCGCTCAGAGGAAGAGCGAAGATGAGAAGAAGTGCGTCGCGAGCCAAAAGCCATCCCAACCAGCCAAATGAGGCTAAAGGGGGACGCCAATGGCGAAGTTGAAACGAGACGAGCTCCGCCGCACAGCAAGCGAAGCTCGCGATGGGAGCGTTAGCGCCNNCGCGGAGGCCGCCCATCAAGTAGACGATGAGCAAGATAAGGAGAACCAACCCGAGCGTGCCGCCGCCCACAGCGGGACCGCCGAAGTAGAAGCCGCCACCACCGAGAAGGAGAACCAAAAGAATAATGAGAAGCACGGTATTCATCGTCGCTACGGACCGATCGGCAGTAGGGTCGTTCCGCAAACTCCTTCGGAAGAGCATATTGCCTTATCCGGGGAATGCCTGATCTCGCTCTAGGGATTTTGACCTTCAGCCCGAGGCTGATACGGAACGCCCCATTGAACCGTTAAGATCGACTCGACTCGTGGGGTAGGTGTGGAAAGGTGACGCTCTTGTGCAGGCCCCATCGCGCTTTCCTTTTCGCATCCGTTTGGATTCGCCAGTGACCCTCGGATTCGCGGGCTTGGCGCTCGCGGCGACCCTGATCCCAGACGCCAGTCTACTGCTACGTCTTGATCCGATGAGTATCGCGCACTTTTTTCGTCCGCGGTGGTATATTGGTCTGATCGGACACGTCTTTGCTCACGCCAATCTCGCGCATCTCGTAGGCAATATTGCCATGCTCCTGCTTCTGGGACCGGGACTTGAGCGCGCTTTAGGAGGAAAACGTTATGCGCTGTTTTTGGGATGTCTCACCCTTCTGACCGGACTCAGTGCGAGCATCATTCTGGTTTTCACGCAAAAGAGTTTGATCGGAACGTCCGGACTTATTTTCGCGCTCATCTTTGTTCATTCGCTGCGAGATGCGAAACGGCATGAAGTTCCGCTAACCGTGGTGCTATTGGCAGTGCTGTGGGGCACCAAGGAACTGCTGGGACTTTTCGATTCCTCGCACGTGGCGAACTCGGCTCACCTTAACGGAGCGCTCTGGGGATTTTTGTTTGGCATGTACCTCTTGCCGGCGTTTTCGCGGAGGGCGGTGCCACTTCCTTGAGGGCCGTCGCCCATGGACCGTATCGCGACTCAAGCTGGGTAGGTCGAGGCGGCCACAGAATCACTACGCGAAGCGTGGAGAGCGTCCACTGCGATTCTCCCGTTTCAGCACCGGTTGGTTGGATCTGTTTTATTGGGCGCCCTTGGAGTGATCGGCCCAGCAAACTTGTATCAGATTGCTCAAGTCGAACGTCGGATTTGCACGAATGTCGAGTCGGACACAGACTAACACTGCGCGGGTGTTCCTTGTTATAGAACGGAGTAAGAGAGCAGGAAGCCTAGCGGCCCGACCCTTCTACCATGAACCGCACTATCAAACCCCGTCAGGCATTGCGTGTGTGTCTTGGTCTCGCGGTCCTTGTTTCTCTGCTAGCGACTAATTCGAGTGCCGCCACCGGGTCAGGACAAGCCGTCAAGGATACGCCGACATCGATTGCGGCCCTCAATAAAGAGCCCCTTGATGACACGGGTCTGACGGAAATCCGCGGCGTTTCGCGCGATCTCGCCGACAAGTCCGTATCCAATGAACAAACCATCGTAGTCGCAAGCCTCGCGGCGCTGCGTGCCCATCTGACGCGGGACGGTGCGAGGGTTAGGATGGTGGCGGGCACCTATCGACTTGATCCGGTCGGCTCCGAGGATTTGCTCGAGTTTAAAGGAAGCGATGCGCATTTCGATTTCACTGGTGTGAAATTTGAGGTCGATACCGCCCGATTCGAGCAGTTCAGTAAAGGGCGTATCACCCTTGTGAAATTGAGTGGTGATCGGATCGTGCTGGAGGGGCTTTCGCTCGAAACCATCGGCTCTCGCCCACTCGCTGCCCGCAGTTCCGCGATTCACCTCACCGGTCGAGGTTTGGTGGTGCGCAACGTCTCGCTGCGTCTTTCCGGTTCTTATCCCTATGGCTATGGAAGCTATTTTGGGATCAACACCGACGGTTTGATCCAACCGAAAAAACAAAACGGCATTCGCATCGGCGGGATCGATAACCAAGTGCTCAACTGCCGGGTGCTGATGCGGTGTTTTGGACATGCGATTGTCCTCACCGGTGCACAAAATGCGGTCGTGAAAGACTGCTTCATTGAGGGTGTGTTGCGTGAAACTGACGAAATCCTGGCCGAGAAATCTGGCCCAGCCTTTGATCTGGATTTTAAACAGTATACTGGACCGCGCATTCCCGCTGGGACGATGACGTCACTGAGTGAGGATGGAATCCGGGCTTATCCATTTGATCCGGAAACGAAACGCCCCACGCACGATATCCGAGTCGAGAACTGCCGGGTGGTACGCATGCGCCGTGGCATCTGTTTAGCGTTTGCGTCCGGGAATAATTCCATCACTGGCTGCGAGGTCAGGGAGTCGGAGCGCGTCGCCTATCATGTGCAGACTAACACGACGATTTGGGATAGTAGCGGCGACGCCCTTTATTCCCAAGTCCTCGACCTTTCCAACGCGACTTCAAAGGACTCCGTGGTGGACCTTACCGTGCTCGATAGCCGCGGCTTCAAAGGGCACCGGGTGCTTGCCACTATCAACGGCGTTGGACATCGCGTGGCGTTAAAGGAGGCTGCGCCTGGCTTTGTGTCTGCAGAGTTTACCGTGGATGTAGCCCAGGCGCGCAGTGCTCCCGGCGAGGCCCCGGCGAACTCTAGCGCATCACGGCTCCATCTGACCAACCTGACGCCCGCTCGCGTGGTGCTCCACTCCACTGCTCAAGCCGTCATGGTGGTCAGCCGAGGCCTTGTTGTAAACCAAGGGTCTGAAAACACAGTGCGACGGTTTGTCGACACGCCGTCGCACTAGACGTCGGTGTGGTTCTGCGTCTAAGGGGCGGCGCCCATATGGCGGGCATCGTTCATCGCCCGCGGCAAGAGCGGCTGTACGCTGGAGACGCTGCCACGATCCCAATCTCGCTGAGGGAGTGCGCCGACCGGACGTTGTCGGACTAGGATCTTACATGGGGATCCGACGATGTATTACTATTTCCATGACAGCCACCGGTAAACCGTGCGATAGCGAAGGGTAGCCCGCCGATTGCGAAGCGAAGCCTTGGCTTTCGGAGAAACGACTCTTGGTAACCAGAAGAGATGACTGCGGCGAACGTTCCGGTGGGCTTCGGTTTCCTTGGCCACTATGCTGAGCGAGAAGGGGCCGTGTTCAGGAATGTTCGCTGTGGCGAACTGAACTAAGCTCGGCAGGAGCCGGCTCCTTGACTCGAGAGTCGGGGGGATTGCTCTTCCTACCTGAGCGACGTGTTTCCCACGTGCTCAGAACCTTGCCTACGCAGACCCCATGAACCTTGCAATTACTCGTCACTCTTTCGGCGCCTGGTTGTGCCTTCTTTTGGCCTTGATGATCCCTTCCCTCGGCGTCGCTCAATCCGGTGCGACGGGAACGATTGCCGGCCGCGTTTTTAATCCCGCTACCGGCGAATTCTTGCGCAACGCCCAAATCCGGATCGAGGAGACCGGCCAGTCGGACGTATCGGGATCCGAAGGTGATTTCCGTTTTAACGTGATGCCGGTGGGCGACTACACCCTGGCGGTCATCTACACCGGCTATCACGTGGAGCGGCGTAAGGTGACGGTATCTGCTGACTCCGTTGCCACCGCGGACTTCGACCTGGTTAGCACGCTGCAACGCTCTCCCTCGGGCGACGCGGTCCTGCTCAGCGCCTTCGAGGTCTCGAGCGAGCGCGAGGGCAACGCCAAGGCGATCATGGATCAGCGGCGTTCGATGAACATCACTAACACCGTCGCGGCCGACATCTTTGGCGACGACGCGGAAGGTAACCTCGGTGAGTTCCTGAAACACCTGCCTGGCGTCAGTTTCGGCGGGCTCAGTTTCGGCGAAGTTCGCAACATCGGCCTCCGCGGTTTGTCGCCCGAGTACACGTCCGTGACGGTCGACGGTGTTTCGCTTTCGAGCACGGATCCGAACTCCGGTGGAAGTACTCGCGCGTTCACCTTCGAGCAGGTTTCGCTGAGCAGCATGGACACAATTGAGATCTCGAAGACGATCAGCGCCGACGTTGACGCCAGCGCGCCCGGTGGGACGATCAACCTCAAGACCAAGCGGGCGTTCGAGCGGGAAGGACGCCGGATCGTGGTGCAGGCCAATCTCGCGGCGCATTCCGAGCAGTTTCACTTCAACCGCAGCCCTCGGCCTGGCGACGGTGGGCGGAGCCGGAAGATCCGCCCCGGAGGCATTTTCGAATACTCGGACGTGTTTATGAACAAACGTCTGGGCGTGGTGCTTTCGATCAGCGAGTCTAACCTCTACCAGGAAGTCTTTGCGACCTCGCTGACCTTCAATCGCACGCCGACCTCGGCCGATCCTCGCCCGGTGGTGATCACCGCTGTCGAGATGACACATTCTCCCCGTCTTAACGAGCGCTTTACGACGACGCTGACAACCGACTTCAAGGCTACTGAGCGGTTGGTGCTTTCGTTGGGCACGATCTTCAACTGGTCGGACCTTTGGATGGCTCAGGAGAACGTGAGCTTCAACACCGGTGCTCGCAACACCGTCATCGGTAACGATCCTCTATTGTCCTTCCGCACCACGAACGCGGGCAGCGTGGCGCTTGCGCCGGCCGGCATTTCGAAGCGCGGCGAAACCTTTACCTACATTCCGAAATTCGAATACAAGGTGGGGAGCTTCGTTCTCGAAGGAAAATTCGCCGCTTCGATTTCCCGGGGATGGTACGATCCGCTGACCCGGCATGGTACGATTCGCAACATGGTCAGCCCCACGGCAAGCGGGGTCGTTTTCGAGGCCAAGCGGTCGTCGCTGGAGAGCGCCGACTGGCGCTTCACCCAGCTGGGTGGACCGAATTTGGCCGACGGACTGAGCTATTCTAGTGTGGAGGCCAACATCAACGACGGGCGGCGTTCGCGCACGGAGGTCTACACCGGGGACATTAGTGCTACCTTCAAGACCAGCCGTGTTCTGCCCGTGGTCTGGAAGATGGGCGTCAAGCGAAAGCAGGANNAAGAGTCAGCAGGGCGCAATCCGCTACAAGTACATCGGACCGGGAAGTGGTGCGATGGGTGGTTGGGCGCCGTTCCCTTCCGCGCTCGCGTTCGACGCAGGTTCGGTCGGTGGAAGCATAACGACTCTGTCGGGCCGCCCGCTCTTCCATCCAAACCTTCATGCTATTGGGCAGGCGTACCTCGCCCGTCCGCAGGATTTTGAGCTCTTCCTTCCGGCCTCGAACTACTTCACGGCCAACGTTACTAACACCCGATATTTGGAGGAGCAGGTGGACGCGGCCTTCCTGATGGGTACGACGACCTTTCGCAAGGCGACCTTCCGGGTTGGCGTGCGTTACGAGGGGACCAGCACGGATTCGCTGGAGTTCGATCCACTTCCGAATGAAGTGGTGCGTGCGGCCGGTTTTCCCGTTACTTCCCGGGCGACGACCATTCCTGGAATCGACTACCAATTCTTCACGAATCCCCGCGTGCATCGAAAAGGCGACTACGACAACGTCTTCCCGAGTGCCTCGTTCAAGTACGATTTCAGCACCAATCTCTCTCTGCAGCTTGGCTACAGCAGCACAATCCGACGCCCGACCATCTCGCAGTTGGCCGGAGTGTGGCAGATCAACGACCAGACGCTTCGGGCGACTGTTCCGAATGTCGGTTTGACCCCAGAAACTTCCGACAACTACGCCCTGCGTCTGGCCTACTACTTCGAGCCTGTCGGGATCCTCGGCGTGAATTTCTTCCAGAATACGGTCGACGGCCTGCACGAGACCAATGAGCTGACCGCGGCGGAGTTTGGCTATACGGACGCAGACCTCCAGAACTACACCTTTGTCACGACTACTAACAGCGCCGAACGCACTCAAATCCGGGGTATGGAGCTGGAGTACAGCCAGAGCTTGTCTTTCTTGCCCGGATACCTGAGCGGTCTCGCTGTGCGCGGCAGCTACACCCGCAACTATGCGGAGACGATCATGACGTCGGTCGCGCCACACGCGGTGAGTTTGGGGGTGTCGTATTCGTATCGCCGCCTCAACGCGTCGCTCAACGGCATCTGGAACGACGATAGGCCGACGAACACGGGTGGAACCAGCTTCATCCGGCAGCGTACGAGCGTCGATCTGAGCGCGGGCTATCGGATTTCGAAGCGATATCGTTTCTTTATTAACGCCCGGAACCTCACCAACACGCCCTACATCAGCATGCAGCAGCCGGTTGGACAGTCTGCGTTGCAGAGCGGTTACCAGGTGTTTGGGACCACGTGGACCGCGGGCGTGAAGGCGGTGTTTTGACAGCCCGCAGTGTGTCACGGCGGCGATCGAAGGCGGTCGCCGTCCTTGGCCGCACAACGATTTCCCGATCTCTCTCCGCAACGCCATGGCGACGGCACACCCTGACCGGCGGCGCTGGATCATTCTAGCGCTGATCTTCTGCGCGTTTCTGCTCAACTATACCGACCGGCAGATCGTCTCGATTCTCAAACCGACCCTCAAAGTCGAGTTTGGTCTCGATGACCGCGGCTACGCGCTTTTGGTGAATGTCTTCACCGTCTGCTACGCGGCGATGTATCCGGTCGTCGGCTGGTTGACGGATCGTTTTGGGCCGGGCCGGGTGATGCTCGGGGGCATCCTCCTCTGGTCGGCCGCCTGCCTGGGAGCAGGTTTCGCGCGGACCTTCGCTCAACTTGCGTTTCTGCGTGGCGTGCTTGGCGCAGTTGAACCCACCGCTTTCCCCGCGCAGTTGCGTGTCATTGCCGCCTGGTTTCCGGGTTCGCTCCGGGCGACAGCGAATAGTATTTGTGCAACAGGAAGTTCCGTGGGCGCGATCATAGCGCCGCCGCTGATCGCGTGGCTTGCGCTGACGCATGGTTGGCAGATGGCGTTCATCGTCCCAGGCATACTCGGAATAGGGGTCGGCCTGCTCTGGTGGTTACTGTATCGTGACCCTCCGAAAACGCCTTCGGTCGTAGGTTCCGGAATGGCCGCGGCAGGACACGAACAGGCCTTCACGTGGTCGCATCTCTGGCGGACCCGCTCCCTCTGGGGAATTGTGTTCTGTCGCTTCCTGAGCGACCCCGTCTGGTACTTCTGCCTCTTTTGGCTGCCCGGATATCTGCAGGAAAGTTCTGGTTTGTCTCTTTCGCAGATCGGGATGGTCGGATGGATTCCTTTTCTCTTTGCCGACCTGGGAGGAATCGGAACCTCGGTCTGGTCGGATCGTTTGGTGCGCCGCGGCTGCTCTCCTCTTCATGCTCGGAAACACGTCCTGTCTCTGGTGGCCTTGGCCGCGCCTGTGTGCGTGCTTACGCCGCATGTGCCTCACGTGGCGATCACGCTCGCCATCTTCAGCGTGGTCGGTGCAATCTGCCTGAGTTGGCTCTTCACGATGAGCGTGATTGTCGCCGAAGCCTTTCCCGCAACCAACGGTGGAAGTGTGCTCGGCATTGCCGCCGGTTTTGGAGCGGCTGGCGCGATCCTTTTCAACACCTTTGTCGGGGAGATCATACACACGGTCGGAGCGGCCTGGATTTTTGGCGTGATGGCCTTCCTGCATCCGGCTGCGGCGGTCGTCCTGCGTGTCATGGTCAGGCGGGAGCGTCCAGCGCTCGACGTACCCGGATTCGGCTGATCCGACGCTCAGACCCCCGTTGCGATCTTGGGGGGAGGAACGCGTGCTGGGTCCACAGCCGCTGCTGGACGGCCTCGTGAACGGACATGACATCGGCAGAGCTCGCCTCATGGGTGGCGGAGTGGCAGCGGCCAGTGATCACAAGGTTGTCGTTGTCAGTGCCGTGATGGCTTAGCCGGGGCTGTGGGTATGCCTCCTTCCCAGCTCGGCTCGATGAGGATCCGACGCGGATGGGCCGGAATGCCGAAGCGGTGGGTGTTGAGCTGGCTGACGAGAAACTCCACGGCGGCCTGGCCGACTTCCTCGGGAAGCTGGTTGAGCCCGAACTCCGCGGGCGCGTCGAGCCGGCTAATGGAGCAGAGGACGATCCCGGAGCTGCGTCCGCCCATCCATCTGACCACAGCCGTCGGTGAGTAAACCACAGCGGTCGGTCGGTACTTCTGTAACCATTTCTCGAATTCAAGTCGCGCGTCCGCGCCGTTGTCATCGAGAAAGAGAGGCGGAATGCGCTCGGCCTTGGCGACCGAGCGGTCGCGGCTGTGAAGGAGAGCGGCGGAGAAATTTCCCCGTGTGTTAAGTTCGAGCGATTGAGTGCTCACGAATCCAATGACCCGGTGTCCAGCCTGGAGCAGGTGCGTGGCCGCGAGCCGTCCTCCGCCATACTGGTCGCTTCCGACGAGATGGGTCGGGAGTTCAGGGATGGAGAAGCCAATCTTGACCACGCTGAGCTCAGACCAGTCCATTGCACTGTGCCGGAATGACTCGAGATGCGGTGGGATCAAAACGCCGCGAATGCTCCGAGCAAGGAGCATTCGCCTCAACCGCTCGGCAGTGGGCGCGTTCTTACGAAGACGGATCTCCTCCAGGCGGAAACCCAGCATCTCCGCAGCTTGCCGGGCGCCGGTCCAGTATCCCGAGTATTGGGGGAAGCGGTGGTAGGCGTCGGGGTCGGTCCAGTCGTTGAGCCACCCGATACAGGATTCGATGCGGGATACGCGACGTGAGCGCCGGTAGGCGGCGAGCTGCTGCAGGAGAGGGTCTGGCCGATAGCCCAAGGCTTCGGCAACCGCGGGAACCTCAGTACGTCGCGTTTCCGAGATTTCGGGATCATTGCGCAAGGCCTTTGACACTGTGGCATGGGAGACGCCGATGCGTCGGGCAATGTCCCGGAGGGAAACCGTGGGTAGACTCGGCATGCGGTGGACTTACCAATGTAAGTGATATTCGCCTTTCACGAGCGCAATTCGCGATCCAAGCGTGTAGGTGTGGCGTCCCCGCGTTTACTCCCACAGCCATGGTCCTTGCTCATACCCCTCCCTCTACGAATACCCGTCACAACAATTCGTTGCTGAATGGGATCGCCGCCCTTCGAGTTCTGGTCCGCTCCGGACGATCGTTGGGAGTCACCGAGATTGCGCGTGAGCTCGAACTCTCTAAATCGTCGACTCACGATCTGATCATGAGCATGGTTGGGCTCGGGTTTGTGGACAAGAATGAAGAGACGAAACGCTACCTTCCGAGCCCGGCTATCTTCGAGTTCTTCGGGAGCTTCGCCGGCGATTTCGGTAGGAATGTACAGATGCAGTATGTGCTTCGTCGCCGGGCTCAGGAGCTCGACGCCACACTCTATGTCAGCGCACTGAGCCGCAAGCGAAGCTATGTCATCTGTGCGAGCGGTCGTTATGGAGACACTCTTGTGCTCGGCTACAATTGCCCCTGGTATGTGTCGTCGTGTGGCCGTGCCGTGCTGTCGTCGTTTCCTGAGACGCACTGGGAGCGGTGCATGCCAGGACCAAACGACGAACGACCGACGGACCTTGCGTCGATGGATCATGTCCACCTTCACGCGGTGTTGCGGGAGACAAGGGTCCGTGGCGTCGCCTGGAATAATGGCGAAAGTCAGCCGGATCTCACTTCGGTCGCGGCGGCAATTCCTGTCGTGGGACGCGTGCGGGACCGGGCGGTGGCAATCGTCCTTGATTCGAAGGAAATGGCGCTCCGTGATGCTGGGGAAATGGAGCGCCAAGTTCGCGTGGTTGCGCGTGAGCTCGCCTCGGCTCTTGGTAATTGAGCAGCGGGGCTCAAGGGTCGGTTCGGCGATAACGATTTCTTTTCCCCTCGTCAGCAAGCAGCGCACCGGCGGAGATGATTTCGCAATCCTCGGCCACTTCCCGTAAGATCACCGGCATCGTGGTCATGTTCTCCAGGCGGATGCCGCTGGCTCCCGTTAGCGGATCGACCTTGGGATTGCGGAAGACATTGACGTCCGCCCAGAACGATGCCCCGAAGACGATCGGTAGAGGGTTCGTATTCGCGGCCTCGCCGCGCGTCCGAAAGACGATGTGGTGACCGCGGCCGTTGATCTCAGCGAAGCGTGTGGGCGGATAACCGCTGGCCCCCGAGATCCATTCGAGTTCGATCCGGCAATCTGCGATGTCACGGTGAAAAATGCTGAGCAACGGTCCGTAGAGCGTGTCCCCGGAGGAGCGTTCAATCACGCCGCCACTCGGCACGGCGAACCCTTTTTCGTTGCAACCGATGGAAACGCAGTCGCTCAGGAAGACCGTGCCACCCATTGCGCTGAGATCGAAACCGGAGCGCATGTTGCGCACGGTGGTACGTCGGACTACGAGGTCGCGTGTGCTTCGCTTGCTCCAGGCCGTGCCGTCGGGATACGCACGCACCCCGTCTTCGCTGAGGGCGATCATCTGGCCTCCCACGATGCGTCCTGGAGGATAGTCACTGCGGAAATTGACGGAGCGGGCGAGTCCGGATGGCTCCCGCAGGATGTCATCGGTCGTGCGCATCTCGCCTTCGACGACAGAGTCCTCGATCAGGGTGTTGATGGCGCCCTGCATGACGAGCCCGTGACCGAACGCTCGGGTGACAATGCGTAGGTTGCGTAGGACCGTGTCCCGCCCTGTCACGAGGAGCGATGTCTGTTTGTGCAGCCCGACGAGGCTGTTCGCGCCTTTGCCAAGAAGATTTCCGTATCCATAGGGACTCGATCCACGTGGCCAGAGTCCGAGCTGGTCGAGCGTGTTGCCGTCCCCGCTGACGTGGAGCATTCGGACACTCCACCCTCGAGTGGGAGTGTCGCCTTCGTCGACGATCTCGAGCCCCCGAATCGTGTTGCCCGTGCCGGACACCATGATTTTGTCGAGTGAGTTCCTGGAGTGAGCATGAAGACGAGTGTCAATCTTGAGAATGACACCGTAGAGCAGATAAGTGCTGTTTCTGCCGGAGAAGTTGAGGATAGCTTCCGTTGTCCGGCTGCNNACTCGGCGTGTCCGCCGCGACCGTGTAGATGCCCGCAGCCAGGGAGACGGTCACATCGTCCTGACCTGCGTAGTGGCGGAGTTCGTCCAAGGTGGTCAAGATACGGGGTGACCCAGCCTGGAGCGCGGAGATGGTAAGGATGACTCCGAAAAGAAGGTGGATTGCGGACATGATGAGGCGGGGGACGATGGGTGATCCGACTAACGGGTGAGATATCTTGCGGGTCAACCGG
>DKKJ01000392.1 GCA_002455175.1 Opitutaceae bacterium UBA6669
TATTTCACGCCGCGCCCGCTGATTGACTGCCTGGTGCGGCTCATGAAACCGCAGCCGGGCGAGGTGATTCAGGACCCGGCGGCAGGGACCGGCGGCTTTCTCGTCGCCGCCGACCATGACATCAAGGATCGCACCGACGATCTCTTCGAGCTGACCGAGCAACAGGCGTTCTTTCAGCGTAATCAGGCTTACACCGGCGCCGAGCTGGTTCCGGATACGCACCGGCTGTGCCTGATGAACCTGATGCTCCAGNNCACCAACGAGTCCTCGAACAAGCAGCTTGCCTTTGTCGAGCACATCGTCCGTGCCCTCAAACCCGGCGGACGCGCCGCCGTGGTCGTACCCGATAACGTGCTGTTCGAGGACAACACCGGGCGCCGGTTGCGGACCTGGCTGATGAAATTGTGCGACCTCCACACCATCCTGCGCCTGCCGACTGGCATCTTCTACGCGCAGGGCGTCAAGACCAACGTGCTTTTCCTCACACGGGGCAAGACCGACAAGGGCAACACTAAGGCTGTCTGGGTCTATGACCTGCGGGCCAATATGCCGGCTTTCGNNAGGCCGCATTCGGCGCGGACCCTTACGGTAAGGCCGCGCGGACCGATCAAGGTGAGGTCGGACGGTTCCGCTGTTTCACGCGCGAGCAGATCAAGGAGCGGAACGACAATCTTGATATCGCCTGGTTGCGCGACGAGAGCGAGGACATCGAGGAGCGCCTGACCGAGCCGGAGGACATCGCTGCCGCGATCATCGGCCATCTGCGCGCGGCGCTTGAGGAGATCGAGGGATTGAGCGAGGAGATCGAGCCGGAGGCTGCGGCGCCAGAGGAGGCGGCATGAGTGAGCTTCCAGAGGGGTGGGAAGAAGTTCCTTTATCCATGTTGTGTATTTTCAATCCCCGCCATAATTCCTCCGAGGATAGAAAGCAGGAAATTTCGTTTGTACCGATGCCGGCTGTCAGTGATACGGGCGGCCGCATCGAAGATCACGGGACAAAAGTTCTTGGCGATGTGTGGAAGGGATACACTCATTTTCAGGAAGGCGACGTCATCTTCGCCAAGATTACCCCTTGTATGGAGAACGGAAAGATCGCTGTAGCTCGCGGATTACACGGGGGTATTGCCTGCGGTTCGACCGAGTTCCATGTGTTGCGCCCATTCACCGGAGTCAATGCCAAATACCTTTGGTATTTTCTGCGACAAAGGGACTTCCGCATTGAAGCGGAACGCCATATGACGGGCGCAGTTGGTCAGAGGCGTGTTCCAAAGGCTTACTTGGAAAAGTATATCATCCCATTGCCTCCGGCCAACGAACAATGCCGCATCGTTACCAAGCTGGACAGTCTTTTCGAGCACACCCGCCGTGCCCGCGAGGAGCTATCCCATATCCCGCGCCTGATCGAGAATTACAAGAAGACGATTTTGGAGGCGGCTTTTCGAGGAGATTTGACGAAAGATTGGAGGGGTACGAAGGAACTTGTGGGGTGGCACAAGAAGCCGCTATCAAAACTTCTCGCTGAGCCCCTTGCTAATGGGCGGTCCGTTCCAGACGGAAACGGCTTCCCTGTTCTTCGTTTGACGGCTCTCAGGAACCAGATTCTCGACCTATCAGAACGCAAACTGGGAAATTGGGACCGTTCTCAGGCCGCTCGTTATATCGTTCAATCCGGCGATTTCTTCGTTTCGCGCGGCAACGGCTCTCTCGATTTGGTTGCTCGCGGCTCCTACATAGAAGCAGTTGATGAAGAAGTTGCCTTTCCAGATACCATGATACGCATACGGCCAGATCATGCGAAAATCTATACACCATTACTTTATCACCAATGGTCAGATGTCGGTGTACGTTCTCAGATTGTTTCAATGGCAAAAACAACGGCAGGCATTTACAAAGTCAGCCAATCTGATTTGAACAGGGTGCAGCTCATAGTTCCACCCCTTGAAGAGCAGAGGAAGATCGTCCGTCGGGTAGAAGAAACACTAAATTGGCTGGACGCGGTTGGTGTGGAACAAAGACAGGCAACATATTTGCTTGACCATCTAGATCAGGCGAACCTCGCTAAAGCCTTCCATGGCGAGCTTGTATCTCAGGACCCCAACGACGAACCGGCCACGGTTTTGCTGGAGCGTATCCAGGCGGACCGGGCCGCGCCGCCATGCGCCAGACGTGGGCGGCGAGAGAAGGCTGTAACCACGCAAGAGGCAACAGCTTAACGATGTCTGTACCAGAAAAATCGGCAACGAGGTCGAACGTACGAAACCCGAAGCGAGGACGGCAATGAGCTTTGCAGACTGGCGGAAGTGCGATTTTCAGGTTCACACTCCTCGTGACCCAAACTGGACGGGCGATCGTCCAATTGGTGCTGGTAACATCATTAAGGAAACAGGAGCGGAAGCTACTGCGGCCGATGTTGATGCCGCACGGGAGAGGTGGGCCGATGACTTCATCGATCAGTGTGTAACCAGGGGGCTCGAAGCGGTCGCCCTTACGGATCACCATGAATGGGTGATGGTGTCATATGTGCAGCGCGCCATTGCCGAGAGGATGAAAGCCGACCCTGATTTTCATCTCTGGCTTTTTCCAGGGATGGAACTGACTGCTAGCGGCGGCAAGCAGTGTCTGATAATTTTCGACGCCGATCTTACAGAAGACTGGAGAAGACAGGCCCAGGGGAAACTTGGAATTGCGTATGCCGATTACGACGAAAAGGCAGCCAGAGGGCCGAAAGTCACTCAGCTTGCCATCAACTATGCAGATATAGCAAAAGAACTCAATACGCTCTCTGGGCTATGCGGGCGTTATATCGTTTTGCCAAACGTTTCCCAAGGAAATAGCCATACTGTGCTGATTGATGGCGCACACGCCGACTTCCGGCGCATGCCCTATGTCGGCGGCTATCTCGATCAAGGACAGACGATCAATACACTTGGCACTAGAAATCGCAACCGCTTGTCCGGCAGAGACAAAACTTGGTCGGCAAGAGAAATATATCCGCTGCCCACTTCTGACTGTCGTTCGGTGGATNNATCACTCTTCGTGGCAGAGGTGGATATCGAAGGATCAACTATTCTTGAGCGTACGAATATTTCGCTTAGTCCTGAGCTTAATTCGGTTATCGGCGGTCGAGGTAGCGGGAAGAGTACTCTTCTAGAGTATCTTTCATTTGGCTTGGGGCGGAGCTGTCACGATGTGGCGCGAGACCACTATACAGGCACCGAACGTCTTAGCGAATTGGTAAGCGATACCCTTGTAACGAAGGGCNNGAATTGCGGGCGCTCTTTCCCGCAGTTGTTTACAGTCAGGGGGAGCTTGCTGAAATTGGAAAAAAGGCGGGAAAAAAGGCCAAACTGGCAGATTTGCTACAGTTTGTGAATCCTGAATATAAACGCGAGGACGATCGCCTTGCGCAAGAAATTGAGAGCGCAAAAAGTGTGGTAAAGGCGGCGCTTCAGAAGTTGGCA
>DKKJ01000065.1 GCA_002455175.1 Opitutaceae bacterium UBA6669
AAACGTGTAAGGTTACCGGCCGAAGGTGTCGTGCCCGCCAAGGTGAGGTCAGGCACGACCTCTGTCGGTCGTTTTTCTTAACGTCACAGCCTAGGCGTCCCGCGGATGTGCCGTAGGCTTTTGGCTGATTTAATGGTGACGTGTGGATCTCAAATCTCACATTTGAAATTTGATATTCCGTGTTTTCGGCACTGTGAGACCTTGCCTCAGACCTTCGCCCCGATTTTGGCATCGACGGAGTAGTGGCCACCGCCGCTGATGAAGAGTGCAGTGAAGGCGAGCAAGTATAGGAAAGACATTTCGCCGCTGTTCGCGCCCGTCAGGTTTCCCTCGTGCGCTATGAAGAAGGCGACGCCCATTGTGAACGCGGTTCCGAGGGCCGCGAGGCGCGTGAAAAGTCCGATGGCCACCATAACAGCAAATACCAGTTCACCGATGATCGCGAGGACCAGACTTGGCGCAGGACCCAACCCGAAGGGATCAGCAAACTTTCCGCTCATGGCGGAGTAGTTCATGAGTTTCCCCCACCCGTGCAGGGCGGCCATTGACCCACCGAAACCGAGGCGAAGGAGAAGGACGCCGACATCGAAGCTGCGCGGAAGGAAGTCGAGTTGGAGGAGCTGTTTCATGATGGATAGGAACGGGATCAGAAAGGTGAAGAAAGACAACCGTGACGCAGAAACCCTGCCAGACCCTCGCAGATGTTTTCATTGCATGCAGTTGTAGCTCGTCGGCATCTGCAATCCAGCATTCGTGAGCGGATCTACTGTCGGCTCGGCGATTGACCCCGCCCAGTAGAGGCGTTTTTATGGGCATCCCATGGTTGACGAGTATGTTGTTAAACTGGCGACCCGTAGTTACCCGATTCACTTCGGGACGACGCTGACTGACGTCGTGCTGGCGAAACGGTCAGAAGCGGCCAACCAGGGGCGACGTGCGGTTATTGTGACCGATCGGCAAGTGGCCGAAAAACAGGCAGCGCTTCTGTCGGCATGGTTTGGAGACCTCCCCCGGTTGTCGCTGGAACCAGGAGAGGGCAGCAAGTCACTGGTGGACTTGGGGCAAGTCTGGGATTTTCTGGCCGAGCAGCGAGTGGATAGAGGCGGTATTGTGATTGCGGTGGGCGGAGGGGTAATGGGTGATTTGGCGGGCTTCGCTGCGGCCAGTTTTCTTCGTGGCATCACACTCTGGCAGATTCCGACCACGCTGCTGGCGCAGGTNNACAGGAATAAATCTCAAGGCCGGCAAGAATCTCGTCGGAGCTTTTCATCAGCCTGAGCATGTATTCATCGCGACAGATGTTTTGCGAACCCTCCCTCCCAGAGAGTTTGCGGCGGGCATGGCTGAGGTCATTAAGTATGGGCTGCTCGGCGACGTCGGTCTGTTGGAACGTTTGGAGTCCTCGCCGCTCACGTTGCAGAGTCCGGACCTCGCGGGTGTGATTCGGAGGTGTTGTGAAGCCAAGGCTCGGGTCGTGGAAGCCGATGAATTCGAGCGGGCCAAGGAAGGTGGACGCGCCTTGTTGAACCTCGGACATACGTTTGGTCATGCTATCGAACAGGTGACCGGGTATGGCACGTACTTGCATGGAGAAGCAGTTGCCATCGGGTTGGTTGCGGCGACTCGTCTGTCAGTGAAACTTGGATACCTGATGCCCTCTCACGTAGAACGAGTCGAGCGCGTCCTGCGTGCTCACCAGTTACCGATCGCCTTGCGTGAGCCGTTGGCCTTGGCGCAGCTGACTGCGGCGATGGGACGCGATAAAAAAGTACGAGCGGGACGCCTTCGTTTTGTCGTGATGCGGCAGCTGGGCGAAGCCATCACTCAAGGGGATATCGACCCGGCTCTCGCAGAAGCTGCGTTCCTTGAGGTAGGAGCTGTCCACTGAGCCTTTTCACTCTTTCTATCCGCCCATGTCCGCCATCGACGAAGGTATTGTTCGGGAGTACTTCGAGCAAAACGGTTTTTTGGTGCGACAGATGAGGAAGTATCAGGTGACGGCGCGGAAAAAGACCACCGATGAGGAGATCGATCTTTTGGTTTATAATCCCGCTTGGACGCGGGGAGGGCGGAAGCCTGATTTTTTTCTGTTTGTAAGCGAGCTACCGCACTTGCATCGAGCGGTGGTAGCGATCAAGCCGTGGCACACGGATGTTTTCACTCCAGGGATGTTGAAGAGTTCTCCCGAGATCTTTCGATTTCTCGAAACTAAGGTGATCCAGCAGGCGGCGCGACTTTTTCCCAAAAGCGAAGTGGAAACGGAGAGCGAGGCAGGGGAGGAAATCACTAAGGTCCTCGTGCTGCCCAGCCTACCCACGCAGGAGCCTTTCCGTTCGCAGAGCGTGCAGTTGTTGAAAGATCGCGGTGTGGATGCGATCATCTCCTTTCGTGCCATGTTGCAGGATCTGATTGAGAACGTGGAAACCAACCTGAGCTATCGTAAGAGTGATACCCTGCAGATCATTCGAATTTTGAAGAACTACGACCTGCTCAAAGACGCGCAACTGGACCTGATAGGACGACGCTCCTGAATTTGGTCTGACGACGTTTTATTCTAGAAACCTGACTGTTTCATCCTCTCCAATCCCTCTGCTAACGACTGATTGCGATCATGGCTTATCCTCATTCCCTTGTTGAAGACGGCGTAGTTTTGGGTTCTGAATTGAACCTCATGCCAGGGGCGATCCTCCGCAGAGGCGTCGAGGTGGGAGATCGCGTGACGATTCACTCCTATGCGGTGATTGGTGGTGAGCCGCAGGACCTGCGCTTTGGGACATCCACGGTATCCGGTGTTCGGATAGGCTCGGGGACGACGATTCGAGAATTCGTGACGATCAATCGAGCGACTCAACCCCAAGGGTATACGGTGGTAGGCGAGTCCTGTTTCATAATGGCAGCGGCCCACCTGGCGCACGATGTACAACTCGGTAATCATGTCATCCTAGCCAACAACGTTCTTCTCGCTGGGCACGTGAAGGTGGCTGATCACGTGTTTTTTGGTGGAGGAGCGGCGGTGCATCAGTTCTGTCGCATTGGAGAAAGCGCGATGGTCGCTGGATTGGCGCGCATCACGGTGGACGTGGCGCCGTATACGATGGTGGCCGAACGCGATGAACTCATTGGACTCAATGTGGTGGGATTGAAACGCCGCGGACTGCCACGCGAAACGATTCGCGAGTTAAAGGACGTGTATCGGCGCGTGTTTTTCACCGCGGGCAATATCCGGAACGTTGCGGCAGAGGCGCTGGCGGGAGCGCAGGCTCCAGAGACCCGTCGATTTCTGGAATTTTTTGGACAAGGCAAACGCGGATTCGCCCGCCCACGGCGCGGTGCCAGCGAGATAGGAGAGACGGAGTAATTCACGTGAACGGGAAACCTGCTGGAGTTTTTAGGGTCAGCGCTCTTTCCGCTTCATCCTCTCGAAACCACTAGCTTTTTTGTTCTATGAAGCGTCTTGCTTTGACCTGTGGAGACCCGGCGGGAATCGGCCCGGAAATCATTGAGCGCTGGCTGGCGACGCAACCAGAGGTCGCTCGGCAGGTCGTGGCGATTGGGCCGACGCCCTGGTTGTCGAGTTTACCCCTGCACGATGATCAACTCGTTTCAGTTGGGATGGAGTCGTACGTGGCAAGACCCGGTCTGCCTGATGGCGAAAGCGCGTTGGTCGCTTGGGCCGCGATGGAGCGTGCGGCGGCAGGATGTGCGGCAGGTGAGTTTAGCGGCGTAGTCTCAGGTCCCGTCAGCAAAGCGCAACTGGCGCAGATCGGTTATCGGTTCCCCGGGCAAACCGAGTTTTTCGCGCATGCCTGGGGAGGGTCACCCACGATGGCATTTTGCGGCGGGAAGCTGCGCGTTGTTTTGCTGACCTGGCACATTCCCCTGCGAGAGGTGCCCGCTCACCTCACCTCGANNTGGAATTGGGCCGAGCGGAAGGGTTCTCCGCACCGCGCGTGGGTGTGTGCGGGCTCAATCCCCACGCGGGTGAAGGTGGGCTTTTGGGAACAGAGGAGCGTGACTTGATCGATCCTATCTTGGAACGGCATCGAGTCACGCATCCCGGGCTATCGGCCTGTCAACCGGCAGATACGCTCTTCGTGCGCGCCCTGCGAGGGGAGTATGACGTGATCATCGCGTTGTACCATGACCAAGGGCTCGCTCCCTTGAAACTCATTGATTTCGATGATGCCGTGAACGTCACCCTTGGACTCCCTCATGTTAGGACCAGTCCGGATCATGGCACGGCCTTTTCTCTGGCGGGCAAAGGGCTGGCGAGCCCGCGAAGTTTTGCTAATGCCGTCTCGACCGCGTTGCGTTTGATTCAGGGGCGCGCTGCAGCGGCGGCGAGTCTTTGATGTCCGGCAGGCACTTGCCTTGAGGTGCAGCGTCTGCCAGGGTAGCGTGCATGCTGCCACTATTTCGTGCTGGATGCCTCGCACTGTTAGCTGTGTTGCTAAGTGCTGTTTCGGTCTATGCGCAGAAACCTAGGATCACCTCGCAGGATCAACTCCCTCGTTACAGCTATCCTTACAAAGGCAAAGTTACCGAGGTCATTACCTCGGCTGCTGCCTACGACCCGCTTGCTGCGGCCGTGCGAGCTGATTTGGAAAAATTGCTGGCTGACTATGATATCGCCGATCGGGCGACCCTGCAGGGTGTGCTCGGGACCCTGATGACGTTGGATGTGCAGGCGGGACGTTATGATGACGCGTTGAAACATATTCAGGCGATTCGCGCGTTGGAGGAAAAGCCTGCGGCTCGTCTCACGACCGCGCTTTTGAATGAAAGCTATATCCTTACCCGGAAGCAGGGAGAGTTCACGTCGGAGGCTGCTTTCCGCGCGGCGTTTGCCCAGGTCTACGCGGACAAGCTCGCGGTGCTGCCCTATGATCTCGTGGCAGATAATTTAAAGCAGGCGAAAGCGAATGCGGAGATTGTCACACTTCCCTTAGTCTTAGGTAACCTCGAAAGCTCGTTTCAGCCCGGCGTGGATAAAAGTGGTGAAATCAGTGGAGACACCGCGCGTACTCTTCTTTCTCAGCGCACGGCTATGGAGCTGATGCTTCCGCTTAAAGAGGAACGGGTCGTAGCACTTACTCGTTATATTGCCGCTCATCAGAAGGAGAAAAAAGATATCTGGGCTGCCCGTGCGGTTTCACTGGAAGGAAAAAGTTCTCTGACACCGGTGACGGTGGCCATTTGGGATAGTGGCATCGATATGGCGGTGTTTCCCCGTCAGCAGTGGAGGAACGCCAAGGAAATTCCGGCCAATGGAATTGATGATGACGGCAATGGTTTCATCGATGATGTTTATGGAATCGCGTATGATTTGAAGGCTACACCGGTGCCTGATCTTTTGGTCCCGCTCGATGCCAAACAGCAGGCGGCTTATCCCGAGATGCGGAACCGCACAAAAGGAATTTTGGATCTGCAAGCGAACTTGGATTCGCCCGAAGCGAGCGAGCTCAAGAAGCAGCTCTCGACGCTACAACCGGCTGACGTGAAGGGGTTCATCGAGAATCTGAATTTCTTTGGCGGCTACACCCATGGTACGCATGTCGCAGGGATCGCGGCGGCTGACAATCCGGCGGCGCGTTTGATGGTCCTTCGCATCACGTTCGATCATCGCATGATTCCGGACCTGCCGACGCGGGAGCAAGCGGAGCGGGATGCTCGGGCCGCTAGCCAACAGGTCGCCTATCTGAAAGCGCAGGGCGCGCGGGTGGTGAACATGAGTTGGGGCGGATCCCCCCAGTCGATCGAAGGCGCCTTTGAAGCCAATGGCGCCGGTGGTACACCGGACGAACGTAGAAAAACAGCTCGGGAATACTTCGAGCTTTTCCGTCAGGCGATGACGGAAGCGATGCGGAACGCGCCGGAAATTCTCTTTATCGCGGCGGCAGGAAACAGCGACAATGATGCGGCGTTTGCGGAGTTCGTTCCGTCGGGGATTGATCTTCCCAACGTGCTGACCGTGGGAGCTGTTGATCAGGCGGGTGAGGAGACCTCGTTCAGCAGTTTTGGCCGGAATGTGGACGTTCATGCCAATGGATTTGAGGTGGAGAGCTATTTGCCGGGCGGAGAGCGGATGAAGTACTCCGGGACTTCCATGGCGGCTCCCAATGTAGCCAACTTAGCGGGCAAACTACTTGCGGTGCAGCCTTCACTCACCGTCGATCAGCTGGTCAGCTTGATCAAGCTGGGCGCGGACAGTAGTGAGGATGGGCGCATTCGAGCGATTCACCCTCGGCGCAGCTTTGCCCTCCTCGAAGCAATGCGCACGCGCTGAGTCTGCGCTTATCTCGGTGCACGCTTGCGCCGATGGGCTGGGTCAATACTCTACGATTATGTCTGCTGACACGCTTGTGGCTGCACCCCTGACTTCATCGCCGACCTCGCAACCTGCTGCGACGACGGAGGGTGTTCGCGTGGGCAATGAAAATCTCGTGCGGCTGACGGAGTCGGCCGGACGCAAGGTCCAGGCCCTCGCGGTGCGGGAGCAAAAAGGGGACTATCTCCGGGTGGCAATCAAAGGGGGTGGTTGTAACGGCTTGAGTTACAAGCTGCGTTTTACTCCCGAGCCGAAACGTGGGGATATTCTCGTGCACACCGCGGCGACGAAGATCTTGGTCGATCCCAAAACTGCATTGTATTTGAAAGGCACCGTACTCGATTACTCCCATCAAATGGTCGGGGGAGGATTCAAGTTCGCGAATCCCAATGCCAAGGCGTCTTGCTCGTGCGGTGAGAGTTTCAGCGTGTGATGGAGGTTAACTCTTTTTTTATCAACGACTTGGTGATTGGATCTCGGGAGGGTTTTACGGGAGCTGATTGCGCTCTTTCCCCTTGGGATCACTGCACCGTCCCGGTGCGCGGAGAAGGTCTTTGCAGCAAGAATGCTTTGTTTCGCCGCTTTTCCTGATCCTGGGGCACTTACGGAAATTGGAGTTGTCTTCCCTCCCTTACCAAGCGTTTAATTTTCCTACCTAGACCCGAGAACCAATCTATTTGATGGCTAATTCTTTTCCTTCGAGCGGCAACCGCTCAGGCTATTATCAGCGTCGTAACAACGACCCTTTTGCTAACATCCGTCGTAATTCGCGGATCAAGGTCCCGCAGATCCGAGTGATTTCGCCTGAAGGCACTCAGCTCGGGATTATGGCGACCGACAAGGCGATCTCACTCGCTCAGCAGTTTAATTTGGATCTCGTCGAAGTCGCGCCTAATGCGGTCCCGCCGGTGTGCCGCATCATGGATTTCGGNNCAGAAGAAGGCGAGCCACGTCAAATCGACGGCAAGCAAGTTGAAGGAAATTGAGTTTTCTGCCCGTATCGCCGAAAACGATTTCCACACCAAGATTCGCCATGCCGAAGAGTTTTTGGACAAGGGCAATAAGGTGAAACTTCGCTTGAAGTTTCGTGGCCGCGAAATGGCTCACACGGAGATTGGTTTTGGCGTGATCCGCAATGCCCTCGCTGAGCTCAATGGCATGGGTCATGCCGATTCCGAGCCTAAGCTGCTCGGCAAGCAAATCAACGTGATGGTTACTCCGCATCCTCCGAATAAACGGAAGCGGAAGTATGCAATCGAACCGGACGAAGAGCCGATCGATGATGCGGGCTCGAGCTCCGATCACGACGACGAGGAGTGAGACCGGCGGCGGGTCGGGGCGCTGGGACGGCGGAAGGATCTTCCGGTGCCGTCCCTGGCTTTCCCTATTCGGCTTGGTGATCACTTTGGCCCTCGGGATGAGCCCGAGCTCATGGGCGGCTCCACGGAGTCGCCCGGGAGCATCCTCCGCTGCTCCGGAGGCCACCAGGGCTTTCATGGGGGCCAACTATATTGACGTGGGGCCGTGGGCGGCTCGCTATGGCCTAAAGCTTACGTGGGTGGAGAAGGGGAAACGAGTTCGCTTGGAAAGCGCGTTCACGGAAATTCACTTGGAAGGGGATCGTCGCGAACTGCTCTTGAATGACCTCCGTGTCTTTCTGGGTGAACCCATCGTTGCCAGCGGCGGCACGCTCTGGATTGGCGTCACTGATGCCCGTGATCTCTTGGGGGCAATTCTGCGCCCGGCGGCTATCAGCGTTCGCGCGCCTGAACTTAAACTGATTTGTTTGGATGCGGGACATGGTGGTAACGACACCGGTACCCAAAACAAAGCGCTCAAGCTTGACGAAAAGCGTCTCACCTTGGACGTCGCTCAGCGCGTAAAACGACTGCTCGAAGGACAAGGGTA
>DKKJ01000110.1 GCA_002455175.1 Opitutaceae bacterium UBA6669
AGAGACCGCGTCCCTCCTAGATTTCTGAAGTTCGCTAAGCGGCACTGGTCTGAGACCCTCTCGGAGTGTGTTCCTCCTACAGAGCGGCGGAAAAACCTAGGGCGTAAGGAATCTGCTGTTACACGATCACGATCACGATCCGGCTCAACGAAAGGTGCTCGTTCCGTGAATAAATTTCAAACTGCTTATCGACTCCCCTGCACTGAAACCTCACTTCGAAGCGATCCCGGGGATGTGAATGGGGTCTAAACCAGGCAGCGTAGGGATAAGTCGGTCGGCGGCGATGCACCAGATGTCCCAACCGCCGTCGATATAGTTTCGGTTCGGTGGGANNCCCACTTTTTTCCGAATTGATAGAGCGCCGGAGTGGCGACGTGAAACATGGTGTTGTCGCTGTAGAGGCCGGTCCACTGGGTTTGGATCATGCTGTCGACGTCGAGTTGCTGCCAGCCTCGATCGGGATGAGCGCTGACGGCGATGACCGGACGCCAGCGTTGGCCTTTGATGATCCCGACCTCGATGATGAGGACATAGGTTTTTCCGATTTTCGAGATCTGATGCCACTCGTAATAGGCGTTAGGAGTGGAGTCGAAAATATGGCCCATGCCGCGGGGGTCACCTTCGTTGTAGTGACGCGTCCATGACTTCCCGTCGGCTGACGTTGCCAAACGGATACCCGGGAGAATGCCGTTCTTACCTCGATACGAGTAATACATATACCATTTCCAGGTGCCAGGGGTGTCACCGGGTTCTCGCCAAACCGTCGATTGCGAGGCCATGGTTTCAGAAAAGGGCGCGTCGGGTTCGGGGGCGAGGATGGGGCGGTTGCCGAAGCGTTTGATGTTGTCGTGACCGATCGACTCATAACCATCCCCGGCGGGACAGATCGCTAGCCCGATATGATCTTGGGTGTTTGTCTTCGATCCTGAGTAGTAAATGTAGAAGGCATCTTCTTCCGGGATGTACATCACGCAATCGAGGCGGAGCGTCTTGGAGTCCCAGGCTGTTGGATCTTTACTCGGGCTAAAGATGGGATTGGCCTTGTCCTGATGCCAGGTGTACGGATCGGAGACATCGGCCCAGGCTTTGCCGAGCTCGCAAAGCACCCGGTTTGTTTTTGGAACGCCCGAATAAAACATCACCAGCTTTTTGGGATCGCGGGGATGTGGCAGGATGCAGGACTCCTGAACTTGCTGGGATTCCCAGGCCCCGTCGTCGCGGCTTATGATAATTTCGCCCCTGACCTTGGCTGAGACGGAGGTTGCCGCGGGATCAAACTGTGCCTTTGAGAGCGGGGTTAAAAAAGCAAGTGAGAGCGTGAGCAGGCGCAAGACTGCGCAAGGGTAAAAGCGAGAGACCATGAGAGAGGGGGAGCGGAGAACGCCGGGAGGCGGCGTGATGNNGGGGAGCCGTTGGACTCATCAAGCAGCGGCTTTAATCGTATAAACTGTGGCGTTACCGTATTGGGACGCGGTCCAAGCAGGATCGAGGTTCATGGTCGTCTCAGCCGATCCCAGAAATAGCGCACCGTGAGGCAGCATGCAGGCGCGGAGCTTTTTCAGAATAGCCTTTTTAGTTTCGGTATCGAAGTAGATCATCACATTCCTGATGAACACCAGGTCGAGTGGCGGCATAAAACCCCATTGCCCGACGAGATTGAGCGAACGGAATTCGACCATGGCCTTGACCTCGGGGTTGAGGTGCCATGCGTCGCCTTGGGACTTGAAATACTTGTTGAGATAAAGTGGAGGCAGGCCACGGCTCACTTCAAGGGGTGTAAAGATGCCGGTCTTGNNACTTTCCTTGCTCCTCCGTTCCGTGCAGGCAGTACTTGCGCCTGCAGGCTTCGGGTATGCCTTCGTTGCGCTCGATCGGGTAGTGACCGGCGCGCGCCTTGGCGAGGACCTGCGTACTGATGTCGGAACCGAAAACCTCCCATTGCGCGGTTGGGGGCAGTGTCTCGGCAATGACCATCGCCATGCTGTATGTTTCTTCACCGCTCGAGCTGGCCGCGCTCCAGATGCGGAAACTCCTGCCCAGCGGTCGGCGCGAGAGAATCTCTTCGCGCAGGAAGTCGAAATGGCGACTCTCGCGAAAGAAATAGGTTTCGTTGGTGGTAAGGGCGTCAACGGCCTTCGTCTGAAGTGCGACGACATTCCGGTCCGATCGAATTGCTGCGATCAGCTGTGCCAGCGTGGAGAATCCCTCGCGCTGGGCGAGCGGGCCCAATCTTGATTCGACCAAGTATTCTTTTCCTTGTTCGAGAACGATGGCGGCACGGTTGTAGACGAACGACCGGATGAAGTCGAAGTCGGGTGCGGTGAGTGTACTCATGACGACGATACAGAGAGCATGGGAGTCGGGCGCGAGGGCAAGGGGCGTAGGCGTCGACTGATTTCTTGAGCGATTTCTTTCAAAGGAAGGATCCGGTGGGCCAGGCCGGCTTGGGCCACGTGACCCGGCATGCCCCAAACCACGCTGGAGGCCTCATCTTGCGCCAAGATTTGCGCGTGGAGTTCGTGCAAGGAGTGGCAGCCGTGAAGACCGTCCTGGCCCATGCCGGTAAGAATCAAAGCGAGTACGTTCTTTCCGGACGCGGCTGCTACCGAACGAAACAGAACATCCACGGCCGGACGGCAGGAATTCTCTGGTGGCTGATCGTGGAGCCGGATACGCAGGCTGCCTCCGATTCGCTGTACCTCCATATGACGCCCGCCTGGTGCGATGTAGGCATGGCCTGGCGCGAGCGCCTGGCCGTCAACGCCTTCGGAAAAGCGGACAGGCCCCAACTTATCGAGACGTTCGGCGAGCATCTTGGTGAAGAGCACAGGCATGTGCTGGACGATGACGATAGGGACCGCCGGAGCCGCGGGGAGGTTGGCAAAAATTTCGGCGAGAGCATTGGGGCCCCCGGTGGAACAGCCGATGCAAAAGAGCTCAGGGGCGACCGGAGCAGCGACGCTTTTCTCACTAGGGCGGGAGTTGAGTTGAGGCGCCCCGAGTGTTCCGGTGTTGGCGACGACGGACGCTGGGGTGCTGCGGATGCCGCGACCGTGAAGCTTGATTTTAGGAATGAGCTCTTCTTGGAGACGTTGCAGGCTCGCGGTGACACTGCCGACGTTGGCGGGTTTCGTCACATAATCCGTGGCACCTGCGGCCAGCGCTTCGAGCGTTCGGACAGCACCCCGCTCGGTCAGCGTACTGAACATGATCACGGGGAGCCGCTGGTAGGTTTTGCGAATCTCGCGGACGGTTTCAATTCCGTCCAGTTCGGGCATCTCGACATCGAGGGTGATGACGTCGGGATTGACCTGGGGAATTTTAGCCAGCGCGATTTTTCCGTGGGCGGCGAGCCCCACGACTTCGATCTCGGGATCACGCGAAAGCGCCTCCGATATGAGTCGGCGCATGACCACCGCGTCGTCGACGACGAGAACACGAATTTTTGGCATGGAAGAAGGTCAAGAGCTCGGCCCGCGGCCGAGCGTATTGAGGCGGAGGGAAGCTTGCCCGGCAGTTCCCGCGATGAACGTACCACGCGGGAGCGAAACCGGAAGCTGAGGTTACGTTTTGGCTTGTTCGACGAGGTGATTGAGGTCGCCGGCAAGACGTGAAAGTTCGGTGGCAGCAGTGAGGGTATTGCTGGCGCCCTCGGTGGTATTGCGTGCGGCGGTGGATACGTTGGCGATGTTGCGGGAGATCTCGGTACTGCCACGCGCCGCTTCGGAAGCGTTACGGGCGATTTCGTTGGTCGTGTCCGCTTGTTCTTCGACTGCGCTGGCGATCGTGTTCGAGATGTCGTTGATCTGACCGATGATCGAGCTGATCTGGTCGATGGAAACCACCGCTCCCTTAGCGTCGGATTGGATGGCTTCGATCTTTTGGCTGATATCCTCCGTCGCTTTGGCGGTCTGCTTCGCGAGTTCTTTCACCTCGTTAGCTACGACCGCGAATCCTTTACCGGCTTCACCTGCCCGGGCTGCCTCGATGGTAGCGTTGAGAGCCAGAAGATTTGTTTGTTGAGCGATGGAAGTGATGACTTTGATGACCTTGCCAATTTCGACGCTACTGACTCCTAGTTTCGCGACAGTTCGATTGGTATCCTCTGCGACCTTCACGGCTGCGGTGGCAACCTTGGCAGCTTCATTGGCATTCTTGGCGATCTCTTTTACGCTCGCGCTCATTTCTTCAGCACTGGTGGCAACGGTGGCGACATTCTTGCTCACCTGTTCCGAGGCGGCTGCGACCACGTTGGATTGAGCGGAGGTTTCCTCCGAATTGCTGCTCATCTGTTGGCTCACTACCGTGAGTTTTTCTGCCGAGGCAGAAAGCGACCGAGAGTTGTGGGAGAGCGCTTCGATCGTGCGACGCAAACTTTCTTCGGCCACCTTGCGTGCGGTGATATCCGTGGCGAATTTGATGACCTTCTGAACCTTGCCGTTGACGTAGAAGACCGGATTGTAAGTGGCTTGGATCCAGATGGGCTTTCCGCCTTTTCCGAAGCGCTTGTATTCGGCAGTCTGGAACTTGCCTTCATTCAATTCTCGCCAGAGTTGTTTGTACTCAGGAGTGTCACGATAAGCGGCGTCGACGAACTTGGAATGGTGTTGTCCACGGATTTCCTCGAGAGAGTACCCAGTAAGCGTCAGGAAGTTAGGATTGGCGTTCAAAATCACGCCTTCGTGGGTGAACTCGATGACTCCTTGAGTCCGATTGATCTCGGCCAATTGCCGGTCGTTATTCTGCTGGCTGGTCTTTTGATCGGTGACGTCAGTGGCGATCTTGATGATCTTGGTGACGCGCCCCATTTCGTCTTTTACCGGAGCATACACGGCCTGTATCCAGATTTCGCGTCCATCTTTGGTGAAGCGCTTGAAAACGCTCGATTTACTAATGCCCGCATTGAGGTCCGTCCAAAACTGCGTGTACTCGGCGCTCGCGGCGTAGGTCGGATCGACAAACATGCTGTGGTGCTTCCCGGAGATCTCTGATAGTTGGTAGCCAACAACGGATAGGAAGTTCGGATTGGCCGAGGTGATGGTACCCTTGGTTGTGAACTCAATGAACGCAAAGGCACTGTCGATCGCGGAGATGATACCCTTGATATTCTGGCGCTCGATTTCAGCGGCAGTGATGTCGTAGCGAACACCGATGTATTTCTTGGGTTTTCCGTTCTCACCGAGGACTGGTGCGATGGTGGCGTCCACGTAGTAGGGAGAGCCATCTTTCTTCCGGTTTTTGATCACTCCGCGAAACACCTTGCCGCGTCCAATGGTGGCCCAGAGCTCCTTGAAGGTCTCTTTCGGCATGTCTGGGTGACGGGTCGTGTTGTGAGGATGCCCAATCAGTTCCTCGCGGCTATACTGAGAGACCTCGATGAACTTTTGGTTGATGTCGAGAATGTCACCCTTGAGATCCGACTCCGAAACAATGCTCGTCAGGTTAATGATATCGGAACGAACCTTCAGGTCTGCGACCTGGGCGGCGAGGAGATGACGCGCCGTGACATCCAGACTGATGCAGATGATCTTTTCTGGTTGGCTGCGTGAATTGAGAACCACGTCAAAGGATGCGTGTAGCCAGACATCGCGGCCTGATTTGTCGAGAAAGCGAACCTCTTGAGAACGCGGTTTTCCCGCAGCGAAGTCGCTCCAAAGTTCACGATGCGCAGCGACGTCACGCTCACCGGTGGGCAGGAGCGCGGCGACAGGTTTGCCCTGCACTTCTGGGAGAGCGTAGCCGAGGGAAGAGAGAAAGTTTTCGTTGGCCGTGAGAATCGTGCCATCGAGGGCAAATTCAGCATAGCCGTGAAGGCGATCGCTGGCGCGTTGCCGGGCATGGAGCGTGGCGAGAGTGGAGGCGGCAGACGCAGACGCGACTGGCGTACCACGGGAGGCTAGATGGGTGGAAGGCTTACGACTGAGACGCGGGGAAACGCGCTCGGATTTGCTAGGCAGAGCTTTGGATTGCAGGCCGATGGATTTCATCTGAGTGGGGATGGGATGTGAGTTGAGTTGGAAAGGGTTAGGCGACTTTGCTTTCTGAGGGTTCAGGGAAAACCGTGACGGCGCCGGTGACATCGAGGAGAAGGAGCAGACGACCCTCTAGTTTGTAGATGCCGGTGACCAGTTCGTGGGCGACCCCGGTGAGTGTTTCTGGAGCGCGCTCGAATAGAAGAGGCTCGACCTCGACCACGTCGCCGATCTCGTCAACGAGTAGGCTGACGGCGCCATCAGAGGTTCGGACAATCACATTGGTGGGCAGCAAATCGGATGTGCGTGAGGGGAGACCGAGACGCATGCGAAGATCAATCGCTGTAACGATTTGCCCCCGCAGATTGATAAGGCCGCGGACCGCTGGTGGGGCCGTGGGTACGGGTGTCATCTCTTGGTAGAAAATGACTTCCTGGATTTTTTGTACGTCGATCCCGAAAAGCGTTTCGCCAATGGAGAACGTACAGAGCTGATGCGTGGCACTCATGGGAGGAATCAATTGGGGCCGTGCTGAAAGAAAGTTGGATCGGCGGATCNNTCGTCTCGAGATCAAGGAGGTCCGTCACCCGCTGCTGGATCACTGCGGAGCCGAGGATGCCATCGCGAGCGGAGGCGCGCTGTACTGCCAGGGCTTCGTGCACAATATCGCTAATCTTCGAAACCACGAGCCCAACGCTTCGTCCATGTTGAGAGTAGACGACCACCTGCATGACATCGGTTCCATCGTCAGTCGCGTTTCGGTCGGCGCCGATGTAGTCCTCAATACGGACCAATGACATGATTTGGCCTCGGTACTGAACCACTTCCTGGCGACCACTATGCTCGATTTGACTCCGAGGCAGTTCTTCGAGTCGGGCGACTTGTGAAAGAGGAAGGGCAAGCTGGCGCCCGTGGCCCGATTCGAATAGTAGCAGAGTCTGACAATGGTCTTGAGCCTCTTCCGTGGAATCCTTGTCGCTGACTTTTCGCTCTCGAACCTCAGAGACCACATGGGCTCCCTGCGCGACTCCGAGGATATCCAGGATGAGCGCGACACGTCCGTCTCCCATGATGGTGGCGCCAGCGAAGCTGCGCAGGTCTTTCAGTTGTTTACCCAACGGTTTGACCACGATTTCTTCGGCATCGTTGATCGCATCCACCACGAGACCGAATTGACGCCCGTCTGCCTGCAGGACCACGATATTGACGGTGTCGCTGTTCTCGACGGTGTTGAGTTGCAGGTGGCGATTCAGATAGACGAGGGGAAGTAACTGACCGCGCAGGCGATAGACCGGAGCGTTATAGAGCGTTTCGATTTTACGTTGGGCCTCTTCGCCCTCGAGACGAACCAGTTCGAGTAGGTTCACCTGTGGGATAGCAAAACGTTCGCCTGCACAGGTGACGATCAAGGCGGGGATGATTGCGAGGGTGAGGGGAATTTTGATCTTCAAGGTCGTTCCCTGTCCGGTGACACTGTGGATGTCGACGGAACCGCCGATCTTCTCGATATTGGTTTTGACCACATCCATCCCGACGCCGCGGCCAGAAAGATTTGTGACCTTTTCGGCAGTGGAAAACCCGGGAAGGAAGANNACTCGGTCATGCGGCTGGCTTGATCCGAGGTGATCAGCCCACGCTGGAGGGCTTTATCCCTGACCCGGCCCACGTTGATCCCTTGACCGTCATCGGTGAACTCGATGTTTACCTGTCCGCCCTCGTGAAAAGCGCGTAAGTGAAGTCGACCTTCCTCGGATTTGCCTTCGGCAGCACGAATGGCTGGTGATTCGATGCCGTGATCCATCGCATTACGAATGATATGGGTGAGAGGGTCTTTGATTGCTTCGATGATGGTTCGGTCCAGTTCGGTTTCCTGGCCTTCCATGACCAAATGAATCTTTTTTCCCAACTCCTGGGACACATCGCGAACCACTCGGGGAAATTTAGCCCAGATATTCCCGATGGGATGCATACGGGTTTTCATCACGCTCTCTTGAAGCTCGGTGGTGATGTGATTGAGGCGTTGCGCGGCAGCCTGCAACGCGGCGGGATCTGGAAGAGAGACATTCTGGATGATCTGGTTTCGAGCGAGGACAAGCTCACCTACAAGGTTCATGAGTTTGTCCAGCTGAGTCACCTCAATGCGAATCGCTGTATCCGAGGCGGAAGGACGAGACTGGGCTGCGACCTCCGCATCGTGGACGGGAAGAGGAGTTACTGCCTGGCGGGGTGAAGCAGCGACCGGATGACTGCCAGGTTGCGAGACGGAATCATGCGCGGCTGGGAGGGGAAGAGGTTCGTCGTCAAAAAGACCGAACGCGGTGTTGTTATCTGGCTCACTGACGGATGCGGCCGTCGTGGTTGGGGAGGGGGCCGGTGCCGCGGTGACAACTGTTGGGGTTTGTAGCGCGGTTAAGGTGGCCAGAAGCGCAGAATGGTCCGCGTGTCCTTCCGCTCCAGTAGACTCGATTGTTTGGAGCATCGCCCGAAGCGCGTCGGAGAGAGCGAGGAGTGACGAAATGAGCTCTGCGGTGACGCCAATTTTTCCATCTCTGAGAAGGCTGAGCAGGCTTTCGCCGACACGCGCGGTGGCTTCGATCCGGGAAAGACCAATGCATCCGGCCGTTCCTTTGATGCTATGAATCACGCGGAAGATGATGTTCATGGTCTCCGCGCTGCTGGTCCCTTTTTCGACCACGAGCAGTTCTTGGTCGAAACGGTCGAGGCCCTCGAAACTTTCGACCAAGAAGTCGTGGGTAATTTGTTTTTGAAGCTCGTCGTTCATGGGGGCTGGAGAGACGGGGGTGAAAATTAGGTCGGGAGGACTTTGCCAACGACGGCAAGTAACTGATCCTGTTTGAATGGCTTGACGATCCAGCCGGTAGCGCCCGCGGCGCGTCCACGATTTTTGAGTTCCGGATCAGACTCGGTGGTGAGAAGAAGGATTGGAACTTTGGCGAGGTGAGGGACCGTGCGTACCTGCCGAGTCAGCTCGATGCCATCCATGTTAGGCATATTGACATCTGTGATCACTAGATCGACAGAGCGACCTTTGAGAAGATTCAGGGCGGCGAGCCCGTCTTCAGCTTCAATGATGTCGTAGCCCGCGGTTTTAAGGGTGAAAGAGATCATCTTTCGCATCGTGGCCGCGTCATCTACAGTGATAATTGTCTTTGCCATGGTGATGGGAGCGTTTGCTAAAAGTAGGACTCAAAAGAGGTCGACGTTGCTTCCCAGACCGTTGTCTTTCCGGTCAGCCGGAGCCGCCGACGTTTCCGCAGCTTCAGTCGTTATTGTCGGCGTTGGCGTATCTGAAGGAAGGGCAGGAGTGGAATGTGGGCTCTCTTGTTCTGTGAAGAGATCGACGCCGAAAAGCTCGGTGTTTTCCGCGGCGTGCTCCGTCATGGAGGTGGGAGCAGTTGTGGTGTGACCCAGGACAGCGGCATGGATTTGCCGTTCCGACTCCATGGTGTACCGCCGTTTCCAATCACCAGACTCAGTTTGTGAGGAAGAGACGTCGAGTCCCGAGGTCAGGTTGAGGAGCAGCTCCCCAGTGGTCTGAAGGCTGTTAGCTGCCTGATCGAATTGGGCGCTGCTTCCTGCGTCAGGCTCGCAGAAGGTGAGGACGTCATGAGCCATCGTTTGAATTGATTTGGTATGGAGGCCCACGGCGGCCAAAGCCGCCAAGCTGCTGTCGCGCAAACCGTGGAGCTCCTTTTCGATATGTCCGCCCCGGTCGTCGAGTAGCTGTTGCTGGCTTTGACCCTCTTGGTGCAGCTTGGANNGATGGCATCGGCCACCGCATTTAGCTTTTCCAAGGCTTCGTTGCTGAACGTGGTCGTGGCGAAAGAGATTTCAACCGTTCGAGCAGCGAGGATCTCCAAACCGGTGCCTTCACCCATGCGGATGGCCTGGATTTGGGCATTCAGCGCAATCAGGTGCATCGTGACCGACAAGTCGGTCATAGTGGATGTGAGGGAGTGAGCGGTGTTGTCGATGGGGGCGAGTTGATGATGGATCTGCTCGGATTTCTTTAATGTGCTGCCGACGATGTCCTTAATCTCTCCGATAGTATCCAAGAGAACCTGGATCATCCCATCAGGGGCGACGGTGACCTTATTGAGTTCGGTAAGTGCCACGCAATTTTCGTCGAGCTCGTGGGTATGAGTGATCGTTTTTTGGATACTAGAAGCTATGGTCGACATCGCCTCATTAAGATCCTGACGGATCGCCTTGAGGTGAGCAGCTTGCAGTCGGTTGCCTTGTTCCAGGCGCCTCAGACTATCGGTAAGTTGGGTCGGTGATTCGCGGCCGACGTGCGCGCCGAGTGATCCTGACTCGGTGAGCGATTGGTTGAGGTGGTGCGTTTTTTGGGTGATAATGTCATGGAACTGAAGCCCGACCACCACCTGCCCAATCTCATTTGAAATGGCACGAGTTGCGGAAGAAAGCCGGAGATCACGCGTTTCATTCTTCTTCAATTCATCCTGTAATTCAGTGAGGGTAAGATCGATGTCTCGCCGCCGTTCGTTGCCTAGACGGTGGAGTTGGGGAAGCACTGTTCGAAGATCGTTCATGATCTGGAGCAAGGTTACGTGCATCGACTTCAGCTGGGTGAAGCGCTCCCGAAACATGCCAGCGACCTTGTCCTGCAAACGATGGATGTCATGGCTGACTGCGATGAACATCTGGGCGAGCTCTGGAGCGAGATTGGCGGATTCGATTTTATAAAGTGTTTGGACGTAGCCCAACGGAGCGATGGTTCTTTCCAGGCTCGATTGGAGCCCGAGGATGGCGTGGAGTTGCCGTTCACAGGTCTCGAGAGCGCCCAGCAGGTTCTCGAAATCAGTTGCACACGTCTGCATGTAGCCCAGCGGCTCGTGGAGGAGGTCAATGGCGGACTCGAGTACCGTTTCACCTTCATTTTTACCGCTAGCCAGGACCAACAGTCTTTGACCTTAGCTGACCAATTGAGAACCTGACGTGGTCATTTTCTCTAGGAGGTCACCTATGCCGGAAAAGCGGCGTCCTACCTCGTTCATCGTCGAGGATAATTGGCTTTGATGCTCCGGCAGACGTGCGAGTTGCGCCTGAAGTTTCCCCAGATTTTCCCGATGGCGGACGCGAAGAGAGTAGGCGGAAAGTCCCGTTCGCTGGGACGATCGACTGAGCCAGGTGCGGAAACGAGAGTGAAGTGCGGCCAGACGGGCCGANNGAGTGCTGAAGGGTCCCCGGGGGCTGGTCGCTTCATTCGTGTCGGGCAATGGGTCCTGGGTGTGCATCGCTGCGTTTGTGAAGGCCTTAGTCGTTCGGTAGGGATCGATTTATTCCTGAGTGGGAGTGACCAATTCCAGGTAGCGATCGAGTCGGGTAAAAAGGAACGTGCGCTGAACGTTGGTGTTTTCGACCAGGGCACGAATACGACAGGACCGCTGAGAGGCGGCGCGCACCAGCGAAACGATGAGATTCAGACCGGCGGAGTCCACCATTCGGGCAGCACGGAGATCGAGTTCGAGAACGTTTAACGTGTTGGGAGCGGAATTATTGAGGGCTGCCGTGATGTCGCGACGCAGGGTCTCCGCATTGGTGCTAAGGACATCACCAGGGATGGTGACGCGAAGCGTTTTAAGTTCCGGATTGTAGAGCGGTTGCATGGGAGGGCAGGTCGGAAGCGGATTCCGGATTGAGGTTGAAAAGGAGAGTGAGCTCAGCGCCGTTTCGCTCTGAAATCAGCTGGTCGCAGAGGTGGCTGATCAGGATCAGTCCGCGGTGCTCCGTAAGCATATCTGCACTTGCCTGCGGTTCGTAGGTATCCAGATCGAAGGTGTGTCCTTCGCCGGGATCGCAGATGTACACTTGGACTCGGGAGAGGTCTGGTTGGAGGGAGATTTCGAGCAATACGGCGTGGTTGGCGCTGCCTTTGCACCCGTGTTTGAGCGCGTTCAGAACCGCTTCGCGCGTGCAGAGTAAGATGGCATAGCGGGCAGCCTCTGATAGGTCCGGGAGTGCGAGACTGAGGGTACGAGCCCAAAATTCCTGGTATTCGTTAATTTGCGACTCAGTGTTTCCGCGCAGCGTTTGTCTCAGGATGATCTCGTCATTGACCGAGGTCGTTGGGTCGACATCGGTTCGGACGACGATGCTCATGATGTCGTCGCGAGCACCCCGCAAAAATTCGGGATGGCGCTGACCTGAGGCGATGGAGCGGCGTAGGCCGAGGGTTAGGCCGAAGGGATCGACGCCTAGAGACGCCGCCAGGTCCTCCACACCGTCGCTCCAGAGGCTAATGGTGCCCCCGTCTACGTGTCNNCCGAGGGGGGATGATCCCTGGTCGAGGAGAAGGTGCGTTTTTTGCTTACCGCAATAAAAAGGAATGGGGAATCCGCAGTTGATCACCCGTGCGGTACGCGTCTCGGTGTCGACCAGGATCGCGCAGGCCGCGAGGGAGATATCCACTGTGGTGCCCTGGCCTGCGTTCTCGCCGGGATCCCAATCTCGGAGGAGCAAAGAATTGAAAAACTTAAAGACATCTTCAATCCGCGCGCGTTGTTCCATCATACCGCGAACTACT
>DKKJ01000339.1 GCA_002455175.1 Opitutaceae bacterium UBA6669
CCGACGATCGCCAGGCTTGCCCCTGCTGGAAGACTAAAACTCACCTCCTTGAGCACCGTGAGCGGTACGCCCGCGGACAAATAGGTTTTGGTGAGCCGCTCGACATTCAGCATGGATTGAACACTCATATAGGGATGCGCGCACGCGACCAAAGCCGCTGGCGCCATTTCTGCAACCGATGAAATTGTTTTTCACCCTCGCCCTCACCGGATTGCTCCTTGGGTTTCTGCCCACCGGGGCCTCCGCTGCTGACACCAAAACCATCGTCTTTTTCGGAGACAGCCTCACCGCAGGCTATGGTCTCGACGACCACACGACGATGGCCTTCCCCGGGTTGATCCAAAAAAAAATTCATGACGAAGGCTTACCCTATACCGTGATCAATGCCGGCCTGAGCGGCGACACCTCGGCCGGGGGGCTGCGGCGCATCAATTGGATCCTTCGACAGAAGGTGGACATTTTCGTGCTCGAATTAGGAGGCAACGACGGCCTTCGCGGGCTTCCTGTTGCCTCGACCCAGGCAAATCTGCAAGCCATTATCGATCAAGTCCGCGCTAAGAATCCCAATGTCAAACTGGTCATCGCCGGCATGCAGATGCCGATCAGCATGGGAGCCTATACCCAAGAGTTCGCTGCGATGTACCCCGCTCTGGCGAAAGCGAACCAGGCCACCCTTATTCCTTTCCTGCTCAAAGACGTGGGTGGCGTGCCCGAGCTCAACCTTCCGGACGGGATCCATCCCACGCCCGAAGGGCATCGCCGGGTAAGCGAGACCATTTGGCCGTACCTCAAGCCCTTGCTATAACCGTTTAAGCNNCACAACGAACGCGAACGCCACCCGGTGATCACGTTTTGTCGTTTCGCCCCTGCTTTCGGCCGGCCCCGGAACAGAGCATCCAGCTCGCGGAGGCGTGAGGATCGTCGCCTTTTTTCACTTACGGCTCCACTCTGGGTCGAGCAACTTCACGGTAACTAAACTTCAGATACATCAGCAGTGCGATGGAGTTTGTGGTCGCATGAACCGATTCGTCACCCAAAAGTTCGGGCCACGGATTTCGGCGGTTCCTGACTCTAGCCTTTTACACAAATCCATCGTTTAGGCGGCCCAAATGGCAGGAAATCCATGGCGGTGACCCCTTCGGCAGTTTGCGCTTGCCTCACCTGAAGAGGACTGGCCTCCTCTTCCCCGTCACCGTAACCGTTTTCCTATGATGTCCCCCAACAACTACGTCTTTGCTCTTCGTGCGCAGCGTACGGGCGTCATCACGATCATCTGATCGTTTACCGCCCGCTTGCCAGCGGGCTTTTGAAAACCTTCGTGGTCTCTCAGCCCGCTCCACCAGAGCGGGTTTTTTGTTTTCTCCGTCCTGATTTTCACCACGCGAATTTTCCTCATGTCAGCACCGTTACCGGTCATCTGGAGTCTCATGCAGGGGCAGCGCCTTCGTTTTGCCCTCGCTCTTGTCTGCCTTCTGTTCGCCACCGCCGCCAACTACCTCGTGCCCTTGGTGGGCGCGGCCGCCATTGACCATGCCATCGGCGATCGCTCCACCACTGAAGCTACCCTCTTGATCAAAGCGCTCCTGGCCTCCGTCGGGGGAGCTGAGAATCTCAAGGAAAACCTCTGGCTTGCCCCTCTCTGGATGGTCGTGATCACCGCGCTCGGCGGGATTTGCAGCTACCTGAAAGGTCGGCATACCTCCTTGGCCAGCGATGGGATCGCTCGCCGCCTCAAAGATCGACTTTACGATCATCTCAACCACCTCCCGGCTCGCTATCTCGACCGTTTGGATACCGGCGACCTCGTGCAGCGTTGCACCAGCGATGTAGAAACGGTCCGTCAGTTTCTCGCGGTGCAAGTCATGGAAATCGGGAATTCCATTCTCCTTGCCGCCACCGCCCTCCCTTTGTTGCTCCTGCTCAGTCCGTCCATGACCTTGGTTTCGTTCGCCTTGGTACCGCCGCTCATTCTCTACGGGTATTTCTACTTCAAACGAGTTAAACATGTGTTCAAATCGGTCGACGAAGCCGAAGGCGCACTGACCTCCGTCATCCAAGAAAACCTCACCGGCATCCGCGTCGTTCGCGCCTTCGCTCGACAGGATTTCGAACGCGCCAAATTCGCCGCACCCAACGCTCATTTCCGCGACCGCAACCTCCGGCTCCTTCGACTGATGTCCTGGTACTGGTCGGTCAGTGATTTGGTCGCGTTTACCCAGATCGGCCTCATCTTGCTCATTGGCGCCCATTGGGTCGCTCAAGGGACCCTCAGTGTTGGCGTGCTCTTCGCCTTCCTCGCTTATCTTGGGATCATGCTCTGGCCTGTGCGGCAAATGGGTCGTATTCTCACGGATTTAGGGAAGACCACGGTCGCTGTCACTCGCATCCAAGAAATCATTACTCAGCCCAGGGAGCCCGATGTGGTTTTAGAAAGCTCCATGGCGCCACTTCCGCAGCTGTCAGGCGCCCTCTCCGTTCGCGATCTCTATTTTGCGCACGCTCGACGTGACGCACCGCTCCCGTCCGCCACTCCTTCTGGCACTACCAGCGAAACTCCAGAAAGAGGCGGCGCTTTAAATGGCCTCTCGTTTGATGTCGCGCCTGGCGAAACCCTGGCAGTGTTGGGTCCCTCCGGCTCCGGCAAAAGCACTCTGATGCACCTGCTGCTTCGCTTGTATGACTACGAACGAGGCTCGATTCGGTTCGATGGCCATGAGCTAAACTCTCTTCCTCGAAAATGGGTGCGCGCTCAGCTCAGCACCGTCATGCAAGAGCCGTTTCTTTTTTCCAAAACGCTCCGCGACAATATCCGTCTCGGCAGCACAGAGGCGCAAGACCGGGAAATTGAGGAAGCCGCGCGCGCGGCGTGTATCGACGAGACCATCCGTACCTTCGCCCAAGGCTACGACACCCTGATTGGTGAACGCGGGATCACTTTGTCTGGAGGGCAACGCCAGCGCGTCGCCATTGCCCGAGCGCTCCTGCGCCAAGCGCCGATTCTTATTCTCGACGACGCTCTGAGCGCAGTGGATGGAGAAACCGAGAGCTTGATTCTGGATGCACTTCGTCGCCGCCGAGGACGCGCCACCACCTTGGTAATCGCCCACCGGCTTTCCACCCTTGCTCACGCCGACCGTGTGATCGTGCTCGATCACGGACGCATCATTCAAAGCGGTACTCACGAGCAACTCTCCCAACAAGACGGCCTCTACCGTCGGCTCTGGCAGATTCAGACCAACGTCGAAGCAGAGTTTCAACGTGAACTCCAATCACCCTAACTCCGGCCGCCCATCCTGTATCCTCTATTCGCGAAATCAAAACGGCTCACCGTCCTCCCTACCGAATAGTACTGCCGCCCTTTCTTCGATCCTTTCCCATGACCGCTTCATTTCATCAGGAAGATGAGTTCAAAGCCAAGCTGGATGCCGGCCTCTGGTGGAAACTCTTCCAAAGAGCCCTTCACCTGAAGCGCTTCCTCATCCCCCTCGCAGCCTGCGCCATCCTCATCGCGGTCTGCGACGCCGGATTTGCTCACCTCACCCGCTGGACCATCGACGCCGCCCTTGAAGGCGGTGCCAACACGCGTCTTGCGCCCTATATTCTCGGATATTTCTCCGTTGNNCGGCTTCGAACGGCTGCAGGCGCTCGAGTTCGCTTTTTTCGACACCCGTCCGGTCGGATGGTTAATCACGCGGTTGACCAGTGACTGCGATCGGCTGGCTCGCGTAATCGCGTGGGGCTTCCTCGATATCGTCTGGGGACTCACCTACATCCTGATGATTGCCATTAGCCTCTTGGTCATGAATTGGAAGTTAGGTCTGATCGTGATCTCTGTAT
>DKKJ01000031.1 GCA_002455175.1 Opitutaceae bacterium UBA6669
CTGTATGGGCCGAGCTCACTCGAATGCGTTCCGCAAGGTTGGAAATTTCTTCCCCTCAGATACCAAGGTCGTTCTGAAGGCAGCGTGTGGACGCGACGGAGCGAAGACTCAGGCCTTTGCAGATACCTGGGGCTACGAGTCGGTCGAGACCGATTGGAAAAAGCTCATCAGTCGCGCGGACATCGATGTGATCGATATTGCCGCTCCGAACAATGTTCACGCCGAGATCGCGCTCGCGGCAGCCAAAGCGGGTAAGATGATCCTGTGCGAAAAGCCGCTTGCCATGAACTCGCCTGAAGGCCTGAAGATGGTCAAGGCCGTCGAAAAGGCCAAGGTGCCGAACATGGTTTGGTACAACTACCGTCGTATTCCTGCGGTTACCCTTGCCAAACATCTTATCGATGAAGGCAAACTCGGACGCGTTTTCCACTACCGTGCGAAGTTTCTCCAAGATTGGACGATCTCTACCGATGTTCCCCAAGGTGGCCCTGGCACGTGGCGTCTTGACGCATCTATCGCGGGCAGCGGCGTAACCGGCGATTTGCTTGCTCACTGTATCGACACCGCGCTCTGGCTCAATGGCGGTATTGATTCCGTAACTGCAGCGACCGAAACGTTCGTCAAGCAACGCAAGCACGCGGCGACGGGCAAAATGGCTAAAGTCGGCATCGACGATGCCAGTGCCTTCTTGGCGCGTTTTGGCAATGGAGCGCTCGCGACGTTTGAAGCCACGCGTTACGCGCGCGGTCACAAGGCGCTCTATACCTTTGAAATCAATGGTGAGCACGGTTCCATCTTCTGGGATCTGCATGATTTGCATCGCCTGCAGTGGTTTGATCACCGCGACACGGGAGCGATGCGTGGATGGCGTTCGATCCATGTCACGGATGGTGATCATCCCTACATGAAGAACTGGTGGGTGCCTGGATTGGCGATCGGATACGAACACTCCTTCGTCCATCAAGTCGCGGATTTCATCCAAGGAATCGAGTCGGGCAAGCCAGCCGCTCCCACCTTCCGCGATGGATTGGCGACAGATTATGTAACAGATGCCGTTCTCGCTTCGGCGAAGAGCGGTCGTTGGGTCAAAGTGAAGTCAGCATAAACGCTCTCAGATCGATCCGGCCGGAGGGGTCCGGCCGGATCTTTGTTGTCGGGAAGAGGTGGTTGGGCGAGTCGGACCAAAAGATGCCGGGCGATCACCACCGAAAAAAGTTTAGTGGTTCGGATGGTTGAATTCGTCGAGTAACGTACACCTATGATGCCCCGCCTATATTTCCTGGTTGCCTTGATCGCGTGCGTCGTCACGACACGCGCTGCTCAGCAGACGCTGGTCTTCAATCCGCCCACCGCATCGGCCTCGGCCAAGCATGTGGTTCTCTTGTCGGGAGACGAAGAGTATCGAAGCGAGGAGGCGCTCCCGATGCTCGCCAAGATCCTCAGCCAGCGCCACGGTTTTAAGACCACGGTCCTTTTCGCTCTCGATCCGGACGGCGTCATCAATCCGGATAATCAGAAGTCGCTGGCGGGTGCTGAGGNNCTTCGCATCCCTGAAGGCTCCTACAAGTCTTATTCTGATTTTGGCAAAAACGTGCTCGGCGAAAAGTGGCTGACTCACTGGGGCAAGCATAAGATCGAAGCGACTCGCTCGTCGATCGAACCCACGGCTAAGAATAATCCTCTGCTGCGTGGGGTTTCGGAGATTTTTGGTCCCTCAGATGTGTATGAAGCGTATCCACCCGCGGATGCGACCATTCTCCTTCGCGGNNGCCGGTCAACGATCCGGCGATGCCGATTGCGTGGACTCGGCTTTATCGCAACGAAGCGGGCAAAACGAATCGTATTTTGACCACCACGATGGGTGCGGCGACCGACTTGGAAGACGAAGATCTACGTCGACTGGTCGTCAATGGAGTGTACTGGGCTCTCGGGCGTGAGGTCCCCGCGAAAGCCGACGTCCGCTACATTGATGACTTCAAACCGTCGCCGTATGGGTTTAAAACCTATCGCCGTGGGATCAAGGTCGAGGATCATGCGCTGGGCAAAATTTTGAAGGCAGGCGATCCGGTGCCCGAGACGAAGACGTCGAGTGCGAGCCCTCGTCCCGCTCCCGNNGCCTTCATCGGTAATGCGCTCCCTGACCGGATGCAGCATCATGCCTCGCTCGAAACCCTAATCCAGGCCAAATACGGTCAACTCGACCTGGTCGTGCGGAATCTTGCGGCGGCGGGTGATGAGGTGGCTGAGCGTGCGCGTTCGAAGGATTTCGGCACGCCGGATGAGTGGCTCACCCGTGTCCGCGCGAACGTTGTTTTTGCATTTTTCGGATTCAACGAATCCTTCCAAGGAGANNGCATACGGCGCTGGACAATCGCCCGTTCAGGAGAAGCGGGTTTGGCGAAATTTAAGACAGACCTAGATCGATTCCTCCGTGAAACCCGGGCACAAAATTACGGCGGCACGGGGGCGCCTCGGATCGTTTTATTTTCACCAATTGCGACTGAGAAGCATCCCGACCCTAATCTCGCGTTGCCGGATTCGATCAACCAGAATCTTGCACTGTACGCGGCGGCAAGGGCCGAAGTGAGTCGCGACCGTGCTGGGGTGACGTTTGTCGATCTTTTCACCCCTTCTCAAAAGCTGTTTGCCGATGCTGCTAAAAATGGAAGGCCGCTGACCACGAATGGCGTTCACCTAAATGAGGTCGGCGATGCCGCACTCGCTCCATTGATCCTCAAGGGCATTACGGGCGAAAGCGCCCCGACGGGTGATTTTTCCAAGCTGCAGGCGGCTATTAAGGATAAAAATGAGATGTGGCACAGCCGTTATCGCACGGTCGATGGCTACAATGTCTACGGTGGTCGTTCCTCGCTGTCCTATGTTTCTGGCCCCGAGGGAACCAAGATCAGCAATTTTCAAGTGATGCAGGAGGAGATGGTCCAACGCGACGTCATGACCGCAAATCGCGAAAAGCGCGTGTGGGCAGTGGCACGTGGGGGCGATCTTAAAGTGGATGATTCCAATCTCCCGGCGGTCACCAAGGTCGAAACCAACAAGCCAGGCACCAATCCTGATGGTTCGCACGCTTTCCTTAGTGGAGAAGAGGGCATTGCTAAGATGACGCTCTCGCCTGGACTCAAAGTGAACCTGTTCGCCAGCGAGAAAGAGTTTCCCGAACTGGCGAAGCCTGTGCAGATGGCTTGGGATACCCGCGGTCGCCTCTGGGTTTCCGTTTGGCCAAACTATCCGGAGCGCACTCCCACGTCGCCCAAAGGGGACAGTATTCTTATTTTTGAAGACACCGATGGAGACGGAAAGGCCGACAAGGTCTCGACCTTCATGGAAAATCTGAACTGTCCCACGGGTTTCCAGTTCTTCAAGGACGGCATTCTCCTCATGCAGGCGCCCGACCTGTGGTACGTCAGGGATACGGATGGAGATGGAAGAGCAGATTGGAAAGAGCGTGTGCTTATGGGCCTCGACTCTGCCGACTCCCACCATACGGCAAACTCACTCGCCTACGAACCTGGTGGCGCAATCTATCTGAGCGATGGCGTGTTTCACCGTAGTCAGATTGAGACTACGCGTGGCGCAGTGCGTAATATCGACGGTGCCGTTTATCGGTACGAGCCGCTCACGCAGCGGTTCGACACGTATGCGTCCTATGGATTCGCGAATCCGCACGGACGCACCTTTGATCGCTGGGGCAATGACCTGATCGTCGATGCCACCGGTAATGCGACCTATTTTGGCGCAGCCTTCAGCGGCAAGATCGACTATCCCGCCAAGCACCCCAAGATGAAGCAGTTTTGGGAGCGCCCCGCACGTCCCTCGGCCGCTAGCATCATTATGACGAGCCGGCATTTTCCGGAGGAGTATCAAGGAAACTTTCTCAACGGGAATGTTATCGGTTTTCAGGGGTTCTATCGGGTAAAAGTGGTGGAGGATGGGTCAGGTTTAAAGGGCGAGCGTCTGCCCGATCTAGTTTCTTCATCGGATCCCAATTTTCGCCCGGTGGGCATTACGGTCGGGCCGGACGGTGCGCTTTATATGATGGATTGGCACAACGCGATTATCGGTCATATGCAGCACCACCTGNNCCTGCGCGATCCGAATCGCGATCCGATCCACGGTCGCATCTATCGTATCACCTACGAAGGCCGGCCTCTTTTGAAGCAGCCCAAGATTTACAATGCATCTATCCCCGCGCTCCTGGAATTGCTGCGTGAACCCGAGAACCATGTTCGCGAACTGGTTAAGATTGAGTTGGGCAAGTATGACGCGAAGACCGTGACCGATGCCGTCAAGGTCTGGGTCGGCAAACTTGATAAAAAGGACCCATTGTATCCGCACCTGCTGACCGAAGCACTTTGGGTTCATCAGTGGCACAATGTTATCAATGAGCCGTTACTGCGCCAATTGCTCCGGTTCCCAGAGCCCAATGTACGGGCTGCGGCGACCCGTGTTCTTTGCTATTGGGGTGATCGCATTCCGGATACACTGGCCTTGCTTAAGGTTCAGGCGGGCGACGAAAGTCCCCGGGTACGATTGCACGCGGTGCGTGCGGCCAGTTTCTTCGCAGACCGCGCCTCGGTTGATGTGGCACTGGCCATCATTAACAAACCGCTCGATTATTACCTCGATTACACCCTGGCGGAAACGCTCAAGCAGCTGCGGCCCTTTTGGCGCGATCAGTTGAATAACGCAGTCGCGTTGTCGACAGAGAACCCGGTGAAGATCGATTACTTGCTGAAAACGGTTTCCTCGGGTGAACTCGCCAAACTCCCCCGGACTGATCGCGTTCGGGAGCAGTTGATCAGACGTCAGGGGATTTCGCCCACGATTCGCGCCGAGTCCTTGAGCGAACTCGCGGCCTCGAAGAAAACGCCCGCATCGGTTATCCTATTGGATTATCTCGACGAGACCGGAGAGGTCGATCGTTTAGCTCTGGGCAGGTTGCTCACTCAGCAATCCCCCGCGGAGTTGTCGCCGTTGCGCGACCGCATCGCCAAGCTGACTCAGCAGGATACCAACGAGATGAGGCCGTTCCTCTGGGCAACGTTGGCGACGGCTGATCAGTCCTTTGATCGTGTTTGGAAAGACGCGGAGAAGTCGCCGCGAACGCTAGCCTTTTTGGTAAACGGAATTCCGCTCCTGACGGATCCTTCTTTCCGCGCCAAAGCGTTCGATCGCATCCTTCCTCTTCTTGCTCCGGTGGGAACGGCAGCGGCTAGTGAGCGCGTCTCTTTGCAGAAAGCAGCGATGCGGGCCGCAGTGAGCACGCGGAGTGATCCGTCAGCAGTCTATGCTGCGCTCGCAGGGATTATCCAGCGTGGAGAAAATGTCGCTTCCGCGAGCCAGAGCTTGCTCGCGCTTCCTCGCTCTGCCTGGGATGCCAAGAGTGCACCTGCAGTGGCGGCGTNNTTCTTGAATACCGTGCAGACCACCCAGGAGATCATCGATCTCGTGCCAGGCACAGAAGGTTCTTTACTACGCGCTCGCTTGAGTGGCCTCGCCGTGCCCGTATTTACAATTCGAGCTGTTCATGAGGAGATGCGTTACGATACGCAGCGTCTCGTGGTTGAGCCAGGTAAGACGTTCAAAGTGACCTTTGAGAATCCAGATGCGATGTCGCACACTCTGGTCTTTGTTCTTCCAGGGGCACGCGAGCGGGTGGGCAACGCTGCCATGTTGATGACTCCAGAGCAACGCGATGTCGAGGGTCGGGCTTATATCCCGAACTCTAAGGAAATCTTTGCCGCTACCAAGATGCTTGAGACTGGGCAGAGTGAAACCTTAACCGTCATCGCTCCAGACGAAGAAGGTATTTACGAGTATGTTTGCACCTTCCCCGGTCATTGGATGGTGATGTGGGGACAATTGATCGTAACCAAGAACCCCAATGGTCCGCTGCCTGCAGCCGTTAAAGCTGCGACAATCACGCCAGCTCCGGCAGCTGGAGCGCATGCTCACGGACATTGAAGTGACGGCCTTCAAGCCCACATCTAGCCGGCGTTCATCCCTCGATTTTCAGCAACTTTCTTCTCATTTCTTATGAAGTTCATCTCATCTCTTCTCCTGTCTACGGTGCTCGGAGTGGCCAGTATGTCGGCTGCCGCTCCTGCAGGATTTAAGTCCCTCTTCAACGGCAAGGACCTTTCCGGGTGGGAAGGCAATCCTGCACTCTGGTCGGTCAAAGAGGGAGTCATCGTGGGCAAAACCACCGCGGAAGCGCCGATCAAGTCGAACACCTTTTTGATTTGGAAGGGTGGGGAACTGAAGAATTTCGAACTCCGCGCGAGCTTCCGCTTTGTGGATAACAACGAAAAGCGAACCGCGAATTCAGGGATCCAATACCGCAGTCGGGTCGTCGATCCGGCGGGTTGGGTGGTGGGAGGCTATCAAGGAGACATGGATGCAGCCGGCCGTTACGTGGGCATGCTATATGAGGAAAAAGGTCGCGGTATCCTCGCTAAACCGGGTGAAAAGGTGAAGCTCCACCCGATCGAGAACGGCAAACCCAAGATCGAGGTCGTGGGCGAGTCGGCTCCGTCGGCAAAAGTATCCGCCGCGTTTAAGCCCGATGGTTGGAACGAAATCGTGATCATCGCTAAAGGTAATCACCTTCAGCACTTCCTGAACGGCGTACAGACGGCTGACATCACCGATCTCGATCCACAAAAATCGGCCGCGAGTGGTGTGCTGGCTTTGCAAATACACACCGGTCCTCCCATGCAGATTCAGTTCAAGGATCTCGCTCTCAAGACACTGCCTTGATGTTTGCAGGGCCAAGTGCCTGGTGCTGGGTTCTCGGCCCGCCCATTGGCTCTCTTGTTTTTCGCCCGATTTTTTGCGTATGACGACCTCTCTTTCACTCCTCCTGCCCGTGTCCCGTTGGCTCAGCGTCAGCGCTGTTTTAGCCGTGGGTGGGTTGGCTTTTGGCCAAGCGCAGAAAGCGCCGAATCAACCCAAGCCTCCCGAGTTGGTTGCGCCGGTGGATCCTTCCGCGTTGCAGGTCGCTCCCGGTTTTAAGGTCGAACTCTTGTACACGGTGCCCCGCGAGTCGCAGGGGTCGTGGGTGGCGATGACCATGGATCCACAAGGACGGATGATCGTTGCGGATCAGTACGGAGATCTTTACCGTATCAAATTGCCCAGAGTCGGGGAGAAGGGAGTGTCAGAAGTCGAGCCGTTGGAAACGGGTCTACGCGGCGCGCAGGGACTGCTGTACGCGATGGGCAGCCTTTACGTGAACGTCAATGAGCACCTCCCGGCCGGTGTGGCGGGGCTTTGGCGCCTGAAGGATCTCGATGGCGAGGGAAAGTTTGGTCGTCCTGAGCTTTTGCGCGAGTCGCGTGGCCGAGGTGAGCATGGCCCCCACGCCATTGTGCTTGGGCCAGATGGCAAAAGTCTGTACCTTGCCAACGGTAACCACACGGATTTGCCATTTCGCATGGAGAAGTCCCGCGCTGTGGCTTGGGGGGAGGATCATTTACTGCCTCGGATGTGGGACGCGCGTGGTCACGCCAAAGGCAAGTTGGCTCCCGGCGGCTATGTAGTGCGGACCGATGCCGATGCGAAGGTCATGGAATTGTTCTCCCTGGGCTTCCGCAATCAGTACGACATCGCCTTCGATNNGGCGCATGGATCCCGAGGGCCGCGCGGTCGAGCTCTTTGCGCTCGGTTTCCGCAACCAGTATGACATCGCCTTCGATCAGAACGGGGAGATGTTCACCTTTGATTCCGACATGGAGTGGGACATTGGCTCACCCTGGTACCTTCCTACGCGTATCAATCACATCGTCGACGGAGCGGACTATGGCTGGCGCAGTGGTGCAGGGCGCTGGCCGGCGTATTACGCTGACAGCCTGCCTGCCGTCGTCGACATCGGACCCGGTTCGCCGACAGGCGTCGTCTTTGGCACCGGAGCGAAATTCCCCGCGAAGTATCAACGCGCATTTTATGCGGCTGACTGGACGTATGGCACTTTGTACGCGATTCACCTGACGCCCGACGGCGCGACCTTCTCGGGCAAGGTGGAGGAGTTTGTCGCCGGCAAACCGCACCCGCTGACCGATCTGATCATCAATCCGAATGATGGTGCGATGTACTTTGCGACCGGCGGTCGGAGAACGCAATCGGCGCTTTACCGTGTGACTTACTCTGGAAGAGAAACCACGGCACCGGTCAAAGCCCTGCCACCGACTCCCGAAGCGCTGCAAAGAAAAAAGCTGGAGACGTTCCACGCGGACGGACTGGGTGCAGAGGTCGTGAGCGAAGTCTGGCCTTTCCTTGCGAACTCCGATCGTTTCTTGCGTTTTGCTGCACGTGTCGCGTTGGAAAAACAGCCGGTTGCACGCTGGTCCCAGCGCGCACTTTCCGAAAAGAATCCGGTGGCGGCCATCGAAGCCCTCATTGCTTTGGCACGCGTAGGCGATAAAGGCCTGCAACCACAGATCATCGATGCGTTAGGGCGTTTTGATTACACAACGCTCCCTGTGTCGGCTCAGTTGCCGTGGCTGCGCGCCTGGCAGCTCGCATTCACACGTCTGGGCAAACCTGAAGCGGCAGTTCGCACCCGCTTGATCAGCAAGCTCGATCCGCTGTTTCCCACTAAGGACGCTTTTGCTAACCGGGAACTGGCCGACATTCTGATCTACTTGGGATCGCCGACGATCGTCGCGAAGATGGTGCCGCTGTTGAATGTCGCTGAACCCGAGGCTGAGGAGGTCAATGCGGCGTTGATTGCGCGTAATGAAAACTATGCGAAGGCGGTCAACGAAACCAAGGCTTCCCGCCCTGATCGTCAGCAAATCGCCTATGCGTATTCCCTGCGCAATGCGACCGAAGGGTGGACGAAGGCCTTACGCGTCCAGTACTTTTCATGGTTTGCCCGCACCCACGCCTGGAGAGGGGGCGCAAGTTTCGTGGGCTTCATTTCCAATATCCGCACTGAGTCTCTCGCAAACGTGACGGATCCGGCCGAACGTGCGTCGCTCGCCAATCTGTCAGCACCACCTCCCCCCAGTTTCCCTGTTCCTACCGTTACACCGAAAGGACCTGGACGCGCTTACACCATTGCTGACGCGGAGACGTTGGCTGATGGGATCAAAAAAGGGCGGGATTTCGAGCGAGGGAAGGCGATGTTCACGGCGACGGCCTGTATTGTGTGTCACCGTTTCGGTATGGAAGGGAGTGGGATAGGGCCTGATCTGACGGGGGCTGGAAATCGCTACACCGTTCGCGATCTCCTGGAAAACATCGTCGATCCGTCGGCTGTGATCAGTGACCAATATGGTAGCGAGCAGATCGATCTCGCGGATGGCAGTGTTCTAGTGGGCAGGATCGTCGGTGAGGAACAAGGGCAGGTGCAGTTAATGACGAATCCGTTCACCCCGGATGAAAAAACCACCGTCAAATCGTCTGACATCAAGGCGCGCAAACCATTTGGAACGTCGATGATGCCGAGTGGTTTGATCAATAGTCTCAACGAAGATGAGGTGAAGGATCTGCTCGCCTACCTGCTGTCTGGTGGAAATCCCAACGATCCCCGCTTCAGAAAGTAGTCGCAGCGATGTGACTTAAAACGGAAGGGGTGCCTCCTACGTGGCCGGAAAGCCAGGAGGCGTCTGTTCCGCGCGAAAAATCGAAGCCAAGCGTCACCTAGGTATCTCTGAGCGATTTGAGGGATCGCCTTGCCTCTACGCAGTGATCTTGCTCAGTACCCGGAAAGCGGATCGGTAAAGGCGGTACTCTCCAACCCCGATCCGTGCCCTTCNNCGAGCTCTCCCCAAGTCATTGTTCGAAATCTCCGTAAGCGTTATGGTCAGACCGAGGCAGTAAAAGGAGTCAGTTTCACCATCGGCGCGGGGGAGATTTTTGGTCTGCTTGGTCCCAACGGAGCGGGTAAGACGTCCACGCTCGAATGCTTGATCGGTCTGAGAGAGCCGGANNTGATCGCGAGATCTGCGGGGTGAATGCTCGAAACTCGCCGGCGGCGGTGAAGCAGAAGATTGGCGTCGCTTTGCAGAGCACCTCACTGCCGGATAAAATGACTCCGCGGGAGGCCTTGCAGTTGTTTGGCTCTTTCTATGCGGTTCGCGCTGAGCCTGAAGACCTTCTGGTTCGTTTCAATTTAGTCGAAAAAGCAGAACTTCCTTTTGATGCCCTGTCAGGAGGTCAGCGGCAACGATTGGCGCTCGCACTCGCCTTCGTAAATCGTCCGGAACTTATCATCCTGGATGAACCGACGACAGGGCTGGATCCGCAGGCGAGGCAGGAATTGCATCGGGAGATCCTCAAGATGAAAGCGGACGGGTACACTGTCCTCTTGAGCACTCATTACCTGGAGGAAGCGGAGCGGCTCTGTGATCGCGTGGCGATTATGGATCATGGCATCGTGGTGGCAACCGGGCCGACCCGTGAGCTGATCGCGGCCTCTGATTTACAACAAAAGGTCGTTTTGCAGACCGACCTCGCTCTTACGCGCGAAGCTCTGGCACCGCTTGCGGCAGTCCAGGACCTCGACGGAAGCGGAACGGAGTGGAGCTTTCGCACCTCCGACGCGACCCAGTCCTTGAGCGCGCTGGCGACCCTTTTATCGCAGCAGAAGATCCAGATTAAAGATCTGCAGATCAAGAAGGCGTCACTGGAAGATCTCTTTTTCCGGCTGACGCANNGAGCGTATCGGCGACGGCCAGAATGTACTCGAGCAGAGTCAACGCCAAGGGTAACTCACTCCCGTGAACGGTCTTTATCAACATCTCAAAATTTCCGTCCGCCTCCATTTTCGGAATCGGATGGCGTTGATTTACGGATACCTGTTTCCGCTTATATTCCTTTTGGCTTTTTGGGTGCTTTATCGGCACGAGAAAGTCCCCCTCCTACGGCATATGGGTGAGCTTTTGACCGTGAGTGTATTGGGCGGAGCCTGTTTTGGCTTGCCGACCACGATGGTCAGCGAACGCGAACGCGGAGTCTGGCGGCGTTATCGGCTCACTCCGCTTCCGACCTGGATGATCATCACCAGTACGGTGTTGGCGCGAGATCTTATTATTGTCACCGCCGGAGCACTGCAGTTAGCCGCGGCATTTGCACTCGGGATGACGATGCCGGATCACCCCGTCGCGCTAGCGCTGGTGTTCACCTTTGTGGCTTTTGCGTTCATCGGCTTGGGGTTGGTGATCGCCATGATGGCGGACACTGTTCCGGCAGTGCAGGCACTGGGACAGTGCATTTTTCTGCCGATGCTCATCATTGGCGGGGTTGCGGTGCAACTAGTGAGTCTCCCCGAGTGGGCGCAGCGCGTGTCCGCCTTTTTTCCCGGTCGCTACGCGGTGGAGGCTTTGCAGCGGTGCGTTACGGGAGAGGGCTTATCCGCAGTAGGTTTCAACTTGATTGTTCTCATGTTGATTGGGGTCGCAGGCTGCCGAGCAGGCGGAAAACTTTTTCGATGGGATTCGCAACAACGCTTTGCACAACTACCCGGAAAAGGATGGCTCGTGGCTCCGTTGGCCGCGTGGTTGGCGGCGGGTTTGCTGGCCGAGTGGAAGGGGGTGAGCGTGATCTCTACAGACGTAAAAGTGATGGCGTCATCGGTGCCAGCGTCGCCTTCGCCAACGCCGACTCCTTCACCGGTTCCGACACCGACACCTGCCGCGGAACCCGTGCCGACGCCTACTCCCACGCCAACCCCGACGCCCAGTCCCACGCCGACGCCCTTGCCCGCTTGGGCGCGTATCACCCAGGCGGACATTGACGGGATCAACTACAACGTGCCTCCAGATCGCGGTGTGGTAGCGCCATTTTCCTCTGCCGACGAGGCGCCGGAAGACTACACGCTGGAAGAAGTCGAGATGGTGCGTCGCATGTTACCCAATTGGCCGCCGGGCTTGGTGAGTGACGACATACAACGCGTGCGCAATCTTCTCTACGTCGCGGCTGTGCCCGATGCGATCCAACTTCCGGTTGAGCGTTTTCTTCCCGTGATCGTGTTGGATCACATGAAGGAGGTTTACGCGACCGATAAGCTCGTGAAAATTCTCACCTACATAGTGCTGCATCCCGACGAAGGCAATGTCCTCGCCTCTGTAGCTGAAGTCGGAGTCGGCGGAACTGTGGGGGATACCTGGGTGGTGAGGGAGAGAGCCTACCTTTATGCGATTAAGTTCATCGCCCGTCTGACGGGGCGGGTTGTGGATTAGTTGAGGCGAGATGACTGTATCCGTATTATGAAGACGCCATCCTTTCGTGCGGTTCGAATCGTTCTGTTTGTTTTCTTTGTCATGGCGTTGGTTTGCGTCCCCTTTGTGCTTTGGGGCGAGGAGTACGTCGGACCTATTCTGAAGGCACGCGAACACCAGGCGCTCTGGTTGGTGGGGATTTCCATCGTGTTGCTGGCGGCTGACTCGGTGGCTCCGGTGCCAGCCACCGTGGTGATCATGTTTCTAGCCGCCAAAGCGGGCACGCTGGCCGGGATCATTGGAGGTACGATTGGCATGACGGCGGGCGTCTTGGCTGCAGCTTGGTTCGGGCGCGTCGCGGTTGGACGCATTGCTCCCAAATTTTTTCCCGATGAAGAAGTCTCCCGACTCCGGGAATCGCTGCAACAACGGCTCGCTCTGACCTTGGCGTGCCTGCGCAGTGTACCTGTCCTGGCTGAGACGTCCGTGATCATCGCCGCGGCCATGGGGATTCCTCTCAAACGCATTGTAGCTGTGACCCTTCTGCCGAACCTAGCCGTGTCGTTAATCTATTCTCTGGCGGCTGATGATTCGTTCCAGACCGCTTGTCTGGCGTTCCTCGGCACATTGGCCGCTTCGGCCGTGCTCTGGTTTTGGCTGAGGAATCGAAGGTCGGTTTGAGTTTTTCAGTAGTTGAAAGATGGATAATCGCAGTCCTGCTTCAAGCAGGTCGGTGGTGAGTCCATGGTGCTAGGGAGAAAGGCGGGCGCAGACGTGATCCCCTATGACCCGGTTACAGCTTACAGGAAAATTTCTCGCGCAAAATTCTGTGTAACCGCGTCACCGGGACCCCAGTTGCGAGCGTCATGTGCTAAGTAACCGATAAATCATCATGACTCACTCAATTCTCTATAAATTGCTCACGGTAGCGCTTTTCGCCGGTTTAATCGCCGCTTTTGTTACCCCATCCGCTACCGATTCGACCTCCCATGAGGCCTCTGCGTCCACTTCTGGTATCTCTGACGTAGTCGGGATGGCTTCTCGCTCTATGGTAAAATAGGTTGCATTTACTATTTGTCTCCAGAGTGATACAACGTAATCGGAAGTCTACTAGATCGCGGCTTGTTCCGTCGTGACGCGGTTGCGATGGGGGCGCGGCGGGACGGCGCTTGCCACTTAGACCGGACTGGCGCATGACGTTGCGTCACGTGTCATCCGCACCTCTCATCTACCAGCATCCACTGACCGCGCGCCGTCAACGAGCGGACAAAGCGCTTGCCCTCGCGTTTCCTGAGCATAGCAGGGTGGCCATCCAACGTTCATTTGAAGCGGGCTTGGTTTCATTAGAGGAACGGGTGATCACTCAAGATCATACCCTTCAACCGGGTGACACCGTGACGCTGGCGATTCCGGAAACTAAGCCGGCTGAGCTGCGAGCGGTAGATATTCCTTTAGATGTCCTCTACGAAGACAAACACCTCCTAGCGATCAACAAAGCTGCGGGGATGGTAGTCCATCCCGGCGCGGGCACGGGTGAAGATACGCTGGTGCACGCGCTCCTGGCGCATTGCGCGGGATCGTTGAGTGGAATCGGTGGGGTGGAGCGTCCTGGAATTGTGCACCGTCTGGATCGAGAGACGTCCGGTGTGATGTTGGTGGCGAAAACGGACGCGGCTCACCGTGCGCTGAGCGCTCAGTTTTCCGAGCGGTCCCTGCAAAAGGAATATTTGGCCCTAGTCGAAGGGGTGCCGTCTCTCCTTAGCGGAAGCATCCGGAAAGCAATCGGTCGTAATCCTCAGCACCGTCATAAGATGGCGGTCGTTGAGCCGGAGGCGGGCGGGCGCGATGCTNNCAATCGTTTGGAAAGGTAGCTTCGTTGATAAGATGCACCATTCACACGGGTCGCACTCATCAGATCCGTGTCCATTTGAAATCCCTCGGACATGTCATCCTTGGTGATGAAATTTACGGATGGAAAGTTGATTCCAAGTCCACACTGCCCCCTGGATGCCGAGTGATGCTGCATGCGGAGCACCTTGTAGTGACTCATCCCCACACCGGGAAACTCTTGGATGTGAGGGCTCCTCTTCCGGACGATTTCACGGCCTTGCTCAACCATCTTAAGCCTCGACCTAGTGTAGGCCGCAAAGTGGATCGGGTCAAACCGACGCCAAAACGAAAAACTGCCTCGGCGATTGGTGAGGTCGATCGCGTCGCCAACCTCAAAAANNCTGAGGACTTGCCTCGTTTTTCAAGCGCCAAACGGTTTGGTTATTTCATCGATAATGCGCCGCCGGGCTTACGGCTGTCGCGTAGGATCGAGCCGTCCATGGCGATCACCAGTTCGAAGTCCTTTTTGTCTGCGCCGCGAATTTCGACCTCATAGACCGGGTTTTCCTTCGTGCCTTCGCGGTCAATGTCGACGATTTCCATCCCTCCCGCCTCGCGGCGGATCGTGTCCTGGACGGCGGTAGGCGTGTCTGAGAATTGTGTGCCTTTGAACCAGTCGCCCAACTTACGCATTTTGCCGTCATGTTTTACCACGGCCCCGTCTTCCGTGATATGGATCTGTTCGTTCTTTCCGGTCTGGCGAAACTCGACTTCGTAGACAGTTTTGCCGTCCCAGGTTTCGCGGTCGATATCTGCAACTTCTCGGCCAGCGGCGCGGCGATCGATGGTGGCTTGCACAGCAGAGGGCACCTCTTCGCGTCGCAGAGAGGCGTTATACGGAAGGACGCCTCCATCTACTGTGGCTGGGATAGGAAGAGAACCGTCGGCGGAGATAGCAGGAGTGGTCGATGATTGGTTTGTGAGCTGTGATAGGAGCGTACCGTCAGACGTAAAATCGATCCGAGGGTTGATCGCGTTGTTCTTCTCGAACTCTACCGTGTAAACGGTCTGTCCGTTTACCATGCGTTGATGCACTTTTTTCACGGGACCATGAGTTTTCGAGGCTTCGTTAATCGCCTGCTGCGTTACAGAAGGGACGTTCGTCATTGCGACCGTCGTTTTGTCATCTTTGGCGAAACCGACGGAGGCGGCTGCCATGATGGCGGTGGCTAAGAGGGAAGCTTTGGTAGTCGTCTTCATAGGCGGCTAGTTAATCATATTCCTCGGCACCTCTCAATCGGGGCGCCCGGGTAAGACGTCGCCGGGGCGAGGTTCTGCTGTTTCCTGGGGGATACTCCCTGCGTATCCACCTTTTCCTTCCTACAGACAGGCTAGGGTATCAGCAGTTCGTCCGCGATACCCCAACGCAAGTTGTGGAAGGAGTGCCAAAATCCAGATACCTGAGCGTAGTCAGCCAGTGTTATCAACGTGGCGAGCCCGACAGGAAATACATCAGCACGAGCGCTCGGGATGCCTGGTATCGCTCTGCGCTCCGTCAATGGGAGCGGGGCGATTTGATCCAGCAGTTGCTGGAGTGATAGTTTGGATACGTACGATCGGGAGGATTCCAGTCTCAATCCCTCGTTCTCCGCGAGCGTGGCGCGCGCGGTGGTGATCGTTCCCCCGGTGAAGATAGCTTCCGCCGGGGTGGGCAGGTTAAAGGGGAAGGCACCGCGCTGCAGTGACTCGTGGACGTGCTGAGCCAGTCCTTGTTGCTCGCTTCGAGAGAAGGGGAGGGAGGAGTCTTGGCAAAACCGCTCCGTGAGTCGTACGCACCCCAGAGGAAAGCTCGCGGCGGCAGTGATACGCCGGTGCTCAAAAGCCAGGCACTCAAGACTGCCTCCACCCAGGTCAAAAACGTAAAAGCTGGAGAGTGCCGAAAGCGCGGTATCGGTGAGGAGTCCGCGGCCAATGAGGTTAGCTTCCTCGTCCCCGGAAAGGATACGAACAACTTGACCCGTCTCTTTGAGTATTCGCTCTCTGAACTCTGGCCCATTGGTCGCATCCCGTACAGCGCTGGTAGCCACGATTTGCTGTTTGTGGGGAAGATAGTGCCGGGCCTCTCGGAGCAGAGTTTCTACGGCTGCCAAACCAGCGTGCATGCCCGGCTCACTCAATCGAGGAGGAGTCTGACTAATTCCCGCGCTGATGCGCACGTCCAAGGTCCTGGAGTAGAGTGAGAAAAGCTGTCCATCGTTCTGACGGGCGGCCACCAACAACTTGATTGAATTGCTGCCGATATCGATGACAGCAGCGGATGGAAGGGGTGTAGCCATGGTGCAACTGAGGGCCTTCGGTCTAAAGCACGAAGTCTGATGGGGCGATGAGGACGACGAACTCACCTTTTAAACTGCCTTTGAGCAGGCGGTCGCGCACCTCAGTGCTTTTCCCGACCAAGAACGTTTCATGAAGCTTGGTCACTTCCTTCGCTATACAGACTATGCGATCAGGTCCTAGCGTAGCGACGATTTCTTCCGCAAACTTATCGATGCGGTGACAGCTTTCGTAGAGGGCCAGGGTGTAGTCGAAATCCTGATATCTTTTTAGGAAGGTGAGCCGCGCTGCAGACTTGGGGGGGAGGAATCCGGCGAAGAGGAATCCGTCGGTAGGAAGACCTGCCGCGCTGAGCACCGCGGTTAAAGCACTGGCACCGGGGACCGGAATCACGGGCAGCGCTCGGCGTCGACACGCACGGACCAAGCGAAATCCCGGATCGCTTAGACTCGGGGTTCCGGCATCGCTGACGACGGCGACCGACTTTCCAGCGACAATTTTTTCGACGATGAGATCAGCGGCGGCGACCTCGTTATGATTGTGATAGGGAATCAACTCCCGACGCAGTCCGTAACGGGTCAGCAAGAGACCGGTCGTACGCGTGTCCTCGCAGGCAACGTAGTCGACCGAGCCAAGGATGGAGCGAGCGCGTTCTGTGATATCGGCGAGCTTGCCGATCGGCGTAGCCACGACATAAAGGTGGCCAGGAAGGGGCGTGAGTGACGGGTTCGACGTGGTTTCCGACATGGGGAGGAACGCGAGATCAAGCAGACGTCATCTAAAAAGNNATCCGGCGCGGACGCCGGATAGAAAACGACACACTCGGCTGGAAACTAGCGGCCTCCACCAGGGGTGGTACCCATTCCCGGTACTTGTCCTTCCCAATTAGCGGGACGGCTCCAAGGGATGGATGTGTCCCGTTGGGACGTGCAACCGGACGCGGCGAGAATGCCGACCAAGACCAGCAGGGTGAAGATAAGGCGTGAAAACGAGTTCATGGGTGGGTGGCGCAGGTTAACGTGGAAGAGGATTTAATTTGGAGCAAGCCAAGCTCTGAGTTCTTGTTCACCGAAGGCGCGTGAGGGCGAGCAGCCACTTCAGTCGCTCAGGTTTAAATCGCTCAGAGAGAGGAGTAAGTACTCTGGTGCCAGGGAGTTTGTGCGGATTTCTTGACCACGCCGTTGGCGCTGAGCCGTTCAAGAATCTTGAAAACCAGCTCCGCCTTCTCGGGGGCGCCAATTTGGCCAGCCAACGCATCGCCCGTCGTGCTCTTGCCCGAGGTTGCGGCTAATGCGCTGATGACTTTGCTCTTCAAGGCAAGCACGGCCGTCGCGGCTTTCTTGCCTGCTTCCACGCCAGGCTGGTGATAAGCGTTGATTCCGATCAGCGAGGCGTAGAGTCCCACCACACGTTCGTACAACCCAATCAGAATCCCCAAGGAGCGAGGGGAAACATCATTGACCGTGATGGTCAGGGACGCGCGGTCTTTTTCAGATAAGGCGTCGCGGGTGCCGAGATAGAAGCCTTGCAAGTAGTCACCGGTGGTAACTCCGGGATCGACCTCGAGGGACGGACCCGACCGATCCTTCAATACTTCTACAAAGGTAACGAAGAAGTTGTTTACGCCCTCACGGAGCTGCTGCACGTACGCGTGCTGGTCGGTAGAGCCCTTGTTACCGTAGACAGCGATCCCTTGATTGACGATGCGTCCCTTGAGATCGAGCTCTTTGCCCAGAGATTCCATGACCAGCTGTTGCAGGTAGCGGGAGAAAAGCAGCAGGCGATCCTTGTACGGGAGGACAACCATGTCTTTCGCACCGCGCCCGTCCGTGACAAAGTACCACATCAGGGCGAGCAAGGCCGCCGGGTTTTGCCTCGTGACCGGGACCCGGGTGACGGCGTCGGCCGCGGCCGCGCCTTCCAGCATCTG
>DKKJ01000330.1 GCA_002455175.1 Opitutaceae bacterium UBA6669
GGATCGGCGCTGAAGGCCACGCCTGCGGAATCGGCCTCGATCATGCGCTGGATCAGGACGGCGGGAGCCGTGGGTGTGGCGGGCAGACCGCGCTCACGACGGTAAGCGAGGATCCGTTCGCTAAAGCTCGAGCGCCAGACCGCCTCGACCTTATCGAGTAGTCGTTCAATGGGTACAAAAAGAAAACTTTCCAACTGGCCGGCGAAAGAGTGGTCGGAGCCGTCTTCATCCAACGCTGAGGAGCGCACGGCGAAAAGCGTGGACTCCGAGGAAAGGGCACGTGCAGTCGTGATGATCGTTTCGGGTAAACCTGGCGCAAGGTGGAAGATTGAGTCCGGTCGAGCGGGAGGAAGCGCCTCCGGTGGGATGACGAACCACTCCGGAATGGGCAGTGACGTCGTCCCCAGACGGGCGAGTGCGCCGGCTTTTCCTCCCAGCTTGGCGGTGGGAGGAGTCGGATCCGTGTGATGAATAAGTGAAGCGGAGGTCACGGCTTAAGCGTGGGACCACTAAGATGGGACGTGGGTGAAGCGGTGAGGAACGGAGGGAGAGAGGAGAGGGCTGTGACGTGAATTGCGTTCACGGCCACGAGGGACCGTGGCCCTNNGTCGCAAGGAGTACCGCCGTTAGGGGTGGTTGCTTGATAGGCTGTTCGAAGGAAGGAAGGGACAACGTGAGATGCTCCGGAATCGATCCAGACTCGACGGAGCGAGTCCCTCCACCGGAAGGATGGATAGCCATTGTGGTGGGTGCGGTGATGTCCTGAGATGGCCACGAGGGACTGGGTTTTCCCGGTTGTGAGGTGTGGTTGTGAAGGGAGAGANNTCCCTCCACCGGAAGGATGGATACCTGTTGTGTGCAGCGACCTCCTGAGATGGTCACGAGGGACCGTGGCCCTCCCTATCTGTTGCGTGTGAATTTGAGCGCGCATGTGGACTACGGTCACGGTTTCAGCCAGAGAGGAATGACTCCTAGGGTGAGATAAAGCGCGAGCGTCCACACGCCTGAAAGTGCTTCGATTCCTTTGGCGGTTTTTCTTTGAGGCGTGCGCAGGAAGAAGAGACTGAGGACGGTCGCGGCGACTAGGCACGCGCCCAAGGTGCTGAGCAAGGGAATGGCGAAGGCAATCCGCTGCGCGGCGATTCCGGCGCACGCCAACGTAGCGGCCATGGCGGAGAGCCACGAAGCCACCGCAACCCGCCGACCCCAGAGAAAGGAGTAGGTTTCGACGCCACGTTCCTCATCGCCAGGTGCACGGATCTTTCGGCCCAGCTCGATTACGATGCCGTTGAAAAAGCTGGCGGCGAGAAACCAGAATAGCCCAGGAGGCATCTCTCCACTGGCGTGCACCCAGTCGCAACCCGTGGCGAACCAGTCCACCAGCGGCATAATGGCCATGTGACTGAACAGGTAGATCACCGGCCGTTTTTTCAGCCAGTCACGAACGAAAAATTCGCGACTCATCAGCGCGAAATAGATCCAGGTGACTGCAAGCAAACCCACGAGCGGCCAGCCGATTTGGACGGCGAGGACGAGTTGTAACGCACCGACGCCTACACCGATCCAAGCGAGTTCGCTCAACTTTACTAGACCGCGTGGCACTGGACGGTAGGGTCGATAGTTGGCGTCTTCTTCCTGGTCCTTGAATTCGTCTGCGATGCGCAGCAAGAGGAAGGAGCCGAGAGAAACGATAAACGCGACGATGAAAGAAATCAGTGCCGGTCGTTGGGCGCCTGACCCTCGCAGCAAGGCGGAATAGCTGACGGCGGACGCGCTAAACGCCAAGATCAGCGGTCCATGAGCGACGAGAGGAAACCGCTCGCGCTGATAAATCCACCATCGCTTCATGCGCCGGTTTCGCCGACCGAATCTGCGGCGCGTTCGCTTTCTACTGAGTGAGCGTTGGGAGTGGGCGAAACGGAGGCTTTGCCGTTTTTCTGTCCACGCGCGAGCTTGGCGTGAGCCCGAGTAAACTGTCCCGCGGCAAGAGCGGCGATGATGGAAATTTCGCCCGAGAGCGCCACGGCCGCGCAGACCTCCGAGAACGCGCGGGCGTGACCGGCACCAGCGAGGCCAAGGATTTCAAGACAGGCGCGTTGCGTCGGGAGACTGGTGCCACCGCCGACGGTGCCAACGATCAGATTGGGCAAGGTGACGGCGGCATAGAGCTCGCCCTCCGTGCCTACCTCGAAACGCGTTACCCCGACTGCGGCCTCGGAAACGCAGGCGGCGTCCTGTCCACAGGCGATAAAGAGGGCGGCGAGGCCGTTGGCGTAGTGACCCTGCACGCCGATGGTTCCGCTGAGCACACCGCCGACGGCGGACATCCGCCAGTAGTCGACCATTTTTTCCGGCGTCGTGTGCAGATGCCGCTGGACGATTTTACGGGGAAGGCGGACTTCTGCGCTGACCTTACGACCCCGCACACTCTGGAGGGATTGTGAGCTGGCTTTTTTGTCACCCGACATGTTGCTCCAGACAAAAAAGTACTGGGGTGTGACCGGGCAGGCTGCGGCGATGCGGTCGCAGACCGCCTAAGTCGCAATCGTCACCATGTTTTGACCGGAGGCGTCACCCGTCGTGAAGTCGAAGATCAGATAGACATGATTTCCCTCGATCGCGAAACGGAAATCCTGGAGACGACCGTGACGCGTGGTGGCCTCGGCGACCGAGCGAAGTTCTTCGGTATGGGCCAGACACCATTGCACAAAGGTACCCGCTTCGAGCAGCGACGCGAAGGCATAGGCCGGTGCGCGCGTTACCCCTTCGTTGAGAATCAAGGCGGTGCAGCCTCCGGCGAGGGTGACCACACTGGCGCCGCGGTGATAGCTGGCGACGAGAGCGGCTTCGGTTGTGGCGAGCGGCACGTAGTAGTCACCTTGGGCGCAAAGACCATTGAGNNTGCCAGCCCCACCGGCATCTTGATAGTGCCGATGAAGTTTTCGATGTTACGTGCGAAGGTTTCGTGCCGGGTGAGCGAGTCGGCATCGGCGATCTCCTGGCGCGCCGTAGACGTGGCGGCGAGATGCGGGAGCAGAGCCCAGCGTTTTTCGACGACCGCCTCGGATGTCTGCGTTGCTAGTGGGACCCGCGGAGGAGACGCATCGAGCTTAGGGGCCAGCCGGCGCGCGGTTTCCTCGGGAGAGAGACCCGTGGCAATACTTTGCAAGTGGTTCCGGGCCCGATCGTGCGAGGCAGGCATAGGTCGTTAAAGCCGGAGAGGTGGAAGCCCTTCAATGCTGAAAAGTTTGGGCGTTGCAAGCGGTTGGAGGGTGGGGTGGGTGGTGGAAAACCAAAAAAGCTGAAAAGCATCAAAGGAGAGGCTGTGGGTTTCACTTACTGGAGGGGCACGCTTTGTCGTGCCCGGATCGAGTTGGGTGAAGGAAGCGAAGTAGACCTTCTTTTTTGTGCAGGATTGGGAGCTTTCAGACAGCTTTGAGCCTAGATACCGAACCTTGTCTAGAAAAGGTGGACGGCTTGAAGGCGCTCTTCACCCGTAGAGCGCGGAGCTGTGCGAAGAAAATAAGGCGGTGATGCGATGCGATGAGCGAAAACCCTTGGGCGNNCACGACGAAGCGTGCCCCTCCAACGGAAGGAACACCCCAAACTTGGGGTTGTTGCTGCGTTGTCGTCGATTGGAGAGGGGTGTCCGTTCAGGCAATGAGCGGTCAGTCTCCCACCGAAAAATCACGACGTTATCCAAGGCACTTTCTAGTGAATCCGTGGCAGGTATATCGAACCGGAATCTTTTTTGTCACGCTGTGTACGCATCGGCGAAAACCGATTCTAGCGGTTCCGGCGGTGCATGCTTTATTTGATGATGCGATTCGGAAGGCGACACGGTGGCGAGTCAGNNAATCCCAGGTCTCCTTACGTTGGCCGTGTCCAGATCAACAGCCCATCTGGCAGAGGGATTTTTGGGACACCGAGTTGCGTAATGCGCGACATTTCCAGTCTCGTTGGAACTACGTTCGAGGTAATCCAGTGAGGAAAGGCTTGGTACGCGAACCCGAGGAGTGGCCTTACATAGGCGGAGAGATCTCACCGGAAAGCTCCGCGCAGGGTTAGTGGAGAAGTAGGGTTGATCATTGGAAGGCCTGGGAANNGCCCCTCCAGGAGGGGGTTGTTTAGCCTCGCCAAGGGATTGGCTGCGCTTCACTCAGTCGCGATGCCCGCTGCGCTTCGGCATCGTTGGAGTTTGTCGCACAACTACTTGGCAGGGATCACTGCGGGGGCGTGGTGGCGTTTATTGAGGGAAAACCGGTTTGCGGTTTCTCCCGCCTATTGGCATCGCGCGGCGTTTATTTCGGTAACGAGCCTGCTGAACACCTGGTACGCGTGGCGGGAGCGGCNNATGGCGCAGGATGAGCGGTTCGCGTTCGCCAACACGTATCAAGTGGTGAATCCGGCTACGTTCTTAAAAACGGAGGACGTGAATTCGAAGCGCTTCGCCTGGATGGTGCCGGCGAAGCGACTCATGGACAACATGGCGTTGAGTTTTCAGTCGCCGCAGGAGGAGGAGTTCGCGCCGGCATTGTTGTCACTGCGCTCATTGTACCTCGGGATGTCGTTTCCTCGCAGAATGCCGCACTACGAACGATTCCTGACCTTTGATCGCGCAGAACCTGCCGACGAACAGGCTTGGAAGGACGCGCATTTGGAATTCTCCAAAAAGCTTTCGCTCAAATATGGCGGTCGGCCGTTGTTATTGAAGTCGCCGCCGAATACGGCGCGCGTGCGCATGCTGTTGGACCTTTTTCCCCGCGCGCGCTTTGTCCACATCCATCGCGACCCTTACACGGTTTACCAGAGTCAATTGAAGTTCTATGACACGGTGCTCTGGCACACGTACCTGCAGCGGCCGGACCGGGATCGTTTGAGCGACGAGATTTTGGCGCGGTACCGTGAGGTGTTTGCGGCGTTGTTTCGTGATATTCCTGCAATCCCAGCGGGTCGCTTCTGCGAAGTCTCGTTCACCGAATTGGAGCGTCAGCCGCTGGCGACGGTGGAACGGATCTACACGGAGTTGGGCTTGGGAGATTTTTCTTCTCTCCGTCCAAAATTGGAGACGTACGTGTCATCATTAAAAGGATACGAAAAAAACAGTTTCCCGGCGCTCGACGAAATGACGCGAGCCCGTGTGCGGGAGGCGGCTGCGGCGTGCTTTGAGCGTTGGGGGTATCCGCAATGAACCGACGCGAGGTCAGTGCCAGCTCCAAGGCGAGTACGTCGACGTCCGTGAGTGGATCGCGGCTAGCGCCGAGTCCGGCTGCGTCTGGATGGCTGGGGCATGCCGGTGCGTTTCAGCGCGACCCGCTGGGATTTCTGCTTTCTACGGCAAAGACCTGTGGCCCGGTGGCGCGTCTCCAGCTGGGTCCGCTGACGTATCATCTGGTCTCTGATCCTGGATTGATCGCCGAGGTGTTGCAGGCGCGGGCGAGCAATTACGTGCGCGATACCCGCAGCTCGCGGCGCGTGCGGATGGTGACCGGTGAAAGCCTGCTGACATCCGAAGGCGAAACTTGGCGTCACCAGCGGCAGACGGCGCAACCGATTTTTCATCACCGGCATCTGATGGACCTCGCGCGAACGATGGCGTCGGTGGCAGATGACGCGTGCGAAGCCTGGGACCGCGCTGCTCGAGAAGGGACCACGTTGGAGCTGAGTATGGAAATGAATCGGCTCTCGTTTGCGATCGCGGGCCGCTGTCTCTTCGGCTCTGACCTGCGAGAGCGCGTCGAAGCGGTGGAGAAGGCGTTCCCGGTTTTGCTCGACGAACTGTTTCGCCGCACGAGCCACCTTGCGAACTTGCCGCTGTGGGTTCCGTTGCCGCGCCATTTGGCTTTTCAGCGCTCGCTGGCGGCCATTGATCGGGTGGTTGCTGAACTCATTGAAGAGCATCGTCGGCTGCCGCGGACGCGCGTGGATCTTCTCGGTTTGCTCATGCAGGCGCGCGGAGAGGACGGTCAGGTTTTGAGTGATGATCTTCTGCGCAACCAGGTGATCACCTTTCTCCTCGCAGGTCACGAGACCACTGCGAATGCGCTGACGTGGGCAGTGGCGTTATTGGCAGCCTCACCTGGAGAACGCGATGCGGTGGAAGGAGAGTTGGATACGCTACGAGCGGGAGACGCGGGTGCGTGGGACGTCGAGCGACTTTCGCAACTTGAGCGCTTGACGGCTGCACTCCAAGAAACGCTCCGGCTCTACCCGTCGATCTGGATCGCGGAGAGACGGGTCGTGGCAGCCGATGATCTCGGGTGCTGGCATATTCCGGCGGGGAGTGCCGTGGTGGTTTCTCCGTATGTCACGCACCGTTCGCCTGAGCACTGGGAGACTCCGGATGCGTTTCGGCCTTCGCGGTTTCTGGGAGGGGGGGCGCGCACGCTGTTACGCGATGGTTATTTTCCGTTTGGAGCGGGGCCTCACTCCTGCATTGGTCAGCATTTCGCCCTCATGGAAGCCAAGATTGTTCTAGCGACGCTTCTCTCGCGTTTTCGGGTTACTCTTTTGAACAGAGCCTTGCCGCCGCCGCTGGGTGGAATCACGCTGCGACCCTCTGCAGCCTTTCCCATTCGAGTCGAACGGCGCTGATCATGAGCGATACACCGCTTTCCGCTCGAACAGAGCGATCGCTCGCGCGATGGGTGCTAGCGACCTCAATCCTGGCCTCTGGGATGGCTTTCATCGACGGCACTGCGCTGAGCGTGGCGTTACCGTCACTCCAGGCTGATCTCGATGCAACCGGACCCAACCTACTGTGGGTGACCAATGGATTTTCGTTGCCGCTGGCGGCGCTCCTTTTGTTCGGAGGAGCGCTGGGAGATCATTACGGCCGGCGCCGGATTTTTATCACCGGAATTGCATTGTTCATCGGTGCATCCATGGCGTGTGGTCTCGCTCCCGATGTGAGTTTGCTGATTGCGACGCGGGTGGTTCAAGGCGTGGGCGCCGCATTGATGATTCCGGGATCGCTGGCGATGATCTCCAGTTATTTTGGCGCGGCAGAACGCGGGCGGGCGATCGGACTCTGGTCCGCGTTCAGTGTACTCGCCACCACGCTGGGTCCTGTCGTCGGAGGAATTCTCGCGGGGGCCAATCTATGGCGCGGGGTATTTTTTATCAACGTACCGCTGGCGATCCTGGCATTGACGTTACTCGTGTGGAAAGTGCCTGCGGATAAAGCGCCGGAGAAAGATCATGCGCTCGACTGGCGGGGAGCGATTGCGGTGACGCTGGGCTTGGCGGCTTTTAACTTTGGGCTGATTCGTTGGTCAGAGCATCCTTTGAGTGAAATTGGGGTGTGGGGAATGCTTGTCGCCGGCGTGTTTGGACTCGGGCTTTTCTTGGC
>DKKJ01000276.1 GCA_002455175.1 Opitutaceae bacterium UBA6669
CAACACCTGCTAGAGGTAGACCGCTCGGAATCGATCCCGGAGGTCGTTGCTCGGTTACAGGCGACGGGGCTTTACGAGTTCGTCGAGCCGGATGCGATTCGTTATACTCAAGTGATTCCCAACGACCCGCGGTTTGGCANNAGTGGGCGCTAAATAATACGGGGCAAAGCTCGGGTTCTCCCGATGCCGACATCGATGCCCCGGAAGGGTGGGACGTGGCGGCTGACGCGTCGACCGTGATCGTCGCTGTGGTCGATACGGGAGTCCGTACCAGCCACGAGTCTCTGGTGGGCAACCTCTGGGTGAATTCCCGGGAAATACCCGGCAACGGACGCGACGACGACAACAACGGCTACATCGACGACGTGAACGGGATCAATGCGATCGTCGCGCGTGGCTCCTCGGGAAGTGGCTCGCCGGCGGATGACAATGGCCACGGAACTCATGTCGCCGGAATTATCGGTGCCGTGGGCAACAATGGTCGTGGGACTGCCGGGGTGGCTTGGCGAGTGAAAATCATGCCGCTGAAATTTCTCAGCAGCGAAGGTCGTGGATCCGTCGCCGATGCCGCGGAGTGCATCGATTATGCACTCGCGAATGGCGCGCGAGTGATCAATGCGAGCTACGGAGCGTTGAGCACGGGGCAGGGACCTTCGCAAACGGAGATCGCGGCAATTCAGCGGGCGCGGGAGGCCGGGATCAGTTTCGTGGCCGCAGCGGGTAACGATGGGTTGAACCTCGACATCGCTCGGACGTTTCCCGCCACGTATGCCTTGGACAACATCGTGACCGTAGGAAATTCCACGCGCCTCGAAGACATTGCCACGTCGTCTAACACGGGGTCGGGAGCAGTGGATCTCTTTGCTCCGGGGAGCGAAATTCTCGCGCTTTCGTCTAGCAGTGACAGCAGTTATATCACGCTCACCGGCACGTCGATGGCGGCACCACAAGTCACCGGCGCGGTGGCTTTGTTGCGTGCACCTNNATTTTCGCATCGGCAGATCATCAATCGCCTCCTTCGCTCGGTGGATCCAATTCCCAAATACCGAGGTCGCGTCCAGACGGGTGGTCGGCTCAATTTGTACAAGGCGCTCCTGCAGGACGACACGCGACCTTTCAATGACGATTTCAACGCGCGAGCCCAGCTTCAGGGAGAATTGGTTCAGGTTCGCGCGGCTTCGAGCGGGGCGACCGCTGAAGTGGGTGAGCCAGCCCACGCGGGATTTTCTCCGGGAGCGACGCTGTGGTGGACTTGGACCGCCCCGGTGAGCGGTGAGGTGAGTGTGGATACGCAGGGCAGTGCTTTCGATACCGTGCTGGCGGTCTACACGGGCGATAGTCTGGTCGGAATTTCCTTGGTGGCAGCCAATGACAATGGAACGATTGGGCAAGCCAGTCGCCTGACGTTCCTGGCGCAAGCCGGTACCGCGTATCAACTCGCGGTGGGTGGAAAGGGGGACGCCAACGGACTCATCCTCCTCAACCTGGGAGCCGTCCCGGCCAATGACGATTTTGCTTCGGCGACGGTTTTGTCGCCTGAGCCTGCCCCGATCACTGCTACCAACGCCAAAGCCTCGAGCCAACTTGGTGAGCCTGCTCACGCGGGCCGCGCGGCTCGGCGATCGCTTTGGTACCGTTGGGTGGCGGGGAATTCGACACGGGTCTATGCCGCAGTGATGAGCGCGCAGCTCAATCCGGTAGTCGCGGTCTATACCGGTACCTCGCTGTCGAACCTCACTCCAATCGCGTCGGATGTCAGCACGGCGACGGATGCGGAAATCAATCATGCCTTGGCCGGCTTTGATGCCATCGCCGGGACCGAGTACGTGATCGCGGTCGACTCCACGCTCGTGGGGAGCACGGAGGTCACGGGAGAATTCGTCTTTACACTCAGTGAGGCGGCCTGGGTGGCCAGTGCCCGGGATAGCATCACCAGTTCCCCCGTGGTCGGAAGCGATGGAACTGTCTACGTCGGAGCGAACGACAGCCGCTTCTACGCGTTCAACGGCTTGGATGGTTCGGTTAAATGGAGCTACAGCATCACTCCCGCCACCCTGATTGATACGGGGACAGCCGCGGTCGGACCTGATGGGACCGTCTACTTTGGGGCCTTCAATGGAAGTCTCTACGCTCTCAAGGACGAAGGCAGCCAAGCGTCGGTGCGCTGGATCACTGCGCTGGGGGCGCCAATCACTAACGCTCCTGCGATCGGTGACGATGGGACCCTTTATATTCGAATCGAGCGCGGCGTGACGGCCGTNNGTCGCAATTGGTGGCCGTCGAGGCGGTGAGTGGCACCGTGAAGTGGCGTTACCCCTTCGGCCAAGAGGCGAGCTATGCCGCACCGAGTATTGGAACGAATGGAACGGTTTACGTCGCAGGTGGCGACGGAGCTCTCCACGCAGTTTCGCCCGCCGGTCAACGCCTCTGGCGCGCAGGTGTGGACGGTCAAATCTATTCATCTCCGGCTATCGATCGCGACGGCAATCTTTACGTGGCTTCGCTGAATGGCACGGCGTACTCCTTCACCGCCGCAGGCGTGCAACGGTGGCGAACGGTCATCGGAGGATTCGTGAGCTCTTCGCTCGCGGTGGCTTTCGGCAAGGTGTATTTGGCCAGTTATGACAAAAATCTCTATGCTTTGGATGCATCCACGGGTGCGAAAACCTGGAGCTACGCGTTGGGAGACGAAGTGCGCGCCTCTTCGCCTGCCGTGGCTCAAGATGGGTCGGTGTTCATCGGCGGATACGACCGACGAGTCCATCATGTGAACGCAGACGGCACGCGCCGTCGCACCTACGTCGGTGCAGGCTGGTTTCGCTCGTCGCCTCTGTTGGCACGTGGAAAACTCTACATCGGCAACAACGATGGACGGCTCTACGCCTTCGAGGTAGGCTTGCGGGCCGCCGTGGGAACCGCCGCACCCTGGCCTCAGCACCGCCACAACGTGCGGCGGACCGGTCGGATGGTCGAGGGCTTGGACGGTCCGCCGGCTTTGGGGACCGACTTCGGACAAGGGCGTCTGATCAATCTCTCGGTGCGTACGCAATCAGGTCAGGGAGAAGGCACCTTGATCGCTGGGTTCATTCTCGCTGGAGAGGCGGCGCCAGCGAAGCGGCTTGTCTTGGCGCGAGGCATTGGGCCGTNNCGGGCGCTCGCAGATCCGGTACTGACGCTTAAAACGCTGGGTGGGGTTACCCTCGCGCGGAACGACAATTGGGGTGGAGCTCCCTCTTTGGTGGAGGTGGCGTCTCGGGTTGGCGCGTTCGTATTGCCGGATACGTCGAGTCGTGACGCGGCGCTGGTGACCGAGCTGACCGCCGGGGCTTACACGGCTGAGGTGACTTCGGCGGACGGCGGCTCTGGGATTGCTCTCGCGGAAGTGTATGACGCGAGCAGTCCGAGCGGTTTACGTTTGGCCAATGTCTCGGTCCGAGCGCGCTCTGGCTCGGGTGCCGACGTCGTGATTGCGGGTTTCGTAATTTCCGACGGCCCACGAACGGTGCTGATTCGCGGTGTAGGACCAGGCCTTGCTTCCTATGGAGTTAACGGGGTTGTGCCAGATCCACGCATCGAGGTGTACCAAGGGCGAACCTTGATCTATGAAAACAACGATTGGCAAGGCGCTCCCGACGTGACGGATGCGTCTCAGCGCGTAGGGGCATTCGCTCTCACCCTAGGATCCCGCGACTCCGCTTTGGTTGCTCGACTGGAGCCTGGAGCGTACACTGTCCAGTTGCGTGACCGAGCCGGATCTCCCGGCGTGGGACTTATTGAAGTCTACGAACTCCGTTAGTTGGAGACCAAGCGACACGTCTCGCGGTGAAAGTCGGAAAGTCCTAAGGTCCCCGCAGAATGACAGCCCCGGTCGGACGCGAATTAGGCACGGGAGCTTTCGGTTCTAGGGTGATCAACACCTCAGCTGGCGTAGCCACCGTGGCGGGCAATTCATAATGCACGCTACCGGAGCGGCCGTAAAACTGTGCGGGGACTTCGCCAACTGCTCGAAACTTCGTACTGTTCACTGGTTTTACCCAGACTTGCAGTGTTTGATTGTTGGATACTTGAGGGAGGTTATAGAGATTGAGATAACCCTGATTCTGTTTCTCATCGAAGACGGACCAGGCATAGGTCGCAGTGGATACCGGCTCACCGGTAGAACTCAGCCCCTGTTCAACATTAGGTGGAATTTTCCCGGGAGGGGTTAGCGAGTCGACGCTGGAGAAGCCCAGAGGGAAAGCGGTGGTAGGCGACCCTTGAGTGATGTTCACCGAACCTGAGAGCACGAGCTCGCTGCCTGTTTTCACGGAAGACGGCTCCACGGCTACGATTCCAGGTTCCGTCAAAAGACCGCGAGCGAGGTTCATCAGGCCACGTCGATCGCCTCGCGCGTAGCTGTTTGCATCCACGAGCTCCATGGCAGCGAGACGTCCTACCCCTTGTTCGGTGAGCGCTCGTCGCGTCAACTCTTGAAGAGCGAGATTGTATTCACTGTTGAGAGCGTCACGCGCACGTTGGAGTGCCGCGTAGTCACGGCGTAGTTCATCCAGGCGGGAGAGCTCCGTCGTAAGCCGTTCATNNCGAAGCAGAGCCTCCGTCTTTGCCGATCGGCAGTGGATCGATTGTCGTGTCTTTGGAGTGCGGTGAGGTGGAATCCGACTGCGTCACGACGGGCCGGGGAGACGCATCCAGGGAGTCAGGCGCGCGGGCTGTTCCGGGCGGAATCATCCCATCTGTGCTCCGCGAGGGCGGTCGGAAGGTCAGCTGGAGCAAGTTAAAAAGAAGGAGAATCGCCGCGGCCGCCGGCCAAGCCCATTGAGGGAAGGCCACCACAGGGGCGGGCTTGCTCACAGGATGCTGGGACGCTTCTGCCAGCACTGCAGCTAAACTCGCTTGCCGTTCGGCGGTGGATAGCTCCACGGGAGGCGCCAGTTCGACGGCCAAATGAGCATACTGGTCAGCGCATTGTTTGAACGTGGCGGCGGCGAGGGGGTCGCGCGATAACCGCTGCTCAAAAGCAGCGCGACGAGCAGGCTCCAATTCATTGAGGAGATACTGTAGAGACTCGGTCGTGAAGTCGTCAGTCATGGCGTTCGACAAGTTGGCGCAGCTTGAGCAAACCGCGACGAAGGTGGTTTTTGACGTTGCCGATCGGGGTCCGCATGGCAGCGGCGATCTCGGCTTGCGAGCAGCCGGTAAAAAAGGCGAGTTCCAACGCGCGACGCTGCGCATCAGAAAGGTGGGCTAAATTGCGATCGATCAAGTCACGGCGATCGAGGACTTCGTCGGGTGACAGGTCTTTCGGTAGGTCCTGCTCTCCGTTCTCGAGCGCGGTAAGCATGACATGCCGACGGGACGTCCGCCGGAGTCGGTCGATGGCTTGATTACGTGTGATAAATATCAGCCAGGAATAAACCTCTCCTCGCTCCGGACGATAGTGCGCGGCCTGACGCCAAGCTTTGATGAAGGTATCCTGGACGACTTCCCGGNNCGGGCGACGCCGAAGAGCAGGGGCGAGAACGTCTCGTGGAGATGCCTGAGTGCGTCCAGATCACCATTCGCAACTCGGGAAATCCAAGTGCGGTGTTGTTGTTGGTCGTGAGCGTCGAACGGAAGCACGGAAGCGTTTTGGCGCAGCGTGCGTGGGTCCGCAGACTTTTTCAACCCGTCAGGTGAGGGACGTGCGTCCGCAGCAGAACTACTGGCAAGCGTTAGAGAAATGCGCGGACGTGGGGGCAAGTGATGGGTCAGGCTATCCACGTGAAAGGGTCGCCGGATTCGCGCTCCGCGACCCGCGTCCGAGGAGGAACCAGAGTGGGGATTGAATGCGTCCCCGGATGGGCGGTCGAAACGATTCATGGACGTCCATTTTGGCGCAGGGAGAAACGTCTTCGGAGGAGTCCGGATTAGTTTCCGCCAAAAAGTGGTGGATACGTATCAAACTCGTACACCTCGACGAGAACTTGCCCACCGAGCGCAGCGTCGTCGGTTACGTGGACAGTGTATGCCCCGGGAGGAAGATCGTAGGTGTCGAAAGCGAGGTGAGCCCGTTCTCCATCGCCTTCGATGACGAGAGGAAAAGCGCCGGCTTATTTGAATAACGCTGTCCAGTAGGCGAGAGGATAGACGACCGCGGGGCGGATCACGGTGAATTCATTTCCGTCACTCGTGAGAAGGCGGAAGCGCGGAAGCGCGGCGGGTTGGCTGACGCCAAATTGTTTTAAGGATNNAGGATGGACCTACGGCACGAATGAGCAGTCGTTTGGGAACGCGGCCTTCGACCACGTAACCCACGATCTGGGTGTCATTGCCTGGTTGGAGAATGACACGGGCGGAGAAATTTCCGACGTGGCCCTCACGAACCACATCCAGTTGGATGCGGGTTGCGATGGGGGCAGGTTCACCGATGGGTGGCAGCTCGGTTACCGCCAAGCTATAAAGCCCGCTATCTTCACCCGTCACCTGTCGAAGAATCAAGGGGCTGCTGGTGGCCCCGGGAATGGCGTTGCCGTTCTTCGTCCATTGAATCGGATAAGGCCACGGCGTCGGGGCGAGGAGCCACACCTGTTCGTAAGGAGGCACCCGAACGCGACCAGGAAATTCAGGTGGAACAAAGCCATTGGAGATGTCCGTGGCCAGCTGCAGCCGCGTTACGCCCGGGGGCCGGACAAAAGGCGCCAGAGCATCGTCGAAGATGACCGACTGAGCATGTCCTGACGAGAGCCCGGCTATGACAGCCAGGAGCGCCGAGAAAAGAGAGAAGCGGAGTTTCATCGCGTGAGGAGGTGTCCATTCCATCCGGAACGTGCACTTCACCCAGGATTACGCAGCAAATGCCGCCTAGGAGTCAGGGGAGTTAAATTTATCCAACGATGCTGCAGTCGATGGCGGAAATATATCCTAAAATCCTCATGGGGAGTAACTTTTGATCTCCGTTTAGGGTTCTGGATCGCGCTGAGGCCTAGGGTAGGCGGAGCGAGTCGGCGTAACCTCGACGGTCGACGAGGTTCGGGTACCAGACGATTCTGCCGACACCGCGTATTCCAAATGTCGGTAGGCATCATCCTGGGAGCCGCCTTGGCCGATTTCCACCCAGCCTTCCTGACGGTAGAAACGCAAAGCGCGGGAATTTAGTTCCAGGCATTTGAGGCGATGGGGCAGGGGAAGCCAGCGCCGGGTGTGGTTCAACAAGGCACGGCCAATGCCTTGACGTTGATAGGCAGGCAGCACGTAGAGGTGATGAATAAACGCGTCAGGCTCCCAGATGGAGATGAAGCCAAGAATTTCTCCCGATGCTCCCTCAGCTAGCCACACCGATTCACCGAGCGTTTGTTCTTCGAAATCGGCCTCCGAGAACGCGTGGGGATCTCTCCATGTGAACGTCGCTCGACGTACCTCCACGAAAAGGCGCGATAACGCGGCTTGATCGGCAAACGTGGCCAGCCGAATCCGCGGCGGGGGAGGCCCCGCACTTTCGAGCGAACTCGCGTCAGGGGCAACTGATGCCGGCTGCGAATGACGTCGGCTCATGGTACCTGAATTCGTGATTTCCTTAGCCGCATTTCGGTGACGACGCTGCCGCCAATTGTCGTTTCTCGCCTGAGTCCGTCGCGAGCATAGTCTCTCGCTTGGTAGAATGCGAGCGCTTCGCGGTTTTCGGCCAGTACCCACAACGTGAGATCGACCCNNAAAGCAGGTAGGTCGTTTTCAACTGCGCGTAGTAGCTGGGTGCCAATTCCAGCGCGTTGCTCCTCAGGCTTCACATAGAGTGCATAAACTTCTTGGGTGTCAGTGGCGTCGGGATCGCGGCCAGGCCCGGCCGAGATCCAACCCAAGAGTTCGCTATCCTTTTCGAACACGAGGACCCGGCTGCGTGTCTGCTGCAATTCTGCGCTCCAATACTCCGTTCGCTTGGAAATGGAGAGGCCCGCCAGGAAACCCGCTGGGAGTAGGTCTTGATAAGCGCTTTGCCAGGTTTGCACGTGAATCGTCGCAATGGCAGCAGCATCGGATAGGACTGCGAGACGGATCATCGTGACGATAGAGGTAGGAGAAGTGGTAATGCGCTTAAGACGTTGGACGCTTAAAGCGTTCCCGTTGGCGTTCGGCCTGAGGCCGGATGATACAGCCTTCCGCGTGATCGTTGATCAATCCCATGGCCTGCATGAAGGCGAAAATCGTGGTCGGACCCACAAATTTCCAGCCTCGCTTTTTCAACTCTTTCGAAAGAGCGATTGATTCTTTGGATACGGTTTCTGACTGCGGCGTACGTCGGGAATCCCCTGTGGGTTCGTAACGCCAGATAAACGCTGCCAATGAGCCCTCTTGCTTGACCATAGACACCGCTTGACGGGCATTGTTGAGCGTAGCTTCGATTTTGCCACGATGACGAATGATCCGCTCGTCCTGCAGAAGTCGGGTCACGTCTTTAGGAGTGAAGCGAGCGAGTTGGTGAAAATCGAAGCCGACAAAAACCTCACGAAAGGCTTCGCGCTTGGCGAGAATCGTCCGCCAGCTGAGGCCGGATTGGAAACCTTCCAGGCAGAGCTTTTCGAACAGGCGGAAATCGTCCTTCACCGGAAACCCCCATTCCGTGTCGTGATATGGGATAAACGCCGGAGTGGCATCGCACCAGCGGCAGCGTGATTTGCCGTCCGGAAGGATCGTCAGGAAACCACTCACGGGAAGAGTCCTCGACTTTGCTTGGCATCGGCCACGCGGGCGATTCCCAGCGTCAGGGCAGCGAGGCGACGGCTGAACTTCGACTTGCGTTTCTGGTACTCCACCGAAGCTTTCGCCTTCTCCAGAATCGCATAGAGTTTAGTGATCACCTCGTCGCGCGTCCAATAGTAGTTCTGAAGGTTCTGCAGCCACTCGAAGTAAGAGACAATCACGCCGCCCGCGTTACAAAGAACGTCGGGGATCAACTCGATGTCGCCGCGTTTATCGATGATGCGATCTGCCTGATTGGTGGTGGGACCATTGGCTGCTTCGGCGAGGATCCGGCACCGCAGGCGGGGCGCATTCTGTGGCGTGATCACTCGCTCAAGGGCGGCGGGGATCAGCACGGTGCACGGCATCGTGAGCAACTCCTCATTGGTAAACTCGTCGCCCCCGTGAAAGTCCTTGAGCACCCGATTGAATTTCACGTAGTCAACGGCCTTTTTGACGTCGATGCCGCGCGGATTGTGAAACGCGCCGGTGTGATCGGAAATCGCAATGATCTTCGCGCCGAACGCTGAAAGCGCGAGGGCGGTCTCCGAACCAACATTGCCAAAGCCCTGGATTGCCACCGTGGCGTCTTGAATTGGGATTTTCAGATCTTCGAGATACGATTTGACCAGGTACGCTACGCCGGCACCGGTGGCTTCGCGTCGACCTTGAGATCCCCCGAGCGCGATGGGCTTGCCGGTCACGATGGCGTTTTCCAAGCGTCCCATGTAGCTGGAATAGGTATCGACCATCCAGCCCATCACTTTTTCGTTGGTCCCGACATCCGGGGCGGGAACATCCACATGAGGCCCGATAAAAGGGATCAGCTCCTGCATGTAACGCCGGGAGAGGCGCTCCAGTTCTCCCTCAGACAAAAGATTGGGATCGACGATCACACCGCCCTTGGCTCCGCCGTAAGGAAGGTNNAAGCTCATCCACATGGCAAGGGCAGCCACTTCCCCGATGGTCACATGAGGGTGAAAGCGAATTCCGCCTTTGGCCGGCCCGGTGGAGAGGTTGTGCTGGACCCGGTATCCCTCGAAGAGGGTCACGCTGCCGTTGTCGCGTTTCACGGGAAGCGAAACCGCGAGGCAGCGGCGTGGCCACTTGGTGCGATCGCGAATCGCTTCGGGGAGGTTGATGGCATCTGCCGCTTGGTCGAACTGACGGCAGGCCATCCGAAAGACATCTGAATTGTAGAGAGGGGAGATGATGGCTTTGGACATGGCAATGGGTGTGAAACAAACGTCCGTCGCAACGAGGCATTCCGAGAGCCTCGTTGTTGCTTGCTGGCAAATAGATGGGGGAAACGCATCCGCCGCAATGGCGGAGGTGTGAAAAGAACGAAACCCGGAGCGAATCCGCTGGTCTGGATCGCGGTTGAAATAAGACTGCTTCGTCCTTCACACTGAGGTAGATGTATTCACTCCTGGCTAAACTTGGCGCATGGCTCCTGCAAAAGCTGGCCGTGGTCATTTTGATTGGAGTGCTTAGTCTGGCGGCCTACGCCCTCTGGCTATTTATCCAAGACCAACAGGGGACGGAGGCGCGAAGGACTCAGCGGGTGGAGCTGCTCACCTTAGAGCGGGAACGCCTGACCGCCTTGAGGACAGATATTGAGAAGCGGATCGCCGGCCTGCAGGCTGAAGCGGAGACCCAGAAGCAACGGATCGCTCGAGCCGAGAAAATCCTGGTGGCGTTGCAGGATTTGGCCAACTGGTGGGATCGGTTGTTTGGCAATCCAGAGCAACAAAAAGCCAACGAAGCTCAGGCCGCGCGCGTGGAGGAGTTGAAACGAGAGGCGAGCGCCAAGCTTCCGGAAATCCAGCGTCTCCTTACCCATACCACGTGGGAAAAGGAGGGGCTTTTGCTTTCGCTGGAACGGGTGGAGAAAGAGCTCATCGACACGGAGCAAATCGAGTCAGAAACGATTCGTTATCTTCGCGAGGCATGGGACAAAACCAAAGTCTACCTCGTGCTCGCAATAGCGACTTACCTGTTCGGTCCCACGTTATGGAAACTCTTTCTTTACTACTGTCTGGCGCCCTTGGTCGCGCGCGGCCGTCCTCTCAAATTCAATACAGAGTCAACCCTGCCCCCGGATGTCGGGGAAAGCCATGTTTCCGTAGATGCTGCGCTGTGGCCAGGCGAGCGGCTTAGAGTGAAAGAAAAATACCTTCAGGCATCCGACGAAGGGCTCTCTCGAAAAACCCGATTCCTTCTCGATTGGCGAATCCCGTTCACGAGCCTCGCCTGTGGTCTTTCCGAACTGGTGGAAATGCAGAATGGTACCGCAGGTGCAGAGTACCGAGTGACGTTTTCCAACGCACAGGATCCGCACATCGAGTTGGCGGTGGTCCACGTACCCGCGGGGAGTTCGTTGATTCTGCGCCCAAGTTTTCTTGCGGGGGTGATCAACAATGCTGGGGAAACCCTGCAGATTTCTCGGCGTTGGGTAATTTGGCGCTGGCTCTCGTGGGTAACGCTGCAGTTTCGATTTTTTGAATTTGTCGGTCCGTGCCGCTTGGTGGTGGCGGGCACTCGTGGGGTTCGGGCCGAACGATTGGTAGATCGCGAAGGTCAACCTCGAGCAGCGCGACGCANNGGTCCGTGCGGAGACCTTCTGGGGCTACTATCGCGAGATGAATCCGCTTTTCGATGATCTCTTTGCGGGCCCCGGAGTCTTCATCTGTCAAGAAACCGCGCAGGCTGAACCCGGCCAAAGAGCCGGACGCTTCTGGTCTTCGCTTTGGAACGGCATCTTGAAGGTTTTTGGTCTCTAAGCCCGCGCTCGCGTTGGTGGAGTGATCTGGGTGACAATTTCCGGATGAAGCCAAGGGTCTCCACTGCTTCCGGTTTTTTAAAAAGCCTACGCCCTGCCGCCAATGGCCTTTGGGTGATGCTGACGACGCAACCTAACGCGCAGGTGCACTTGGTTGCTGCGTTGGTCGTTTGCGGATTGGGAGTGTTTTTCGAGATCACTCGTCTGGAGTGGTGCGTGCTGGTCCTGACGATTGCTGCGGTCTGGATCGCCGAGGCGCTGNNCTTAACACCGCCGTGGAGTGTCTCGGCGATGCCGTGACGCGGGAACATCATCCTCTGATCGGTCGGGCCAAGGACATCTCAGCGGGGGCGGTCCTGATTGCTGCCAGTGCTGCCGTGATCACCGGGGGACTCATTTTTATCCCTCGTCTTATCGCTGCCTAGCCTAGCCGTCAGATCCTGAATAGGATTTGACTCGGTGTGGCCATACGCCATTCCGCAGAGCATGTCAGCGCAGACGGACGTCTCCTCACTCAAGCCCCGGGCTAGAAACTGGCCGTGGTGGCAGATGATCGCGGTCTTTCTGATCGTGTTAGGAGCGAAGATGATCGTCATTGATCGCTTCGGCTCGGACATCCCCTATTGGGATCAGTGGAATAAGCAGGGAGATCTTATCTTGGATCCATGGTTAGAGCGTGGCTCTGCTTGGGAGACGTTGCCGGTTCCCCACAGTGAGCATCGTATCATTCCGACGTTGCTCCTCAACGTGGTTTTGGTTCTTACCAATGGCCAGTGGGATGGCCGACTTGAGAGTATTGTGAATGCGGGGTTGCACGCTCTGATTGTGGCTGTGGCTGTGGGGGCGTTGCTGCGTTATTTCCGTGCTGGCGTGAGCTCTCTGCTGGCGGCGGGGTTGACGCTCGCAGTGATACTTCCCCTGGGATATGAGAATATTCTCTCCGGATTTCAGTCTCAGTTCTACATCATGATGGGGCTCTCGCTGTTCTGTATGTACGGGATGCTCTGTCGGCCCGCTCTCTCTGGCCTTTGGTGGTCGGGGTGGTTAGCAGGCGCTGTTGCGCTTGTCAGCATGGGTTCAGGCTTTCTGGCAGGAGTGGTCGTGATGATGTGTGCGGGATTATTTTTCGTCAGCCGGTGGGGAAATCGCCGCGATGCCCTGTTGACTCTCATCGCCGGAGCGGTGCTGGCAGGCATCGGTGCTTGGTTGCGTGCTCCCGCTCCCTGGCATGACTACCTGCACGCGCAAAGTATCCAGATTTTTATCACTTATCTCTTGAAGTGCCTGGCTTGGCCCTGGGTGACAACGCCGTGGCTCGCGTTTCTTTTTTGGACGCCCTGGCTCCTCTTTATCGGTCGCTGGATTTGGACGCGGCACGCATCCGATGATCGGTTTGCGCGGTTGATCCTCGCTGGAGGGTTGTGGGTGGCCGCTCAGGCTGCGGCGGTGGCTTATCACCGGTCTGCTGACGGAGGAGAAACTCCCGCGAGTCGTTACGGGGACGTCTTTTTGATGGGACTCTTCTTCTCCGGAGCAGCCTTACTGGAGCTTGTCCGCGAGCAGCAGTCTGCTGGTCGAAGAATAAAAGATGGTCTCGCCGGAGCCTGGGTTGGAGTGTTCCTAGTCGGACTCTGGATGGGGCTGGTCAGCGTTTGGGGGCATCTTCTGCCGGGATGGCGGGACAATATGCGGGCGTGCGAGCGTAATCTGCAGGCGTACCTGGCCACGCACGATTTGGCCCATTTGGAGCGAGGTCCAATTCCGTTCCCCGTGGCGTCGGAACTCAAACGGATCATCGATAAGCCCACCATCGGACCAATCATGCCTAGCAGCATTCGACCGCCACTGCCGCTGTCAGCTGCTAGTCCCGAGCAAAAACCGTTCACTGAAGCTCGAATCCTCCCGCTCGCCTACCGCAAGGGNNGTGCAACTTTTGAGATGGTTTCTGCTGCGACCGGGAAGGTGCTGGCGAAAATTCGCCCAACGAAAATCCCGAGAGGTGAATGGCGCGCGGCGTACGTTCCTGCTCCCTCTGAACCCGCGATTCTCAAAGCGCAACTCGCGGCGCCCGGACAAATCCTGGGATTCAGTGAACCGATAGAAATGGCCGCAGGGAGCTACTGGGCCTGGCAGCTCTGCCGACAAGGGAAATGGTTCGTGCTTCTAGGACTCGGCTTATGGATCGGTCGCGAGGTGTGGGACTACCGTCGACGTCGCGCGGAGCGTTACGTGTCTAGGATCAATTAGTCTAGGACCTAGCTAGAAACTGGGAGGGTGAGAACGTGGAGTCGGTACCAACTGGTCCCGTCGTGCCAGCGGTCCGTGATCCACCGGCCGCTAGCACCCCCGCTCAAACCAGTTTTAATTTCTTTCTCAGGTAGGGCGCGGTCGGGCTGCGTTTGGCTTTGAGGAGCCCCGCGAGCGGGCCTTGGTAGAGAAGCTCTCCGCCCGTAGGTCCTCCGTTGGGTCCCAGTTCGACGATCCAGTCAGCTTCAGCCAGCAGGTCTAGGTGATGCTCGATCACCACCACCGTGTGCCCTTGGTCCACCAGAGCGTGAAGAACGCCGATGAGGCGTTCGCAGTCACTGAGGTGTAGGCCAATCGTGGGTTCTTCCAACAGATAGAGGTTTCGCGGTTGTACCCCGCGGCTTCGCTCTTTGTAGCTGGCCAGACCATGCGACAGCTCGGTGACAAGTTTGAGGCGTTGAGCTTCACCACCTGAAAGGGTCGGAGAACTTTGTCCCAAGGTGAGGTAGCCGAGCCCGCACTTCACCATCAGATCGCAGATTTGCGAAAGCTGAGAGTGGAAATCGAAAAAGACCACCGCTTCCTCAAAGGTCAATCGCAGCACCTCGCCGATGCTCTTTCCTTTCCAGGTAATGTCTGAGAGTTCGGGACTGTAGCGAAGTCCGCGGCAGTCATCGCAGGGAAGATAGGTGTCAGGCATGAACGCCATTTCCATGCGAATCCGTCCTCCGCCTTCGCACGTAGGACAGCGTCCACCTGCGGTGTTGAAGGAAAATCGACCTGGGCCATAGCCGCGCATCTTCGCCTCGGGGAGCGAGGCAAAAAATTGTCGGATCAAATCGAAGATCCCCAGGTAAGTGGCTGGCGTCGAACGAGGGGTCTTTCCGATCGGCGATTGATCTACTTCCACCACAGAGCGGAAGCCATGGGCTCCTCGGAGCTCGTCGAAAGGCGCAGGCGGTGTCGCCGTATCCGCTGCGTTTTCCATGGCGGTCGAAAACCCGCTCTTCTTGACGAAGTCGCGACCGCTCAGGCGCGCTTGCCGATGCTCGATCGCGTGTTTGACCGCAGGATGAAGCAGATCGCGGAAGAGTGTGGACTTCCCTGCGCCACTTGGACCCGCGATCATGACCAGACGTCCTGGAGGAAGTGCGAGGTCGATGTTCTTCAGATTACGGAAGCGCGCACCTTTAAGCTCAAGCCAGCCCGACTTGGTCTTGGCGTCGTCAACAGGTCGATACGCTCCGCGTGAGGGATGAGCAATTCCCTTGGCCAGAAAAAGCCCGGTGAGGGAGCGATCACTGGCTTTAATCTCCTCAGGTGTACCATTGGCCAGGAGCTCGCCGCCGTGAATGCCAGCCGCGGGCCCGAGATCGATAATGCGATCGGCCCGCTCCATCAACTCGTCATCATGTTCGACGACGAGGAGAGAGTTTCCTTTTTCCTTTAGGCTGATGAGCGTTTCGATCAGGCGGTCATTGTCGCGTGCATGCAGACCAATGCTGGGCTCGTCCAGCACATAGAGAACCCCTGCTAGATTCGTTCCGAGTTGGGCCGCCAAACGGATTCGCTGGGCTTCACCGCCGGAAAGCGTTTCTGTGGGTCGGTCCAAGGAAAGGTATCCCAAACCAACATGATCGAGAAAACGAAGGCGTTCTTCGATCTGGGGAACGATGTCTTGGGTGATCAGTCGGCCTCGCTCATCCAGCGCGAGTTCGCGGAGGTGCGCCAGAAGCTGCGACGGCGTCGAGCGGAGGAGGGCGGGCAGAGACAGGGGCGGTAGTTTTCCGCGGAAGTGAAGTTTCACGGCCCGAGCAATGCGGTTCAGACGTTCGCCGTGACAATCGGGACAGGGCGTTCCCTCCGAGGAAACCTCGTCGCCGGACTCGATGCCGAACTCGCGGAGTCGCGCTGCCGGATCGTCTTCTTCCTCGTCTTCGCCCGACTCGAGCATCCACGGAAAGACTTTCCCGTGCCCGCGGCAGGTGGGGCACCAGCCTCGCGGTGAGTTATGCGAGAAATGTTTGGGATCGTGTTCAGGAAAACTTTCTCCGGTCTCGATGTCCGTTCTCGTCGTGGAAAACCAGGAGAGCGTCTCGCTCTGTGGGGTCACCACGAAGCAAGAGCCTTTTCCGAGGCGCAACGCTTCTTCCAGCGGATCCCGTTTGACCGCCGCAGCGGCGGGTGCCGCCGTGGCCTTTCCTCGAGTTTTCTTCTTGGGCGCCGGAGTGGGGACGGATGGAGCCGGAGCTTTGAGGTCAGCGACGACAACTTCAACGTCATGCTCCTTGTATCGGTCGAGTTTCTCGAAGGTATCCACCCGGAGCAGACGTCCGTCTGCTCGCATTAATTCGAATCCATGGTCTTCGATCCACGTAGCAATCGGCTGGTGATGGCCTTTGCGACCGCGCACCAAGGGCGCGCAGAGATAAAGATGTTTGGCGCGTTTGGCTTTCGGAGTTTCCAGCACGCGTGCGAGGAGCCGCTTGAGCTGTCCTAGGGAAAGGGGTTCGACAGGCTTGTCGGAGTCGGGGTGATGCTGCACCCCGAGTCGCGCGTAGAGAAGTCGCAGATACTGCGCCACCTCGGTGATGGTGGCGACGGTGGATTTCCGCGAGCCGCGCGTCACGCGCTGCTCGATGGCAACTGTCGGCGGAATCCCGGTCAGCCGGTCGATGTCTGGTCGGGGTAACTGCTCGACGAATTGTCGCGCATACGGCGACATAGCTTCCATGAAGCGGCGCTGGCCTTCCGCAAAAACAATGTCGAAGGCCAACGTCGATTTACCGGATCCGGACACACCGGTCACCACGGCTAATTCGCGATGCGGCAGGGAAAGAGAGAGGTTCTTCAGGTTGTTTTCCCGCGCTCCGAGCAGAGTCAGGGTGTGGGTTGAATCGGGCGCAGTCGGCTCCGACTTGACCTTGGACGTGGCGCGGTACGGCCCAGCATCTTCCGCTGCCAGAGAGTCTTTGTGTCGTGGCGCGCGGGCTCCCGATTGCAGCGCTTCGGTGAGGAACCGGGCGGTGGCGGAGCGCGCTTGTGCGGTGGTTTCGGGTGTTC
>DKKJ01000335.1 GCA_002455175.1 Opitutaceae bacterium UBA6669
CGGAGCCCGGTTGCGATTTGCTCGACCGTAGAACCGTCCGGGGCAATACGCAGTAAGCACCCTCGAAGATCACTGGTCTTGTAGTGGATCTTTCCCGACGGGTCGCGTCGGTAGGGGTGCTGAAAGGCCGCCGATCCCATCGCGACGTAGAAATAAACGTCCGGACCGATGGCCAAGCCGTTAGCGAAACCCATACGCGCGGTCAGAATCAGAGGCGCTTTGATGATATTCGTCTTATCCCAATCCGACAGAATGACCTCGCGTCGATCCGGAACTCCATCGCCATCGGNNTCGGGATCAGTGAAGCGAACGATCTCAGACCGATAAACAATGTAGAGAGCCTTTTCGTGAAAGGTGATTCCCAGGGGGAAGTCTCCGCTGGTTTTGTCCCATAGCGTAATCACTTTGTCCTCGAGGCCGTCGCCATCCGTATCCTTGAGCATATGAACGCGGCCATCGTAACCCGCCGAGAACAGCCGCCCATCGGGCGTGTATTCCACGTTATTTTGATTGGTGAGAGTCAGCGGGANNACGCTGAAACCCGGTATCAACATCTTGACGACGGATGGGGCGGGATCCGCAGCGGCAATGGAAGGCGAGGTCAAGCTGGAGCAACTGAGGGCTAAAAGGGCAGCGATTCGAAGTGAACGCGGAAGCATGGGGTAGGAGGTGGGAGGTCGAAGCTGGAAACGAGAAGTTAGGCTATCTTTTCGCATCATCGGCTCAAGGATGTTTGTAAGCCATTTAAGTTCAGATGGAAACGGAAATTATTCTACTGATTCCTAGCTCGGCGGCTGATGAGGAGATGCGTCGTAAACGGGTTCGCGGATGCTTCCTTTTTGGACTCTGTTGCACCATCAAACGATCGGCATCGGGGAATTTCCCATGCCCCGTGCCGGAAGGTTTACATTTTGCTTTTCTGAGCGAGTGACGATTTTCTTTATCCAAGATGGTAGTACAGGAAGGCAAAACCCCATTCGCTTTTACTCATTTCCCGACACGCTCGTGTGACTGGTTGGTTTCTTCTCCTGTGGGGAACAGTTCGGTGAAAGGGATGAGAAGGGAAATCCTATGATCATGAAGGCAGAGCACTCACCGTCCACGACCTCGTCTTCAGACTCTCCTCCTAATGCCAGCTCGCGTCCGCCGTTGGCGATTCTGTTGGTCAATGACGACGAGGATGGGCTCTTTCTGCTGAAGCTTGATCTCCAACGGGTATTTCCCGAGGCGACTTTGGTCACAGCTAAAAATGGCCAGCACGCTTTGGATGCCCTTTCGCAGACGCAATTTCATGCCGTCGTCACGGACAATCGCATGCCGCAGATGAGCGGGATGACTTTGGTTAAGAAGATTCGGGAGAAGAATCCCACAATTCCCATTGTAATGGCGACGTGCTCCGACGAAGCGCGTGACGAGGCGTTTCAGGTCGGCGTGAATTATTTTACGTCAGACAATCGTCTCGGCAAAATTGCGCGAGACCTGCGTAGTCAGCTCGAGGCGCTTATTCGTTGAGCGATAGATCTGTTGGCTTGGGATTGTCACTGCGATAAGCTCATGCTTGCATGGGGGAATGCCGGATCGCGCTGATTTTATTGCCCGTACCATGATGGAGCGTTTGCGAGCTCAAGAGGCTTGGGACGCGTCCACTACCCCCACAGTTCGGTTGAATCGCGCGCGTGAGGTCGTAGCAAAGCTGCTAGCCGTGGAACTGGGGGTCGTGGATGAACGCACACTTCAACGAGTCACGGATGGGATTCCTACAACCTCTCCCCGCTCTGAACTGCTTGAACGTGATCGGGCGCTCCTCGCTCAGCTCTTGCGTCACGTGATTCCCGCTTTGGGGTGAATGGTTTTGCGCAAAGCTCTGGTAACGGAGCCTGTGTCTCTCCCCGCAGGGTTTAGAATTTAGGGATCCTCCAAGTGCTGATCATTGCGCTTCCGCTCAGCGCGTAGAGAAACGAAAGGGGGTGCAGAGTCTGACCGGCGATAGACCAGTGACCTAGCCAGAGGTCTGGCCCGAGACGACCGTTGTNNACGATGACCAATACGAGAAGGATGCTCGTGGGAATGGGTGTACCTTCAAAGTACTTCACTTTCCCTGAGTCGTCAGAAAGCGCGTCCGCGGTTGCGTTGAATCGGGCCAGACGGCTGATGCCGCAAGCCACAAAGTAGAGAAGGATCACCACGTCCAGGGAGCCGCGCAGACCCACTGCGAATCCCAAGGCCGCCGGGGCGAGACCAAAAGAAATAATGTCGGCGAGAGAATCGAGGTCAGCCCCCAGAGCTGAGGAGCGTCTGCGCCAACGTGCGACCCTGCCGTCGGCGAAATCGAAAATGCCGGCGATAGGCAGGAGAATCATGGCGAACACCAGCCAGCGAGTATCTCCCTCGATGAGGTACTGCATCAGGGAAAGGACGGAACCCGCGCCGCAAAACCCATTTCCCAGAGTAAGGAAATCCGCTAACACAAAGGAGCGGATCATGGAGAACCGCTTGGGTTTCATTTCAGGGGTAGGAGAGGAAACACTATCCATGGCAAGGCTTTCGACCCGTCAAGAGGCGGACGGTAACGAGCTTTTTTCTGAGGGATTGATTTTCTAAATTCTTAGGGTGGTGAGGAAGGGAAATAGAAGAGGGCGAAGCTAAAACGAGAAACGCCGACCCAGACGCAGGGCAAGCCCATCGTATCCGGCGTTGCGCGACAAGAGGCCGGCATTTGAAAAGTGAGGCCAAATCAACGCTGCGGACCAAGCCTGTTGGTTTTTTGTGGGGAAGGACCATTCCAAGCCAGTGATGAGCTTGAAGTTCGCGTGGGTGCCATCCGCGGGAAAGCGACGCGTCGCAGCATGGAGACCAAATTCTATGACAAGATCTGGGGTGGCTGCTCCCATAACGTCGTTGAAGCCCCAGCGAAATTGTCGTCCCGCACTGGCCATCGCGGCATGTCCACCTGGGTTTTTGAATATCCCCGTGGCACCGTCGTAGCTATTGTACACCTTGGCGTAACCCAGGCTCACAGTCCATCGATTCTCGCTCACGCGCAACAGGCGCGAAAGCGGATCGCGTTCGCTAGGGAGAGCGATCGTGGCGCGGAAGGGAAGTCCTTCGTCAGCGATGTCCCAAACCGGCACATCCGCATACAGCCAATAGCTACTGCTGGATCGTGCTTCTGAGTCACGCTGGCACCAGACGGGCGGCGCGACAAGTAGCGAAAGGACACCAAGAAAAAGAAAGAGTTTGGTCGGCATGTGTTTATAGTGACCATACTCAGAAGCGTTAGCAGGGAAAGCCTTCGTCTTTGATTGGAGATTTCGTGCGCAGTTCCTTTCGCTGAGGGCTGAAGTTCACTCTCGACAGTGCATGATGTAACTGGAAGGTTACTAGTATGAAATCGAAAGAGCTGGCGAACGACCTAGTCGGAGCGGCGGGATCTCAATCGCTTTCGAGGCGATCTTTTCTTTTGGCTGGATCGGCCTCCCTTTTGGCGAGTCAACTGCCGCTGAATGCAGCTGCAGAATCTCCTAAACTCGCGGTGCTGGGGGGAGAGAAAACAGTGAAGTCTAAAAACGCCGCCTGGGTTCGCTGGGGAGCCCCGGAGCTGGAACGATTGACCCAAACGATTAGCCAGGATACACTCTTTTACTGGAAGGGGCCGCAGACGAAGGCTCTCATCGAACGCTTTCAGCAGCATCATCCACTGAAGCATGTGATGACCTGCTCTTCAGGGACGGCTGCAATTCATATCGCAGTCGCGGCAGCCGGAATTGGGCCTGGAGATGAAGTCATCACCACGGGTATCAGTGACATCGGTACGGTGACCGGAATTCTTTTCCAGCAGGGTGTCCCGGTATTTGCCGATCTTGAAAGAGGCACCGCGAACTTGAGCGTCGAAGCGGTCCGCAAGGCGATCACACCACGAACCAAGGCGATCATCGCGGTGCACCTCACCGGTAATCCGTGCGATCTGAAGGGATTGAAGGCCCTGGCAGATCAGCACCAGCTTGTCCTGATCGAAGACTGCGCCCAGGCGTGGGGCGCCAAGTATCAGGGGAAGCCGGTGGGGACGGTGGGACATCTGGCGTGCTTTTCGCTGCAAAACTCCAAGCAAGTCGACAGCGGTGACGGAGGAATCGTCGCCTCCAATGATGAACGGTTTGGTCCGTTGCTTCAGCCATTTGGTGACAAGGGCATGGATCGTGTCTCGGGTGGTTTTGATAAAACCGCTGTCTTGGCGACCAACTATCGCATGAGTGAGCCTCAGGCGGCGATTGCGGCAGCGCAGCTTGATCGATTGGAAGGCATTGCTTCGAAACGCTCTCGGCTCNNCTCGGGACCTTGTTGACCGAGGGCATACAAGGACTCCCGGCGATTACCGCTCCTCGAGTGGACGCTGGAAATCGCAGCACATACTGGTTTTACTTCGCGATGTTTAACCCTTCTCGGTCGAGCGTTTCACGGGCCGAGTTCGTCAAAGCGTTGGTTGCTGAAGGCGTACCTGAATCACCTGGATACATTCCGATTCCCATCTATCGGATGCCGCTGTTCCAGAACCATGCGTTTTTCGCAGGAAAGTGGCCGATCAAGGATTTGGGACTGACCACCATGGACTACCGCAAAGTGACCTGTGAAACCACGGAGATGATTCTGAGAGATGGCATTCAGTTCCGGATCAATGAATCCATGTCTGAAGAGTTTATCCGTGAAGTAGGCCAGGCCGTTCGTAAGGTTTCCAGCCACTACGCGAAGAGTTAGCCGGCGCAGCTGGAAGTGATTTTCGCGAGGGCCAGGCGTAAGTCTGGTCAATTTTGCGTCACGGCACCGGTTGTACTGCAGAGCCGTCCCACGCTAACTGATGCTGCTGAGGCGCAGTCTCGCTCTCGATCAGAGTCTAAAAAACGCTGCGGCGTTCTTCCAAGCGATCTGTGCCTGGTCATCGTTTGAAAACGTATCGAGATTCGAAAGTTTTACCAACGAAGGTCCGAGGTAGTCGAATGGAGCGTGTGATCCGAAGGCGATTGCTTCGACTCCCAAGTGCTCAATCAGATGAGGCACGTCTTTCCTTAGCAGCACGTGAAGGCGGGCGAAATCGATCAGGCAGCGTCCTTTCAAACCGGCATCCACCATGCGTTTTCCGTCCAGACCGATCCAATTCGAAAAGTGAACGCGAAGCGTGCGGAACGGAGCCAGGGCTGCGACCACCTCGGCAAACACGAGATCTTCTGCGCGATCCCACGCGTGGCGTTGGCGCCGATCTTCAAACCGCTGAGTGAGCACCAGCGGGACGCCCAATTGCTCTATCTGTTTCAAGGCTGCTTGGGCAGCAGGATCCTGCAATTTGTAGCCATGATGCTCTGGATGAAGCGCGACCGCTTTCATCCCGAGTGTCTGCACCGAACGTTGGAGATCGTCTTCCCAGCCTGGATAGTTGGGGTTCACGGCGGCAACGCCGACCAATCGGCGGGAGAATGCCGCAATCGCGATGGCGAGCTCTTCGTTTCCTTGATGAGCGTCGCGGTAGAGGAGCGCGGGCAATGAAACGACCAGAGCGCGGTCGATGCCGTTCGCGTCCATATGAGCGATGGCAGCCTCCGGGGTGGAATGAGGCAGGGAACGGAAAGCGTAAGATCCCAGGCCGGCATTGACGTCGATGATCATGCGCGCCTCCGGTCGAGCAAACCCCGTAAGTTACGCCAGAAAATGTCTTCCCTCTGTTCCGGCGTGATCTGAGCAGAAAGCAGTTTTCCCACACTACCCTCCATCGTCATATCGGTGGCGNNCTGATGTATCCAAATAGACGTTTGGACAGTTTCTTAGGGCTTTGATGGACCACTCCCAATCTCCACCCCCGTTGATATGCCCGAGGATCAAAAGGAGTTCGGGATAGCGATGGGAAAGCTCACAGAAAACCTTCGAGTCCGATGTTTTG
>DKKJ01000042.1:0-1626 GCA_002455175.1 Opitutaceae bacterium UBA6669
TGAGCTGATCGGCGGTGCGCGCCCATCGATTGTCTTGCTTGTCCGCATAAAAGACCAATTTAGGCTCACTCCAGGTTTCAAAATCACGACTCTTCGTCAGCCATACAACGCGACCCGGGACTTCTGAGGATCGTTTCTTAAAGAAGGCCAAAAACTCACCTGTCTGCGGATCCTGAGTNNCCGGGGCGACGATGTTGTTAGCAGAAGATCCCTCAAAGGAATGAAGGTTGAGATTCGGCTTGCTCCACGCAAATCCATCGACCGAGGTAGCATACAACACCCGGGAATGAGACATATACCACACTCGGAACAGGTCGTCAGTCGGCGATCGATCGATCGACCCATAAGTGTACACCCGCACTCCTTCCCACGGACGATCAGGTTCGATCACTGGCGTGGGATGAGTCCGCGCCGGATGGAGTGTGCGCACCACGCGTTCCACCGAAGTCAACGCGTGGNNGTCGACAAATAGCAGCGGGACGTCCGCCAACACGATGGGTTCGGGTTCCATCGTCGCTTGGGCAGACGCACTTACGACTACGAAAACACCCAGGGCAACCCGTCGCCAAAATAGAGATACGCTTCGTAAGACGAGCCTATTGGCCTGCGACATAACGTCAGGATTAGAACGTGCCTTTGATTCCGACAGACATCTTTACCCCCGCATAGCCAACATTCCCTACGCGGCTATAGTCCGGACTGAGATTGCTGTAGCGCAAGGCGTACGTGGTCTCATCCGTCAAATTTCGCGCATTGAAGAAAAAGGAAAACCGGGGAGAGAAGCGAAACTGACTGGTGAGATCCAATGTCGTCCGGCCATCACGCCCCGTGACTCCTCCGTCACCGATACCCGTCGCGGGATTCCATTGATGGCCGACATAATTCCAGGCGAGTCCCACGGAGATTTTGCGATTTGCGTAGGAAATACCCCAGTTGGCATTAGTCGATGGACGCTGCACGGCGGAGGGGCCATCTACCTCGATCTTGGTAACGTTTCCGAACACGGAGATCCCCTTCGTCCAACGATGAATGAAGTCGAGTGAATGACTCAGATTCAACTCATAGCCATCCATCTTGGTCTCCTGACCCACGTTAAACGTCGAGATAAAGTCCCACCCTTCGTAAATAGGATCGAGGCCAAACGCGTTGATGATGGCTTGGTCGACTAGAACCGTCTGCTGACCAAACGCCCCTGTAAGATTCTTTCGGAAAACTCCCACGGAAATCACGCCCCCCGATTTCGTGTAATACTCCAACGATACATCATAGTTTTTGGCGATCCAAGGTTTCAGCCCTGGGTTACGAGCCCGAATGACACCCGTGCTCGAATCCTCGCCGTCTTCATCGATATCAATGTTCGGAACGATGTTATTGAAGTTCGGCCTTCCCATAGTTCGGCCAGCGCCCAGACGGAGCAAAAGATCATCGCGCACGTTGATAGTGACATTAACGCTGGGAAAAAAGTCGTCGTAGGTGCGGCTTTCCGTCTTGCCGAGAATCTTGTACTCCAACTTGGCCTGGCTCAAAGGATCGGTGGTGATGGGAATCGGCTGTCCGTTCGAACCTCGAAGCAGATTACCCGCAGCATCACGCTGATAGATAGCGTCGCGATCTCTCAGCAAGCCG
>DKKJ01000042.1:1635-1962 GCA_002455175.1 Opitutaceae bacterium UBA6669
AGCCGATAAAGGGCCCGCAAATCCGGCCATTGAATGTCCGAGGGGGTGTTGAATTTCGCATCTGTGCCCCGGAGGATTGGGTCGACAAACGGCGTAGCCACATCATCGGCTGTTCCTTGAAGGCCATCCGCCCCCACGAAGTTCCAGGTGGGCGTCCACTGGTCGCGTTTCAACGCACGTTTCTGATACAACCCACCTACTTGAAGGGCAGCAGTGATCTGGCTCCAGACAAACTCCCGCCGCAGGTTGAAGTTCGCTTCGTCGATCGTGTCGACCGCATTACGCTGATCAGCACTCACGCTCATAATTTGATACTTCGACAAGTCC
>DKKJ01000042.1:1970-4730 GCA_002455175.1 Opitutaceae bacterium UBA6669
ATCCGATTTGCTCGTGGAAGCCGCGAAATCTCCCGACCACTGACCTTGGCGATACTTTCCCGAAAGGGTAAATTGATTCGTGGTTCCTACCTTGCCGGTCCAGATCTGTTGATGCACCACGGTTGCGCCTCCAGAACGTCCCTGAGTATGATCGTCGCTATAAGACGCTGGGTTGTTACCGGTATTGAACTGAAGACGGTTCGGAGCTGTGAAGAGGTCGTAAACGCCTTGGCGAAAACCAAAGTTAAGCGTGAGAGGCTCCCAGGGACGCCAATCCACCCCAATGGCGTGAGACTCACGTTTCGTTTCTCGCGAGTCTTCCGTGGTACGCAACGTCCGNNTCTGTAGCAAATTCCCAAGTACGCTGCGGCCCCAGAAGTTTTCCAAACTGATCCGACATCAATGAGCTGATCGTGAAGCCAAAGTTTTTCGTTAGGGGATTGACGTAGGAAAAATCGTATCCTGGCCGCAGTTTGCGCGTCTCGGGTGTACCGGGCCCCGGCGACTTGCTGAAAGAATAGTCATCAGCGGTGAACTGGAGGGTGCCTCGGATGATCATCTGAGGCTTGCTGCGCTCAAACGAACTCTTGCGAATAAGATTCACGCTTCCCCCCAAGAAATGCGCAGGAATACTCGGCATGGGTGATTTAATCACTTCGATTCGCGCGATGTTACTGATGGAGATTTGCTCCAAATTATTTCCTCGGCTGGCCGAAGTCGCCGATGAGGAGGCGCTGGGTGTCGAGAGGCCATCCATAGTGATGGGGGAAAACGCCCCTTCAAATCCGCGGATAGAGAGCTCCGACGCGTCACCTGCGGCCTCAATAATCGACAACCCAGGAAGGCGTTTCACAAATTCACCCAGGTTGCCTTCACTGACGTCACCAAAAGCCTCAGCAGCAATTACATTCTTAATATTAGGAGCATAACGCTGTTCATTGACCGCCAAAACATTGGCGTCCATTTCTCGGGTAGCTTCCACCGAGTAAGCATCGAGCAGAACCGCTTCCCGCTCTTTCCCGGCAACACGGCCCAACTCGAAGTCTTGGCGCGCTGCAGAATCAGCGCTTACCTCAACCTGACGCGTTATGACTTCAAAACCAGGATAGGTGACCCGAAGGGTATTCGAACCCACCGGAACTCCGGTGAGGCGGAAGAAGCCCGTCGAATCGGTCAGAGCCTCGCGCTCACTTCCATCCACCGAGATCCGCGCATTGAGCAGGTAGTCACCCGTAGCCGGATTCAAGACTCGGTGTTCGATCACTCCTGATTGCACCTGACTCCAGGTCACGAGCGCCAAGGTCAAGTAAACCCCGACCGCCGCAATCAACCTCACAACGATGGAGAGGGAGAAAATCGCTCGACAAGGAAAGGCAAAAGGGAACGCAGGCATGGCAGATCAGAACGGGGTGAAGGGGTTACGACCACTCTCACAAAGAGGCGGACACAAGCGGCGTTTTGGAGCGCGGATACCTTCCGGACAACTTGATTGGTCCGGTCCCTACAGGAGACCATCGTCCCCTCTTCAAGAGCCTCTCCTTTTCGATGGCAAGCCAGCCAAGGGCGTCCAGCCGATCATTTAGACGGCGAGCGAAAGATACGGGCGCAAAAGCAAGCTTGCCGAATCCGTGCACCTGATCGCTGATCAAGCGTTCCCCATGCCTCTACGCTCCCTCGCGTTCAAAGACCTCGCTGCCCAGGTAACGGACCACTTGACTGAGCTCATCGACAAGCGTCGATGGGAGGAGTGGCTACCGGGCGAGCGACATTTGGCTGACGAACTCCAGGTCAGCCGGAAGACCATCCGGAGNNCTCCCGTCGTGGATACGCCGCGACCACCGATCAGGTCGTTACGGTTCTCTGTCCCGAGCCTCTTGAAAACTTGCGTCCCTACACAGCCTTGTGGGGCGGGCACCTGCAGGCGAGACTCCATAGCTCCGGAATTAAACTGCGTTGGCAGGCCGCTCCCAAATGCTTCAGCCGAAATCCGGCCGGAGCGTTGGCCAAGCTCACCGAAACCCACCCATCTAGCGGTTGGATACTCACCCATTCCACCCGATCGATTCAGCGATGGTTCATGGAGTCCGAAATTCCCTGTGTGGTCTCGGGCTCAACCCACGANNCGGGAGTGTTTGTTCGCAACGGTCATCGCAATGTCGCCTTTCTCACGGAGCATACCAATCGCGCAGGTGAACTGGAAAGCGAACGAGGGTTTATCGATGGGATGCAGACAGCGACTTTTGCCGGCAAAGTCCAGGTTGTCCATCATGACCGCAGCCGAGAAAGTATCTTGAACGCACTGCGGAGACTCCTCCGTTCTGCGCAGCGACCTACCGCTCTCTTCGTCGCGCAACCTGTGGTCTACCTCAGCGTTTTGAGTCTACTCGCCCAACAACGGCTGCGCATTCCCCACGATCTTTCTGTTCTCTGTCGCGATGCTGACCNNCCCCCAACCGAGCCACTACACCTTTCCTCCGGAAAAGTTTGCTCGGAGAATGGCCCCGCTGGTCGTACGCACGCTCCATGCGCGCGAGAAAAATCCAGAAGCAATCCGTTGCACGCCGACCTATATTCCCGGCGACACGCTGCTCAATATCAGCGAAGCCAAGTCCCTTCCTTGATCGCCCTGACAGCCTTTGTATCGGCAGACCCATGCTGGTTGAAGAGGCTTTGCCAGCGACGGATCAACGAGCCGACACGCTATAAAGTCGTGTGTTTGTCATCTCGAGAACCAGTTTCACCGGCCGATCTTGGGGCAGG
>DKKJ01000042.1:4762-4951 GCA_002455175.1 Opitutaceae bacterium UBA6669
CCAGCATCCAGTGACACAAATCCGTGCAACCGCCAGTCAGCACGTCCGATCGTGATGCGTTTCGGTGGCAGCGGACCACCATGTCCGGTGTTAATCGCCGTGTAGAAAACCCAGGTTTCTTTCTCGGTGTGCACTGCAGTGCTAGACACGCCTAAAATGGTACCTGCATCAAAGGATCCCGGTGCTCCG
>DKKJ01000042.1:4963-6299 GCA_002455175.1 Opitutaceae bacterium UBA6669
AGTTCTTTCCTGAGGACGCGAAACCCACGCGTCATCGGCCTCATCAGGAACGAGTACGAGCTCGGGCTGGCTCCATTGCTGAAAGTCGTGACTCCGTGACAACCAAACCACCCGTCGGCCTTGACCACGAACGTGAGCGGGTCGTTTATGGTAGGCCAGGTACTCGCGGGTGACAGGATGCTGCGTGAGCGTGATGGTATCTCCGTGCTCTAAAACCGCGCTCTTAGGATAATCATGCCAAACGAGACCATCGGCAGAGTAAGCAGCGTGATAGGCGTGCGCTGGCCGGACCAGGTAGCCCAGCATTTTGAAACGTTTTCCAGGATCTACCTCTCCCTCGTCACGCAGAATCGAAGCACTATGAAAATCCGAGACAATGTTGTTCTTGGTTGACCCATTGTATTCAATATTCCCTAACGAAGGTTTGTTCCAATTCTTCCCGTCACGTGACGTCGCATACAAAGTGAGATCAAACCCCTGATTGCGCAAAGCGGGAGCACCACCGACCGACTCTGAGCGGCCGCCGTGCTCAACTCCAGGGCGGGCACCGTACCAAAGCTGGAACAAGCCGCTCTTTTCATCCCGATAAGCAGAGCCATAGATATAAGTGCGATCGCCCTCCCAGGGGCGATCAGCTTGGACAACCGGTTTGGCATAGGTACGCGCCTGATGGACGGTAGGGACCACTCCACGACGTAAAGTAAGTCCACTATCATCCACAAACAGCAGGGGAAGCTTCCCCAACGAAATAGGCTTCGCCTCGGCAGCCCTTATCAGTCCAGCCCCGAGGTGAAAAGCACACGCCAGTAACAAAGTCAGACCCGCACGATAACCGCCACGAGAAGAGAGGGATCGGAGTTGGTAAGGTTTGGGACAATCAGTCATGACGACAAAGCACGGTGGTTCAGATTAGGGGCTGCGTGCAGCCAACGACAATCTTCTCCGAGACCAACGTATTCCTACTGGTCACCTTGGGAGACCCTTTAGCGTGGCTCATTCACGTTTTGCAACGGAGGCATCATAGCTGGAATACTCGCCACGCGTCCCAGCAAGTTGCACCGATTGCACCCAATCGTCGGGAGCTGTCATATCACAGTTGCTAAAAAAGGTAATCATCACGCCTTGAGCCACGAGAGTACGTTGCAGAGCAGCCACCTCAACGGTCGCCGGAGGAATGCCTGCCTTTAACGCCACCACCACGGCCCAAGCCGCGGACTCAGCAAGATGCATGAGGGTCGGCGTCTGCCGAATCGTCCCCCACCCGACATGGGTAGCCGACACCGTGGTCACCACCAAAAAATTGTCGAGCTCGTGCGGTAACAGCACTCCGTAGGGC
>DKKJ01000261.1 GCA_002455175.1 Opitutaceae bacterium UBA6669
TCGGGTCGTTCGAGAGATACAGCGCCGAGATCATCCTCTCCAAAAGCGAATGCCGACGGATGGGTTTGCTGAGAACCGAGTGGATCGCGTGCTCCGAGAGAACCTGACTTTCGGGTTGAAGATTGGCTGACGTGAGGAGTGGCGTTGCTATGGGTAGTGGGTAATTGCGTTTTTGAATTTCCCGAGCGAGCCCGAGTCCGTCGACTCCCGGCATTTGATAGTCGAGCAAGAGCAGATCCCACCGACTTCCCGAGTCGCGCGCAAAATCCAGCTGAGCCAAGGCGTCTTCTGCGCCGGTGGCGATGCCATGCTCAACAGACCAGAGCGTGAGAAGACGCGAAAGAAACTTTCGATTGGTCGCATTGTCATCGATGATGAGTACCCGTTTTTGAGCGAGCCGTGCGACCAGCTCTGCGTTCTCGGTGTTCGTCGTGGGGCCGCAGGCGGTTTCGAGTTCGAGGGTAAGGGTAAAGGTGGAGCCCACATTGACCTCACTTTCGACGGTAATCGTTCCGCCCATGAGATCAATGAGTCGGCGACAGATCGAGAGACCTAGGCCGGTCCCTCCAAAGCGGCGAGTGGTCGAGGCATCAGCCTGGCTGAACGTTTGGAAAAGACGGGGAATTGTTTCAAGGGCGATGCCGATTCCGGTATCCCTTACACTGATTTCTATCCGAGTGGTGTTTCCTTTGATCTGGAGCGGTCGCACGCAAAGCGAAACCTCTCCGGCAGCGGTGAACTTGATCGCATTGTTGAGGAGGTTAAAAAGAATCTGACGTAAGCGGACCGGATCACCCAAGTACCAACGGTGAAGTGAGGGATCGACATCACCGACGCACTCTAAGTTTTTTTCATCGGCCTTCGGACCAAAAAGGAGGATGACACTTTCGACGACTTCGCTGAGTTCAAACGGGATCGATTCCAGTTCGAGGGCATTGGCCTCTATTTTCGAGAGGTCGAGGACATCGTTGAGTAGGGCGAGAANNATCGGCGTGCGGATTTCGTGACTGATATTGGCGAGAAAAGCGCTCTTGGCGACGTTGGCGCGTTCGGCGGCTTCTTTGGCGAGTTTTAATTCCAGGGTTCTTTCCGCGACCATGCGATGAAGCTGGTCTTCTTTCATCGCCGCGACGCTGCTTAAGCGCGCTTTCTCGGCTAGGGAGTGTGCGAGTTGAAGGACCTCAATGGGGTCGAACGGTTTCTTCAGGATCAGCAAACGATCTGATCGGCCCAGTTTGACGGCGNNGAGGGTGGGATCTTCGGCCCAGAGATGACGGATGGTCTCAAGACCGTCCCACCCGGGCGGCATACGCATGTCGACAAATGCCACCACATGAGGGCGTCTTTCCTCCTTTGCGTCTACCAGGCGGGCTAAGCCTTCTTCACCTTGGAGAGCAAAATCTAGATCGAACTGGACTCGTGCAGGACGATAATGCTGGCTGCTTCCAAAGATCGAACTCGCCAAATCCGAGATGAGCTGGTCGTCCGAGTTGGGCGAACTGCCAAGAATTTTTCTAAAGTCTTCGTGAATCGATATCGTGTCATCGATTACAAGAATACGGTACGGATCAGACGAGTTCATGCGTGGGTTCCAACGAGGAGTGGTCAGGGACCGCCTCCTTTTGACAGTTCAGAGGCAGCTCTAGAGTGAAGCTTGAGCCCTGACCAGGGCCTGAGCTGAACACACTGACCTGACCGCCGAGATTGCGAGCAGCGAGGGCACCAGAATGTAGGCCGAAGCCATGTCCGTCTTTCCTCGTAGTAAAACCGTGTTGAAATACTTTTTGAAGGTTTTCGCGCGGAATTCCTACGCCATTGTCTTCAACAGAAAACAGGACGCGGTCTCCGTCCTGCTTGACTTTCAAACGAACGATGCGCTCGCCCGCCGGCCTCACTTTTACAGCTTGGACAGCATTGGTGATGAAATTGACCAGAATCTGGAGAGCTTGATGTCGGTCCGTAGTCATCTCCACCGGGCAGCTATCCTCCCTGAGAATAGTAACGCCATGGCGGTTGACAGAAGCTTGAGCGNNGAGCGATACGGAGCGACTCACCGATCAACTCCACAGGATTGAGCCGTTGAATCACTCCGCCTGCCTTTGCATAGTTCTGCTGCATCGAGATGATCTGTTTGATATGCTCGACATTCTGGGTCAGATGGTCGGCTTCCTTCAGCAACTCTCGTCGCATCATAGCGAGGTGGTTGCCCAGCTCAATCAGGAGTCGAGGGACCAGGCGTCCTCGGGGATCTTCCGTGAGAAACCGCGTCACCTGATCACCTTGAGATTTCAGAAGTGAGGTGGTTTGATCGAGAAGTCCGAGATGGGGATGATCTGAAAGGGTGGTGCGGAGGATTTGAGCGGAGATGTTCACGCTATTGAGAACATTCCCGACATTATGAAGTACGCCGGTCGCCACCTGCGCCATTCCAGCGAGGCGAGAAGCCTCTAGCAATTGCGCCTCCACTCGTGCGCGCTCTGTTATTTCGTGGTTCAGGGATTGGTTGACGCTACGAAGTTTTAAGTCACCCGCTTGCAGGCGATCGAGCATTCGATTGAAAGAGCCGGTGAGGGCGCCGATTTCATCGGTTCCGTTAGCAGTGGCGCGAACGGTAAAGTCATTGGTCTCCGCAATCTTTGAGGCCGTGCGAGTGAGTCGCTCCAAGTCACGGATAAAGAGCCGACTGATCGCGAGGGTGATCGTGGTGGCAATGGCCAGAGCAATCACGAGCACCACGAGAAGGGAGGGCAGAAAAGATGTAAGGGCGTTGGTGAATACGGGTTGAAACGAGGCCGTGACCGCCATGTGGGCCAGAGAACGCCCTTGGAGTTCCAAGGGCTGAACGATCCGAACCTCCCATCCTTTGACATTGATTCCTGATGTTAGGGGACCGGGACGGGGAACCTTTTCATCGGCGCCGAAACGGGCAATCACCGTTCCGTTGGGTAGAACGATCCAAGCCGATGTGACTTCCGCTTTTGCGTGGAACGACTGGAGAACTTGACGAAGGGCCTCGTGATCTTCGAACGAAAGGGGGGCGATGGCCTGATCGGCGACGACGCGAGTGAGTGCCAGAAAGTGCTCACGGAATTCGGACCGGAGATTTCTTNNAGGGCGAGTCCGGCGAAGAGCACGCTGGCTGAACTCGTCGCGAGCACGGTGACAAGCAGCTTCTGCCGCATCGGCATGGCATAGTACCGCGGGAGAAGGATGCGCTTTAACGTGGCTTTCAACATGGTCTTCCTCAGCGGCGGACGACTTCAGCGAGGGACGCCAGATGGGCGCTCATTAACAGCCCAGAATCTTTGGCCTTGCTGGGGTTGATGCGGAAGCGAAGCTTACCGTCACGCTCGAAAAATGCGATGATTCCGAGACGCTCGGCGAAGTTGGGTGCGTCGCCTACGGTAAGCAAAGCGGGGGTGGCTAGTCGTGAGGCGAGTTCCTCTTCGCTTAGGGGTGATGAAGACGTGACATAGAGCACGTGGAGACTATCCCAGTCAGGCTCCCTAGTCGGGACGATGACTTCGACGATATGAGTGCCGACGTGCTTGCCGCTTAGAGCAGCCTGGATCACGGCTGCTACTTCAGGTTTCGCCAAAACACCGATGCGAAGGGGAGCATTCCTTTCGAGAGCGGATTCTGGCCACTCCGTGAACTGGGTGAAGTTGAAGAGAAAGCCGGCCTTGACGCGGTGAATGAGCAGGGGGTCGGTCTGTGCCTGAGCGAGTGGGCACCACCAGAAGAAGACCAAGAGGAGCAACCGCTGCCATCCTCGCGGAACGCGCCATTGCTTAAGCGCAGGAAAGTGAAACGTCGTCAGCATGGTTCAGTACCTGAATGTGACGCGTGCGTAAAAATTGCGGGACACCTCTTGCAACTCCGTCCCTAGAAAGTTCGTAGAAATTTCGGGATGCTGTGAGTCCAGAATATCTCGCCCCACGAGTTCGAACGTCCAGTGGGCGTTGGGACTCCAGGCCAGTCTGACATCTGCGTTCGTGTAAGCCGGCACATTGGGGGCCGGAAGCCGTCCCACGCTTCGTCCGATGATATCGAGCTCCCACGCTTTAGCCCAAGTGAATCTGCTACGGAGCTTATATTCCTCTCGCGGACTGTTGCCCTCCAACGCGGCAAGGGAAACGTCGGGAGTTAACCCCGGACGATCTTCCCCTAGATGCGTACGCAGCGAGGCGACACTTCCATCCACTTTCCAGAAACTGACGGGTTCCCAACGAACGGTGACTTCACCTCCGTAGGTCCGACCGTGCAGATTGTTGATCGCAACGAGATCATACCGGAAGTGGGGCACAGGATTGCCATGGAGGTAGACAGATTCCGGACGAATGCCACGAAGGTCGTTGTAGTCGTTGTAAAACAACGCGGTATCGATTGAAAACTGCGACCCCCACTTAAATCGATGTCCCACTTCGTAGGAGATGAGATGTTCGGAATCCAAGGAAGACGACCCGACCGCGGTAACGGCAGTGGGGAGTGGGAATTCAGGGGTCGGTGGAACAACAAGAGCGAGTAACTCCACGCCATGTTCGGATCGGGAAGGAATGCGGGCCGCGCGAGAAACGCCTGCCCAGAGAGAATTGTTTTTGGAAGGGTGCCAGAGTATGCGCGCGCTGGGCTGTGGTTCCCAGCCCGTGTAGGAGTTTCGCTCGAACTTAGCGCCAATTGTGAAGCTGAGTTGCTGGGGAATGAGCGAGATTTCGTCTTGGATGAAGGCCCCGTAAAACTGGGTCGAGGCGGAGGCGACACCGTAGCGTAACCAAGGGCTGGATTCGATATCGTCGGAAATTCTTCGGTAGGTGAAACCAGCCAGCAAATCGTGACGGGGAAGGGGGTGTGACGTCAGTTGAAGGTCGAAATCTCCCACATTACGGACTTCTGAACCCAAGCTGTGACGGGAAGATTGGCGTTCGAAAGATCCTTGAACGCGAAGTTCACTCTCCTGACCAATGGGCATCACCCAACGGCCAATCACGTTCGCGCCACGATTCCAGGTAGGATCTGGATAGTAGGAAATGTAAGGTGGCAGGAGGCTCGGAAGAAAATTTCCCGCCCTAAAATCCGCTTCGCGATATTCGCCGATGAGGGTAAAGCCCCCTCCATTTCGCCTTTCCCAATCATAGCGTGCACCCACCAGTTGGGTTTCCCAGCCGTGTGATTCCATGGCCCGCCCAGCGCCATAGTTACCATTATTCTGATATGATCCGTAGACCCGAAGGGCGGACGAGGGATTTAACCGCACACCTTGCCTTACAGCTACATCGGCACGAAGCTCGTCGCCGTGGGCGACGGTGACAAACGAGCCGAGCGTTTCGTGGGCACTTTTCGAAACGACATTGATAACCCCGTTGACCGCATTTGTACCCCAGAGAGACGCAGCGGGTCCCCGAAGCACCTCGATGCGTGCCACGTCTGGCAGCATCACCGTTTGGTACGCCCATTGCACACCCCCTGTCAGCTGGCTGTAAATCGAGCGACCGTCCATCAGTACCAACAGTTTACTCGAGGTGGCATCATTGAAGCCTCGAGCAGAAATAGCGTATCCCGATGAGCCGGTTCGTGCCACCTGCAGACCAGGGGCTAGGCGGATCGCTGTCGCCAGGTCGGTGGCCCCGGATTGGCGGATGTCCTCGGAAGTGATGATCGAAGCGGCCCCGGGAGTGCTGAAAACCGCAGTGCGCTTTCGTCCTAGCGAAGAAATTTGAATATCAGCGAGCTCCTCCAGCGTGAGACTTGCGAAGTCAACGTCGTGGCCGGACACGGTGCCAACCCACAAGGCAGACGAAGTCAGGATCACTGCCGCCCGACGAAACTCGCTCATCCCTCCTGATGTTTGATGCGGCCTACCGGGGACAAAGTAACTCGTTAAGAGAGTCCGGAATCGGGAAACGGCCGCATTTAGGTGCACATGGCTAAATCGTCCGATTTGAGTCTAAAATTAAGATGATAGTCATCACGATCGGCGCCGTCGTAACCCACTTAAATTAAATTAATTATATGCTATGTAAATCGGAGTGCATTTGTAAGGAGGAGCCTTTACCTCATTTGAGGGGGATAAAATGAGCTCGTTTAGCGCTCAAAAGGGCGATTGCAGCAGCGGGTAACTTGTAAAAGCTAGGGCTATGATCGCCTCCATCGCCTTTCGAAATTTCAAGGCCTTGCGACAGGCCTCGGTCTCCCTGGAGCCTTTCAACCTCGTTATTGGACCCAATGGCTCGGGTAAATCGAGCTTAATCGAGGCGGTGATGCAACCGCGGGTTTTGGCTCGTCTCCCTTTGGCGGATACGCAGCGGGAGGATGTGGAACCCAATCGGGAGGGTCCTGAGGTTTCATTTCGATTTTATCCTCCGTTGGACGGGTGGGAAGTGGTGATGGCGTGTACCCACGAGACCAAATGCGACCTCTTGCAGGCCATTCCTTTGGCCACGGGGCAGGGGCTTGATCGTTGGGATGAACTGAAAGCACGACTTTGTAGTGCACGTCGTTACGAATTGGATCATTCAGCGATCGCCCGGCCTGCCGCACTTAGGCCGGACAAAGAGTTGAGCAGCAACGGGAGTAACTTAGCCTCCCTGCTGAAGTACTGGCAGGAACAGGCGCCGGTGGCTTTCACCGGTTGGCGGGAAGACGTGCTTCGCGTTTTTGCCGAGTACCGTGAGGTCAGCTGGTTAGAGAGAGGCGAGGGATTGGTTAGTTTGGGGCTGCAACTCCAGGGAGAGGATCGGATTGTTCCGGCAGAGGACCTTTCGCAGGGAACTCTCTATGCCTTGGCGTTGTTTGCTTTATCGAGGGATCCCGATCCTGCCTATTCCACGTGTATCGAGGAATTGGATCGCGGATTGCATCCGCGCCTGTTGAGGGAAGTGCGGGATGCCCTTTATCGACTGAGCCATCCGTCCGCGTCGGGGATGGTCCGGGAACCGGGACAAGTGATTGTCACCACGCATTCTCCCTATCTTCTCGATCTCTTCCGCGACCATCCCGAGGAAATCATTCTCGCGGAAAAAGAAGGAACCAAAGCTCACTTCATACGTTTGGCGGATCGTCCTGATCTTAAAGAGCTCATGGAAGGAGCGACTCTGGGCGACCTCTGGTTTTCCGGTCTGCTGGGTGGCGTTCCGAGAGATCTGGAATGATCGCTATCTTCTCATTCAACACCGTCTGACGATGAATTCTATAGGAGAAGATGCATGTCTGCCCGGTTGAAGCTGGTGNNGAGGCGGTGTTACAGCGACCTTTTTCCCGTGTGCAGTCGGACCTACGTGCGCGGGGTTGGCCGTCCGTCGCTCAGATTCTTCCCGCGGTGGTCCGCCACCTTCATTTCAATACGGATGCCGATGGCCTCGTCGTGGTCGTAGACAGTGATGACTCTGTGGTGCACACCGCAGCTCATGATCGGCCGGACTATTTTCATCCATTTTGCCGACTTTGTCGGCTGCGTGCGGTTTTTCGACAATCTACAAAAAAACTCCCTCCGGCTCGGGGACGGACGACAGTTCTGCGTGCGGTGGGTGTGGCCGTGCCGGCAATTGAGGCGTGGTACCTCTCTGGTCGGCCTACCGATCCCGATGTGACGGAGCAAGCATGGCGAGAGGGTCAGGAGAGCGCGCGACTTCCTTATACTCGCGCTCAACTCAAGCAGCGCGTGTATGGCACAGACCGACCGAGCTTGGTTCATGAGACCGCTTGCGCCGTGCGCGAGGTCCGTCGCTACTGGCCGGATACGCGTCGGCTGGAGCACGACTTCCCAGGATTTGCCTCACTGGCAGGAGATCTGCGGCAGTGGGCTGAGCAGATCGAAGCCCGGACAAGAGCTCCTCTAGAAAAAATAAAGGCTGAGTCCCAGGCTGAAAACCAGTTAGAGCCACCGTCACCTTAACCGCCCGGACTTCGATGCCGCATGAGAGGTAGGGGGAATGGCGTCGGCGATGCCGTCGCGCGAACCAGGCAATAGAAATCCCCTCAAGTAACGAGGCTTTGGCCGGCTGCCTGATATTTGCTGCGTTTAGGTTGAAAATTAGCTCGAGAGGCGTCCCCATACTCGAGGCCCCATGGATACACCCCCTTTTGCACGTCGGTCCTATTTACCCTGGTTTTTGGAATGGTTCGCCAGGCGAGTGGTGGGACTTCTTTATCGTGTTCGAACACGAGGTGCCGAGAACCTCCCGCCCACGGGCGGGGTACTTCTCGTCGCCAATCACCTTTCCTACGTTGACCCCGCCCTAATTCAGTCCGTGTGCGGTCGCCCGATTCGCTTTTTGGGCGCCGAGGCGGTGCGGCGTCAAAATGCGTGGTTCCGGTGGGTCTTTCGAGTTTCAGGAACGATTGCGATTTCTCCTGAGAATGCCCTCAGTGCCACGCGGTCGGTGGTGAAGGCGCTCCGCGCTGGTGAAGTGGTCTGTGTTTTTGCTGAAGGGTNNACTGCAACGGCTGCACACCGGATTTGCGGTGATGGCGCGTCAGGCACGGGTTCCCGTGGTGCCGGTTTCCACGGATGGAATCTGGGGATCAATCTTTTCGTTTTCTGGAAACAAGCTCCTTTTGAAATCTCCGCGTCTGCTGCCGACACCCGTATTCGTGGCTTGGGGACAGGCCATGAATGGAGAGACTTTGGACGTTTCCACTGTCCGTCAGGCTCTTTTGGATTTGGGGGCGGAAGCGTTTGCGGAGCGGCCTGTGCTCCGGCGTCATTTAGCGACGGAATGCGTGCGGGCCCTCAGCAAAAAGCCTGGACGTGTGGCCTTGGTCGATAGAACGGCGGAGCGGCGCGTGGTGAAAGCAGGGCAGCTTTTAGCGGCAGCGGCCATGCTCTCTCGCCATCTTCGCCGCAGTGTCCCAGAAAAGCGGGTGGGGATCGTTTTGCCTCCCGGGGCGGGCGCAGCGATCGCCAACTTGGCGGTGATTTGTGCCGGAAAAATCCCGGTTAATCTCAATTTCACAGCAGGGAAAACTGCCATCGAGGCTGCTTTACGTATTGGTGAGGTGAAGACGGTCCTTTCGGCTGAAGCGGTCAAAGCCAAGGTACCTGGTTTTCCTTGGCCCGAGGGAACGCTTGATCTCCGGAAGGTGATTGCTGAGGCCGGAGGAAAACGAGCGATTCTTCCTTGGCTGCTGGCAACTTGGTTACTCCCTAACCAATGGATGCCCCGCCTACTGGGACTTCCTTCCGTGGGAGACCGGGAGGAGGCTGGCCTTTTGTTTACGAGCGGCAGCTCTGGGGAGCCGAAAGGCGTGGTGCTTACTCACCGAAATATCCTAGCTAATTGCTGGCAAATTTCGTCGCTCTCCATCTTGCCTGACAGCGCGGTGATTCTCGGCTGTCTGCCTATCTTCCACAGCTTCGGATTTACGGTGACACTCTGGTACCCGCTGATTCGTGGTTGTGGTGTTGTCACGGTTCCCAGTCCTCTGGAAACCCGGAAAATCGTAGATGCGATTCGCGAGGAGGAAGCCACAGCCCTGGTCGGAGCCCCGACGTTCCTCCGTCCCTTCGTGAAGCGGGCGGAACGGGGTGAATTGCGGTCGCTGAGTTTGGTCGTCTCTGGTGCTGAACGACTCCCCGACGAACTGGCGGAGTCCTTTTTTGAAAAGCATCACCTAGAGATCATGCAGGGGTATGGACTGACAGAGACGACACCCGTGACGAATGTGAATCAGCCGGATCCACCGATTTTGACCAGAACCGGAGATTTACAGGTCGGACGGCGTTCTGGATCGGTGGGGCGGATGCTTCCCGGTATGACGGCGAGAATCGTAGATCCAGACACCTTGGAAGAGCGTACCTTGACAGAGGTGGGGATGTTATTGTTACGGGGTGAAAACGTTTTTGAGGGCTACCTAGCTGATCCCAAAAAAACCGCTGAGGCGCTGCGCGGAGGTTGGTTTGTTACCGGGGATTTGGCGCGTTTTGACGACGATGGTTTTCTTTACATTGAGGNNTCTCGATCAGAGTGAGGGCGTCATGGTCGCGGTGGTGGGAGTGCCAGATCCTGGTAAAGGCGAAGCCCTCGTACTCCTGACGGTTCCGGAATTGAGCTTGGACGATATTCGCTCCCGGCTGGTGGCCGTCGGGCTGCCCTCACTCTGGATTCCCAAACAGGTCTATCAGGTGCCGCGCATTCCGGTTTTGGGAACAGGAAAGCTGGATCTCAAGGGGACATCAGATCTGGCGCTTTCTTTGGTCCGAGATGGGCAAAATTAGGGCTAGACTGGGTGTGACTCCGATGGGAGTACGCACGGATTAGGCCAATAAAAAACCCGGCGGAGCAACCGCCGGGCTGAATCGGGTAGCTATGGTTAAATCTGACGGGCTTAGCGCACGACACGAGCGCTTCCACCCTTCATCAGTTTTTCCACTTCTTTCTGCGTGGCCATCGAGGTGTCGCCTGGCGTCGTCGAGGCGAAGGCGCCGTGAGCGGCACCGTAGTCCACTGCGAGTTGCGCGTCGTTCTTTGAAAGGAATCCGAACTGAAGACCGCTGGCGAAGCTGTCACCGCCACCGACGCGATCAAGGATTTCTAGCTCTGGGTATTTGCGGCTTTCGAAGAATTTGCCGTCGTGCCAGAGGATCGCGCTCCAATCGTTCTTCGTAGCCGTGATAACCCGGCGAAGGGTCGTGGCGGCGACTTTGAAATTGGGGAAATCTTTCACCGCCGTTTCGATCATCGCTTTGAAGGCGTCCGTTTCGATGGTCGAGAGGCTATGGTCAGCGCCTTTCACTTCGAAACCGAGAGAGGCCGTGAAGTCTTCCTCATTGCCGATCATCACGTCGACATACTTGGCGATCTCGCGATTCACCTCCTGCGCCTTCTTCAGGCCGCCGATGGTTTTCCAGAGGGACGGCCGGTAGTTGAGATCGTAGGACACGATCGTGCCGTACTTGGCGGCAGCTTTGACGGCTTCGACGGTGAGCGCAGCGGTGGTCGCGGAGAGGGCAGCAAAGATCCCGCCGGTGTGGAACCAGCGCACACCGAGTTTACCGAAGATATGATCCCAATCGAAATCGCCCGGTTTGAGCTGGCTGGCTGCACTGTTGCCCCGGTCGGGAACGCCGACCGCTCCGCGGATACCAAAGCCACGCTCGGTGAAATTGAGGCCATTGCGGACGGTGCGTCCGATGCCGTCGTCTTCGCGCCAGCGGATGAAGTCGGTGGCGACGCCGCCCTGCATGATGAAGTCTTCGATGAGGTGTCCGACCTCATTATCGACAAAGGCAGTGCACACTGCGGTTTTCAGGCCGAAGCATTTGCGCAGGCCGCGCGAGGTGTTGTACTCGCCGCCGCCTTCCCAGGCGGTAAAGTGGCGGGCCGTGCGCACACGGGTTTCGCCCGGATCCAAGCGGAGCATGACTTCTCCCAGCGAGAGCTGGTCGAATTGGCATTCAGAAGCGGGTTTGATTTTGAGGCTCATGATGAGGAGAAAGTGAGGAGGATGGATTAGCGAGCGACCGGGAATTCGCTGAGGGACCAGCGAGGCTGTCCGAACTCTTGGGCGAGTTCGTCAAATCCCTGGATTTCCGCAGCGCTGAAGAGCAGACCTCCTGCAGCGGCGGTGCGTTTTGCGAACTCGGCTTCGACCTGGCCTGGCAGCATGGACTTTTCGTTGCCATGGCCGAGGACGTCGGCGATTACCGCCTTGAGGTTTTCGGACTGGGTGCGCTTCTTGGCAAAGTCACCGGCGTTCAACGCATCCGGATGAATCACTTGGAAGAAGAACGTACACGTGTGCTTGTCGCCGTCATCGGCCCAGCGGTTACGGAGTGTGGGCAGGGAGCCACCGATGTAACCGGAGACGATTTCGTTGATCAGCGACATGCCGTAGCCCTTGTGTGCGCCGAAGGGGAGCAATGAGACGGCTTGATTGGGATCCGTCGTTGGATTGCCGTCCTTATCTACGGCAGCCATCGGAGGGAGGGTTTTGCCCTCGCGCTTCAGCTGTTGGACACGTCCCATCGCAATGACGGACGTTGCCCAGTCGATGACGATGGGGAAGCCGAGTTCCTTTGTCGTCGGGAATCCCCAAGAGTGAGGATTAGTTCCGAGCGTTGGGAATTTCCCGCCGAAAGGAACGACCTCAGCGAGTGCGGCGGTGCAGNNAAGCCACGGCGAGCTGCATCCATCACATAACCACCACCCCAGAGATAGTGGAAGGCGTTGTCGACCGAGACCGTGCCGACGCCGTACTGATCGGCCAGGCGAATGGCTTCGTTCATCGCACGCAGAGCGGTCGACTGACCCAGCTTGCGGTTGGCGTTCCAGATCTTGACGGCAGGAAAACGGCTGGGCTTTTCCTCGATCTTCGCGCCGGGGATACAGCCTTGGGAGCCTGAACCGAGGAAGTGGTCGAGATGGAGGGCCTTGAGCCCGTTGTGGGTGCGAATTCCGTGACGGGAGGCATCGGCGCAAACAGACGCGCCCTCAGCCGATTCGTCCGCATCGTAGCCACGATGGCGATACGCAGCGGCGACCAGCGTGTTGTGACGGGACTCAGGAACGATATGGAAGGTTTCCATGGGCGGGGAGGGAAGAGTGGTTTTTGAGGGGCAGGGCGTTGCGAGAAACGTATGACGCTTTTTCAGTCTCTCGCTCGCGGAGCCGTCTCAGAGAAGATTGGCCTGGGCGATCGGCTTTTTACCGGCGAGGAAACGCGTCAAATTTTCGACGGCGCAGGACGCTTGGCGCTGCACGCTCTCATGCGTGCGTGAACCGATGTGGGGAGTGAGGATGACATTGGGGAGACCCAGCAGTGGATGATCCGCTGGCGGGGGTTCCTGGTCCAGCACGTCTGNNGATTCGATTTGAGCGCTGCAACCAACGCAGGGAGTTCGATGATTTCTCCCCGCGCACAATTCACGATGACGGCGCCTTTTTTCAGAAGACCGAGGTTGTGCGAATTGATGAGGTGGCGCGTTTGAGCCGTAAGTTTGGTGTGGAGCGAGACGATGTCAGCCTGGCGCAGCGCGTCGTCGATCGTTTCGACCCGTTGAATGTCCAACCAACGTGCGAAATCCTCGTCCCAGTAGTTTCCGTAACCGATCAGTTTAAGCCCAAAAGCTTTGGCGCGGACGGCGACTTCCTTGCCGATGCGACCGAAGCCGACAATCGCGAGGGTTTTGCCGCAGATTTCGTTTCCGGTGATACGTGTCCAACGACCCGGAGCGACGTGATTGGCTTCGACGACCAGATTACGTACGGCGGCCAGCATCAGGGCGAAGGTATGCTCCGCGACCGTGGTATGGTTGACGCCGAGTGTGAAGAGAACCGGAACCTTCAGATCAGTGGCGGCGGCCACGTCAATTTTGTCGAGCCCGATACCATACTTCGAGATTACCTTGAGACGCGGAAGCGATTTCTGGATCACCGCGCGAGTAAATGCGTCATCTCCGCAGAGGTAGGCGTCGAACTGGCCGGCCAGTTCCAGCATCCGTTTTTCGGGAAGCGGGCCCCGCTCGCGGACAATTTCGAAGCCGGCTTGAGCCAGCATATCGTGATGAATGCCAGGGGTGTCTTGAAATGACGTGGTGGTCAGGAGGACGCGGGTCATGGATAAGAAACGATCAGCAGAGGTCTGGGGAGGAGGCCTGAAAAGCTCGATGATGGCGAACGTTCACTCTCCACGGCAACCTTGCAGTTTATCTGACTAGTGGGTAGGGTCTTGCATCCATCACAGCGTTTGGAGTCATCTGCAAACCGCTTAGAATGCGAGCAGCGAGAGGGCGTTTTGTTATCCGGTAGAAGCGCTATCCCTGGGCGGTGCCCTTCACGCTGGTTTTCGAAAAGCCGCGGGGTGGGTACCGAAAATGACGGTAGCGTGGCGTAAGTTCTATTGGCTCTTCACATCTACGCAGTCTTTCTTTGCTATCTTTAATTGCTTTAAATCAGTAGGTTATGCCTGTACGCAAGCATGCTGGTTCTGTGGGCAGTGGTAGATCGAGGCGCGGAGAACGGAGGACCCAACGCTTGTGACTCGTAGGCTCGCCTCGGAAACGGGAATAGCTGGGGATTGATTTGGGCGAAATTGCTCTTGCCGACTGGGGGGTGGGCGGGCGACTCTGATCGTTCGCGGCATTTGTTGGGTCGGGTCGACGTTCGCCGCACTGTTCCCGTTGACCCTGTTAGTCGTTAAATAACCTTCAACCCACGGCCCTCTTTTGGGGGCCACCGCGATGGCTCGGCCTCTTGGAACGTAGGTCGCACCGTCGTTTTTGCCCATGAGTTCAGTAATGGAAGAGCTTCTAGCTCAAACCTCCCTCGGCCTTCTCAAGGAAGGCGCGATCGTCCCCGGTGTTATCACCGAAATTCGCCAGAACGACGTCATTGTCGACATCGGTGCCAAAGCGGAGGCTATCATTCCCGCAAGCGAGTTCGTCGATCTTGGCGAACTGCAAATTGGCTCCACCATCGACGTTTTTGTCGAGAAGTTGGAAGACAAGAACGGTAACCCCGTCGTCTCGTTCGACAGAGCCGAGCAGAAGAAGAATTGGGATAACATCCTCACTCGTTTTCCTGAAGGCTCCATCGCCTCCGGTCGTGTCCGCGCCAAGGTTAAGGGCGGCCTGATCGTCAACATCGGTGTCGATTCCTTCCTCCCGGCCTCGCACATCGACGTGCAGCCGCCGAAGAACCTCGATCAGTACGTGGGCCAGACCTACGA
>DKKJ01000086.1 GCA_002455175.1 Opitutaceae bacterium UBA6669
AGGGTTCCGACCGCGCAGGGAGAATTGCCCGCGCGCCTAGGTCTGGTAAACATGTATAGGAAATGGCCCTTTCCTTTACACGTCCGCTCAACGTGTTAAGAAACCGCCTGTTTTCTATGCATGTGAAGGTCGCCACCCCCTCCGTTCGACCCTGCCGATGAACGAAGCCGAGACACGCGCCGACCACATCGACCCCGCTTTTAAAGCTACGCTACCACGACTCGATCACCGATGCGGTTGCTGATCTGGGTCGGCCGGACGAGATTGGCCAGACGTTCGCGGGGTTTCAGAAGCATCTTTATCAAGACGCATCCTAAATCCGCTCACGTCTCGGCCTCCTCACAATGATGATGACGTCGATTGAATCGTAGAGCTTTAAGGTACCGCCAGCTATCGACTATTTCTACGACTNNGGTCAGGAATGCTCCACAGCAAAAATAGATCACTCCAACTAATCGTCCTGACGACCCTTCAATTCGATATCCTCGTTGAGAAGCCTTACCATCGAAGACGGACCAGATGCCGAAGAACATCAGAATCAGGCCGGCAACTCGTAAAAGCGTACGTAAATTGTTTTCAGTCACTTTTCGAACTTTACGGCACGGAAACTCCTAGAACCACTTGTAATAAAATCGCCTAACGCCGCCCAGCCGCTTCCGGTATGATGAATTATAGGGTCAATACCCAACGCGGGCGTGTTTTCTAGCGCAAAGTCAGTTTACTTCGGTCCTGACGCCCATCCCACACGCGGATGATCTCCACGAGGCTCTGCGCCTCATTGACGTGGTAAATGACGAGGTAAGGCCGGTGCGCGATCTTGCGTAGTCCCGGACGACTTTTCACNNGGGGCGCCTCGCCTCGGCATCTGGTCCAAAGAGAAGATCAGCGCAACCAGCTCAAGGCCTAGCCGCTCCGCAGCCTCCGGGCTTTTCTGAGCAAGAAACGCGACCTCGTTTCCCAAGTCGGCGTCCGCCTCGTCCGTTATCGCGACCTGCCAGCCCATCGCCGCACCTTTTGTTCGAGTTCATCGCGGGTCACGATACGGGCGCCCTTTTCTTTGAGCGAACGCAAGCCTTGATCAATCGCAGCCAGTAACTCCGGCGACTCCTCGTCGTGCTCAATCAGCCAGTCACGGACCTTTGCTACCTCCTGCGGCGGCAAAGTTCGAAGCTGATGGATCACATCGGTGGCGGTCATGGTGGCAACGTTACCCGCCCCTTTCTTCGCCCGCAAGCTCGTCCTGTTCTTCGTCGAGTTCCACCACCAACTCCGGATCGAGCGTGAGCCGAGCCAGGTGGGTTCTGGTGTGTACTTCTTTCAACTGCCGGATGCTCACCTGCGTGTAAATCTAGGTCGTTTCAAGTTTCGCATGCCCAAGCATTTGCTGGATAAAGCGGAGGTCCGCGCCGTCCTCCAGCATGGCGTCGCAGGTGTGCCGGAACAGGTGGCAACTGTCCGTCCTGCCGATCCCGGCTTGGTCCACGTAATCGCGCACGAGCTGTGTCAGCCGGTTCGCCTCAAAAACAAGCCCCACGTTGGTCAGGAACACCGTCTCATCGTCAGGCGAGAGGACCAGCTTTGGCTGAGCTACTTCCAGGTACCGCCGCACCCAGCTAAACGCCCATTCGCCCATCGGGATCAGGCGGTCCCTTTTCCTTTTGCCCTGGCGCAGGAAGCTCGTCGCGCACTCCAGGGGTCGAGCGTAAATTATATTTACGGGGTCAGCCCTTACTTTTTAACTTCGTAAGGAGCGCCTCTCCAACGGACCCCAATCTCCCATCACGCGCCAAACCCGCTTGTTTGCTCACGTAGGTCGGTGACGACAGGGTGAGCCGGGAAGCAAGCCAGGCATTCGTCGCATCGGTGGTGGCTTTCATCTGCGCTGCGACCACTGCTTTCCAGACGGCGGATGCACGTAGGTCAGTTTTATCTTTTGACGGCAGTTTCTTCAGCAACACTTGGAGCGCTTGGCTCCACTGCCCTTCACGCCACGCTCGACGTCCCTCGGAGTCTAACGCCCGCGCACTCATCAACTGGGGCCCAAACCGTTTTTGAAGGTCTTCCGTAAAGGCTTCGCCTCCGATCACCCACCCCTTGCTCAAATTAAGGTACTTCTTTTCTCGACCCGCTTTTAGCTCCTCTACCACCCACCCAAGGTACTGTCGGTAGGCCGCTCTCCCACTGGCCGTATCGCGCAATCCTCCCGCGCCCTGCAACGCCATCTCCACATTCTGCCAGGCTGTTCTCTCCTTGGGTCGCTGGAGCCTCCGATAACTCCCATAGACATAGCTTTCTAGCTGATCTACGCCCACCACCCCCGCTCGCACTGGATTTAGATCAATGTAGTGGCAGACTCGCCCCAATGCTTCTCCGGGCTCCACCACAATCGCCTTGTATCTCCCCTGAAAGACATGCCCGCTTTCTTTTCGGTAGCGATTGAATCTTACCGAATACGTCGTCTGCAACCATTGCATTCCTATTCCCAAGTTCCCCTTCGGCGTCTCCACCGCCAGGTGGTAGTGATTCCCCATGATTACCCATCCGTGCACCACCCACCCCGCCCTCACCACCGCTTCTCCCAAACACTCCTCAAACGCCTGCTTCGCTCCCTCCTCCTTAAATATCCACCCCCGGTAGTTCCCTCGACTTATCACGTGATAACACGCCCCTTCATACTCTATCCTCGTTTTCCTTGCCATACCCCTACTCTCTCACCTCTCTTCCCCTTCTTCAAGTCAATAAGTAAGGACTGACCCTCTTGCTCCCTTCTATCTCCCCGGTTTGTTTGTTACCCTCAGCCCTGGTCTTGGCGAACTGCAGCAGGCGAAGCTCGTCCTTCAGCCGGGCATTCTCCTTTTGCAGGTCTTCCAAATTCATTTAGTATCTAAATAATAGATACATTTACGTAAAAACAAGCTATTTCTTTTATTTTTAATCACTTCCTGAACCATTTTCTCTGACCCTCAACCTCAAGGCCCGTCAGCAGTGCGTACAACGCCGCGGGTTCACCTCCCGGTCCGTGGTTTGCGGCCACCGAAACGTTCCTCGCTCCAACCGATTTATGCACAACCAAAGGCCCGAACCGTCGAAGGTCAGCACCTTCACCCGAGTGCG
>DKKJ01000411.1:0-176 GCA_002455175.1 Opitutaceae bacterium UBA6669
GCGCATCGAGGCGTTTTGTTTCTCGACGAGCTTCACTTGTCGCAGTCGCCAGCGCATTTAACTTGGCACGGCTGGTCACCCGGCTTGGCGATGCGCCACTAAAACGCCGCCTAACGGCTGGTTTTCGGCACACCGCCGCATCGTCCTCTGTGGGGTCCTCCGTAGCCTCCTCCGAG
>DKKJ01000411.1:190-11602 GCA_002455175.1 Opitutaceae bacterium UBA6669
TCCGTGCCTGGCTAAGCCAGGCACGGCGCATGCATTGAAAACGCTCACAACCTACATTTGCTCAGCGCCTCTTTCCAATGTCCCGACTCTGGCAAAAAAGATCTGGCAACGGGTCTTGCCCATCAGGTCCACTATCCATATAATGGGCCAAATTTCCCAAGGTAGAAAAAGGTTTGTTTGTGTACAGTTGTCGACGCAGCTTTGGTCGAGCACCTTGCGATTTACACTAGCCTCAACATGGCGCTATCGCAAGCGGCATAGACCGAGAACAGCCCACGTGGGTCCTTTTTACTGACAGCCGACCGGCTGAGATGGGAGCAGTCCCGACATGGGTAAGCTACCGATTGTGGGTACGAACCTGCATGGTTTGAGCTTGCGTCAGCTCGCGCTCCGCCAGAAATCGACCGACGTTGACCTAGCAGATACCAATGCAACAAAGAGTGTTCGACTCCTCATCGAGGATCTCTTTGAAACACTCTATGCTTCCCACCCAGTAAGTGGAGTTGGGCTCGCCGCTCCCCAGATTGGCGTGCTGCTGCGGGTTGCGGTCATCGATTATCTTGAAGAAACTGATAACAACAACGGCAGCATCTCCCGCTCGCATCACCAGATCGTACTCGTCAATCCTCGTTTGACCCATGCATCTGACGAAAAGGAAAACGGACGTGAGTCATGCTTGAGCTTCCCGGAACTCTCCGGTGAGGTTGAGCGATCGATGCACGTTACGCTAGAAGCATACGACCAGAACCTAGCATTTCAGGAAATCAAAGCCTTTGGTTGGCTGGCTCGTATCATNNCGTTCTGTACGCAGATCGGATGAAATCCTTGGACGCGCTTCGTCCCATCGAAGCGCCGTACGTTCGCAAGACCAAAGCTACGGTCCGAAAGCTATTTGACGTTCATTAGGCCAGCATTCTTATGCGGGCTCATTCCTGAGCAGGATATCCGAAATGTTTAAGCGACTCTGGCAACGTTACATGGCATTTATCCGTGGATTTTCGGACACAATCAGGACTACGGCAGCCATCATAGCCGTTCTGATTGGTCTTGGGTTTCTGTCCATCGCTGGTGCATTTACGGCGAATCTGGGTCTTGTGATAACTCTCGTCCTTATAGCCATGGGCTTGGTCCTCATTGGTATTTNNCAAGAAGCTAAGGCTGCCAAACAGCAACTCGACCAAATGCGCGAAGAAGGACAGCAGTGTCACGAAGAAAAGGAAATACTGCGTGAACAAATCGCAGTTCTAGAGAAGGACAATAAGGATCTGCGGCTGGTTGATATCTCCTCAACCAAGTATCCGCGAAAACCTTTTGTGATGGACTATCAATTCCATGTATTGCTCAAAGAAGTGGAATACGGTCATGTGCCTGGCTCACCGACTAAGATGTACCAGCTCAAGCGTCTCAAGGTTGAGGCTCGCAAAAAAGACGCGAACAACTTTCCAGATCGTTTTATCTGGACTGGCGACGGCCCTATCAACTATACGATCCGAAACCCCGGTTACAGCCTGCACAAGGTAGAACACGACAACCAAGAAGATTACTGGACAGTGTTTGAAGTGAAGTTTCCGATGAGCCTATCGGAAGGCATGACAGCGGAATTCACCTTGGAATGGAAACTAGACGATGTCGGCCACAAGGCTATTCCTTTTTTGTCGACACCCGTTGACTTTCCCACTGACCATGTCCGGCTGCTCGCTCGACCAGACTCTGCACCTGCGATGGCCATTGCTGCGCGGTTCGCGTCCTACCTTGACCGAGTGCCGACTGAGCAGCACGAAATTCATGTCGATCCAGCGACGGGATTTCTTGTATACGATATCCCTGACCCAGCGTTGTACGAAAAGTATATGATACGATGGTGGAAGGTCCGGCCTGAGGCAGTATCTGAAGGCAAGTGAAAGGGATAGCTCATCAACTGCTGGCTCAACCAAGGAGGCAGACCATGAATAAGGCGCTTGGTAGTTCACGAGTGCGCGTTGTCAACGAGGTTGTCCACAACCAAAGACGTTCACATTCTGCCCAGAAAAGCCCCCCTGTTGTTACACCTCGAACTCTTGATGTCGTATTGTCTCGCCTGGCTACAATAAGTAGCTCTGTTCGGTGGTTCGGTGATCCGATACTGCGGACAGTAGCCACGCCTATTACTGCTAGAGACCGCTCAACTGGAGTGGCCGGAGACATTGTCGACCGGTTGACATCAACACTAGGTACTATTCGGAACGCGATCGGAATCGGCCGAGCCATTGCTGCTCCTCAGATTGGTATTTCCAAACGAGTGGTGGTGGTTATTGGTGGACTTGACGACCCACAGGAAGCAGCGGCTTTCATCAATCCCTGTATTGTGTGGCATTCGAGTGAGTGCTGTGTCTTTCCGGAGATGTGTTTGAGTGGGCTTCCGCTGGCCGCCGACGTGGTGCGTCCCGAAATGGTTGAGGTGGCGTTTGAGGACCTCAGCGGACGCACAAGAAGCCTTNNTTTAGTCGCCAGAGTTCTGCAGCACGAGTTGGACCACCTTGATGGTGTCTTGTTCCTAGATCGTGCCGATGTTCAAACTATCAGATTCGTGGGAGACCTTGAGGAGTACAAGCTATCTACAAAGCTTAGACATCTCTCAGGACAGTACTAAGGATCCATTGGCCGAAACCGCTGTTTGCATTATCACAATGTTGTCTAGCGCTTGCCATAGGTAAAAACGCCATGGTATAATCGCTAGGTCAGATTCTTGCACCAACCAAACCAAACCCAACCAATTCTAAGCGTCTCTGATAACCCACTAATGGTTTCAGAGATATGCTTCTGATTGCAGGGATTGAGGATTTACCTCAAGACGGAGTGCAATCGGAAGGAGGCGAACGCCAAATGGATGGCCAGTAAACCGAATAGCAGTCAAAAACTGCTCAGGTAAGCGGACAATCTTGTGTCCGCTTATCTGTTAAATTCCCCATTTGACCCTCCCAGGATCTGTTCTGGATGTCAGTATTGCGAATCGGACCCCCTTCACTTCCCTTGCCTCCTATATTGGACCCTTATTCCTCGACAACCTAACGAACCAGCATACTCAACGGCAGTGCAAACAATTGAGAACTGCAACATACGCAACACTTACCCATTGACATCGCCACTCCGAACATCTACGTTAAGAATATGAAGCCGTACTTGACAGCAAACGAACTGGCCCGACTACTCATTGTAGATCGAGCCACTGTGACGCGCTGGATTAAGCGTGGCGTCATTTCGGGGGTACACCGTCCCTCCGGAACGCGCAACTGGCGCATTCCCCTTTCGGCATTCGAGGGGCTCGTGCAACACAAAGATGAAGGTCATTAGCTTTTCCATATTCAAGGGAGGAACCGGCAAAACAACAAGCACCGTCAACCTAGCCGCTGCGCTCGTTGAGAAGCACAAGAAGGTACTTCTCATCGACCTCGACCAACAGGCCTCCGCAACACGCTACCTCGACCTCGACCCCGAGCAAATCCCCAACCTCTATGAAGTCTTTGTGGGCGCTCGCCCGGCAGCCCTTGCCGTCCGCCACACCCAAAGCGGTATTGATGTGCTTACCTCGCATGTCCTTCTTGCCGCCATCGAAGAGGCACTTGAGCCTGGTGACGAACTGAAGCTCTCCGAGCTTATCTCTCCCCTCAAGGGTGAGTACGACTTCATCCTCATCGATACGCCACCCGGCAAGGCTATGCTTGCCTTTAACGGGCTTGCTGCCGCTGACCTAATACTGGTCCCCACCTCCAGCGAACGCATGGCTGTTGATGGTGTTGCTGACCTCATCAATCACGTCCAGAAGATCATGTGGAGCAAGTTCGCTCTTACACACCAGGAGCTGCGCATCCTCTTTACCATGTATCGCTCCACCACCAACCATTCGCGGGCTATCGTCGACAACGCCCGCAAGATCTGGCGCGACAATGTCCTTCCCGTCAAAATCCCCCACTCGACCGCGTTTGCTCGATCCTATGCGCAGCGAAAACCATTGGTCTCATTGGAGCCAAAACACCCTGGCGCCATCGTCTATGGCGTATTGGCANNAACACCACGCATTGAGGACTTTGACCCAACGAAAGCCAAGCCTGCGCCAGCAATGGGCATGGAAAACCTGCCACGGATCGAAAAGCCGCAACCCTCTCCCGCCCAGTCAATCGCAACGGCTGAAGCGGCGGCTCGTCCAAACGCTTCAATTGCACCACGTGATACCGTGGTATCACGACACCATGACACCACGGTTGCGGTGGCAAGCGATACTCATCTTGAGACGGTTCGCCGGGCGGTGCGCGAATTTGGCAAAGAGGCAGCAACCCACCGGTTTACCCTCCAAGAGAAGAAGGCGCTTGCGGACCTCATCTATGCATTCCGGCAACGCGACATACGAACCAGCTNNATAACCCGGATTGCCGTCAATTACGTCGTGAGCGACTTTCGCCGCAACGGCGCCAAGAGCATTCTGTCTCTGGTACTCCACCTTCTCAATGAATAGCTCGTAGCAGCTCATCGCTCATTCGTCCCTTTTCATCGCGCTCTTTGACCATCGTGATACCACGGTGTCATGACACCACGACACCATGACACCACGGCGCCATGCAACCATGGTATCGTGGTGCGATTTGTCGCTTGACTCACCCTGCCTTTTTTTCGTACGAATGAAGGGAAGCCCTTGTAGGTTAGTAGGAGATGTGACCGGACAAATCCGAACCGAGGCCAGCGCGGAACGCTATAAATCCGCGTCGCAGCGGGGAGTGTGGCCCTGAGCCACCNNACCTAGACAAAGCGAACCGAAGCACTACAAGGCCGATTGCTGCTGACACACACTGCCGGCATGGGCATCCCCAGGAGCACAAAAAACGCTCCGGGAAACCCGAAGCGTCGTTTTTTGAATGCGCGTCGTTTCTGTACACAGGAACCCAAATCACTCATTTGCTTCCTGCATACTGAATAAGCCATTTTGGCCGAAGGCCAAAATAAGCGTATTCTGGGCCGCCCGTGCCTGTCAAGTGCCAGGCACTGCATCAAACTGCGCGGTACCAAATCAATTTGGATCACCCTAGCGGCCATCCACACGCGAATACGCCGTGTACGTCCAGTACTCAACCCCATATCGGCCACACCTATCGTGCGGATCGGTAATGTGTGGCCCTTGCCCGCAGGCTATGACTGCATCGCCCATCGAGGGCTTGCAGTCATCAGGGGGGAATATCAATAGTGTCGGACACCCCACGGCCATGGAAAGGGCCTGTCCGTGCGGCATCACTCCACCATTGAGCGGGCGTCGTTCGGCTCCCCAGGCTTGAAACGCCATGCGCTGTTTCGCATGTCGTCTTGCTTCAATTGGCTTGAAGCAATCGCCTGTTTGTCGCCTCCGACCACCCCACGGGCGGCTGTCCCACCTTCACCCGATTGTCATCGGTTGAAGCGTTTGTGGGACAGCATCCTCTCCCTATCGGGAGAGCGCCCGCTGTGGGCCGTATACGGTNNCCCCCTGAACCCTCCTTGCCGCCCGCGCGCTTCCAACGCTCCGCGATGGCCAATGTGCCATCGCCCTTCACTGGATCATCAGGACCAGCTTGGTTTTCCTCTCTTGCAAGCGGGGAGGGGAGTCTCTACGATAGTAATAAGTCGTATGCTCGAACAGCACACCATTTGGCCAACCATTCCACTCATGCAACCCGAGTCGGTGCATCGCGCCAGTCGCCATGATATTGTGGCACGGCCAAGGCGCCTGGCGCCGGCGCCCATGGTGGTCACGGAACGAGATCACCAGATGCTTGAAGCGCTCCTGACATACCGGGCGCTGTCGACTGACCAAATCAGACGTCTCTTTTATCCCAGCCGCTGGATGGCATCCAGCAGATTGCATCGCCTTGCCTTACACAAGTACGTAGTGCCGCTGGCCCGGCAGCGTCCTTATCCTGGGCACAAACGGGGTTTTGCGTATCGGATAGGAAAGCGGGGAGCGGCGCTCCTTGCTGATGATCGCGGTCTTGCGCCCTCTATGCTTATCTACTGGGGCAAAGAAGCCGACCGCGACGGACATACCATCGAATGCGGCACACTCTATATTGAACACATGCTTGAGCTATCCGAGCTGCACATTGGACTGCGGCAGGGGAGTGCCGGTACCAACTGTCGCCTTACCCTCTGGCGCGACGAGGCGGATTACCGGCGCGAGCACCTTATCGATACCGTTCGGACGGAAGCCGGGCCGGGTCAACCNNATCGACAGAGGAACGGAAAGTATTCGCGGCAAGTGGCAGAACAAGGTGCTTGGTTACAAAGCGCTCTTTTCATCTGGGCTATTTCATAAACGTTACAATGTCGCTGCCGAGGTTGGTTTTCGCGTCCTTGTTACGGCGCCCTCAGCGGCCCGCGCCCTCAATATCAAGGCAGCTTGCGAACGGTACGGAGATCCTGGCCTTGCCCGGTTGTTCCTTGTAGCTCCGCTTTCGGTGGTAGAGGCATCAAATGCCGTCTCCGATCCGATCTGGCTTCGTGGTGGCACTACAGTGACCCAGGGACTGTTGTAGAAAGCGTCCAGCAAGCAAACGAGGAGCGGAGGGTAGAACCCTCCGCTCAGGCATTCCGTATTCAGTTGATCTGTCGAACCATCACCGACATTCGGGAAGGCTCAACAGGTTGTTGGGCTGTTCGCCGTCAGCCTTGGTCTTGAGGTATTTGTGACCGAAGCGACTCTTCGCCACGATCACATCGACCTCAACTCCGCGCTGACTAACGTAGAAGGCCCACTGACCTTTTTCGACCCCTGCGATTGCATCGGCCTGCGTCAGGCGCCACGATTTGCCATCCGGGTTTTTTCCGCCCACGTGCGTGATACGTTCATGCGGGTCTTGCCGGTTGCTTTTGTTGATGCAGGTGATCTCAACTCGTGCTGCCATTGTCTCTTCTCCTCAACCGGCTCTGGGCCGGTTTGTTGACTGTCCGACTCCACGCAGCAACACTCGGCGTGTGCCACTGCGTGAGCTTATTCATGCGATTCCCAACTGCGCTTGACGCGCACATCAACAATCTGTCGGAGATCGAATTCGATTGGTCACCTAACCACGTCCTTTCACGGTGGCCCGAAGGGCAAAGGTTGATTGCAGGAATTAAAAAGCGCCCATGTCTCACCGCTCAGGCGAAACATAGGCGCATAGGTTCGACATAGCCGAAGCCAACGCGCCAGGATGTCAAGCGTGTCTTGACACATCCTGGACCCGTTGGTATAGTCTCGATGCCCTATGCGCAGGTTCGCCTGCGCCGTCTTGCAAAGCCCCAGCCGCGCCAACGGTGTGGGGCCTTTTTCATCCTGCGGCGCACATTGTACTGTTGGCAGTCTCGATTCGCAACTGCTAACGACCCCCGATTTCTTAAAGTTTCCGCCATATATGAGTCTCGCCACACAGAACACCCAATATGTGGCGGTGCGAGCCCTTGCACCCCAACATATGTTCTATCTCAATGGCATTGAAAGATCATGCATATGGATCTCGGGAAGGGCCGATCAACCGTCTCTTGACACTGCCGTCTTGTTTGTTTATGTCAATTTCGCTATGGTTATCTCATGGAAGGGGAGACCGGCCATTCTCGATTGGAATTTCAATTTTCGGGTGAACGACTCGATTCGCACGACTTCTACGCGGCTTACGTGTTTGACGATCCTGGCGAACGCAGCGGCGACATTGCAGTACTTATTGACGAAGCCAGACAGCGCAACTACCCCACTCGTTACTGGTGGCTCTCACAAACTGTTGATCTCGAATCTGCTCCTGATCGGTTAATAGTCTGTGCTCATCACCCAACATCCGGCCCTGAAACTGGCATGGATCTTTACGAGGCGTTGCAGGAAATCGGTGTGGCATATGACGAACTCGACTCAGCAACGGTTGAAGAATATGCGTATGANNCTGGGCAACGGTTGTTTCCTGACGTGCGTCGTCCTCACGAAGGCGATTATCTCGTTGCCCTCACTCGCGGAAGCACACAGCGATCTGCGTATGAAACGCTTGGCCGGTTTCTCTCGTCTGATGAGACACAGGTTATCGCTGACCGGCTTCAGGAGCATGTCGACGCTTTCCTGGCTTTGACGCTCTCAGCCTTGGCCGCCCCGGATCCCGACGATGTCCCGGAGTCCACAGAGTCGATTGATTACTTGGTTTCGTATCGGCTACTGGGATATGCCCTCATTGCCGCTACGAACGGGCAAGAGGCTCGTACTGCCATGATGGCGCACCTTGAGATCCTCTTGGGCAATGCCTCCGACGATCAAGCGGCGAGAACAAATGCCCATGACGTGCGCATTGGCGAACTGGCCATTGCGATTGACTCAGTAGAGTCGACCGTTTTCGAGGTTGACGACACTACTCTGCCATGGGAGGAGTAGAACTCGTTGCTTCCATATGCTACTATCCAAACTGTATGACCAATATCGTTGTTTCTGATCGCACTACCCAAGAAAAACTCAACCGGCTTGCCGACTTACTCGAACAAGCGGGAGCATTGGCGCGCGAATTGGGACAAGTCATTCACTCGCCCTCACTGCTTCGCCAACGAGATCCCGCGTTGCACGCGACCGAGGCCGATGTCGATGCCGCGATTGGCCGAAACGAGTATTCCGATTTCTCGGACGTTGAAGGGCTTCTGACCGACCTTCACGCCACGGTATGACGATACGGCGCACTGACATCTTTCTGCGCCAGTACCGATATCTTCCTCCCTACATCCAAAAGAAAGCTGATCGCCAGCTCGTTCGCCTCCTGAGCGACCTGCGTCACCCAGGGCTCTACGCAAAGAAGATGGCCGGGCATGATGATATTTGGGAAGCCCGCATTGACATTCATCATCGGTTCACGTTCCAAATCGTTGGCGATATCGTCATCCTTCGACGCATCGGCCCTCACGATATCCTTCGTACGCCCTAATCAACTCCTCCACCTACACGACAAGGCACCTGCGTTGCAGCAGGCGTCATCGCTCCCCCAATCCGTCGACCATCGACAGATCGGGTCCTCGGAGCGTGCCGCCTTAGCGATCCCGTCTACGGCCAACACCTGCGCGTGCGCAAGGCACAAGGCCTCAGACCATGCGTACGCTCCTGGCTTGTGCCGCCTTTGGCTCATCGCGCTTCGCTGGTCTGCCCGTACCGGGTGCGCATGCTCGTCGTGTCCTGACGCTGCGCTGGCACGGCGCTGCCGCACCTATTTATCAGGCAGGGACCGCTTGCACGCGGTGCCTTCCAGGGCTAGCGTACACCTTGCAAGTGGGATACCGATTTGGCATCATAGAAGGTACCTGGAATCATCCATATCGTTTTGAACCCGCCGCTGTTGGCGGTTTTTTGTCTCGTACCTATGGTATGGCGCCTTCCCATCTTCCAGCGTGACACATTGCGACTCGGCACCACCGGGCCATTCAACCTATTCCCGTATCTCATTTCCAATGCTTCTCGTAGCACGCACCTGTACGTCATCGGCACGACGGGGCAAGGCAAATCGAAGTTTCTCGAAAACCTCATCGTTTCCGACATTGTGGCCGGCCGCGGCTGTGGGCTCGTCGATCCTCACTCAGACCTGGCCCGCGACGTGTTGGCACATCTCTTGTCCAAGCGGTTCTTTGATGAACCTGCAGCACAGCGCCGCGTGGTGTATTTCGATCCAACGCGAGCCGATTACACAATCCCTTTCAATGTGCTCGCCACGCCAGGCTCACCCTACGCCATCGCCCAGCAGGTTATTGAGGCATTCCGGCGCACCTGGCCGAAATTGCTTGAGGAAGCGCCGCAGTTTACGAATATCGCTTTGGCGGCACTTCTCGTACTCATCAACACCCGACGCACGCTCATCGATATGGGTCGGCTTCTGACTGACCAGGACTTTCGTGATGAGCTTCTTGCCTGTACCGAGGATCAATCCATCGTCGAGTTCTTCCATGGACGATTTGACCGGTGGGGGAGAGACGGCCCGCGTATGATTGAGTCAACCCTCAACAAGGTGTCGGCATTCGCCTTCAATCCGCATTTGCGTCGACTCTTGGGCTCCCAGGAAAATCGATTGGACTTTCGCCGGATCATGGACACGGGACAGACCCTACTCGTTGACCTCGGCAACTGCGATGGAGAGACGCGAAGATTGGTTGGAAGCCTGGTGGCATCTGGCAGGGAGATGGCAGCTCTATCGCGCAAAGACAATCAGACGAGCAGGAGGCCCTACTCTCTGTTCTTGGATGAATTTCAGGATTTCTGTGCCAATGATGGTGCCGCCAAGACTCTTGCGCAGATCTTGTCCGAGTGCCGCAAATTCGGGCTGCATCTCCACCTGGCTCATCAGACCATCGGGCAGTTGCGGGATCGCATTGCCTCGGCTCTCGGCAACGTCGGCATCAAGGTTGTGTTTTCCATTGACCGCGATGACGCGGAGATCATGGCGCGGAAGCTGTTTGCCGTGGATACAGAAGAAGTAAAGCGACCGTCCCAGACCACTAATCAACACCCTGTCTACTCACCACTCTCAGAACAATGGGAGCGCGCCGTGTCGGCCATTCAAAGCTTGACGCCCCGGCATGCATTTGTGAAACAACGTGGGCACGTTGTGCGAGGAATAACAACCGATGAAGTACAGCCTTATACCATCGCGGGAAATGCTGTCGACCTACTCAAGGCGCGCCTGGCGGCGCAGCATGGCATGTGCCGGCGGGACCCGCAAGGCCCCGCAACCACGGCGAAGCCCGGGCCCATGGCCGCCGATTGGGGACAACAGGTGCCGTCGCCTAACGTTCCAGTGGCCGGCTCAGAACCGTCAATTCTCTTTCAACGCACGTAGACAAACTACGGAGCTTGCAGCTGCCGGGGGCCGCGTGCTATTCTCCGGTTGGGAAAAAGGTGAAGGTGGACGCAGAATCTTCACCGGAGCACAGGAAATGGGCAGGGATTACGCGCTATTTGCGCGCAATGCGTTGTCCACACTTGGAGCAACGCATTGATTTTGGCTGGAAATGGGTCACAAATTGCATGACCGCAATTCCAGCAACCATGGAGAGCCCGAGGATTGCACCAGCTACTACTTGGTAATCCATAGGCATCACCTCCCTTCTCCCCCTGTGGGGGCCTGATCGTGCTAGCCCAGGTCGGAAGGGCGTCCACCTTCGCCCTCACTGTAGTGGCTGATTGTTCTTTCTCAATAGCCAATTCCGGCTACTTTCGCCCTTCATCCATGATGAAGCAGAAGCTTCCGCATTGACGCCTGGCCAGCCTGAAGGTCAGGCACTGACTTCTTGCGCCAGCGTGATCGGTTTGTTACGGTAGAGAAGGACCGCGTGAAAACGTGCGGCCCTCCCCATGACAATCGAACACGGTCGGCTCGCATTGCTCTCGTCGCGCGATCAGCTCAAGCATTTTGGGCCAGCAACGCTTTC
>DKKJ01000331.1 GCA_002455175.1 Opitutaceae bacterium UBA6669
CAAATCACTGGCGTCAGCCGGCGCCACCCTTGTGGTGACCTCCCGTAACCGGCCAGCGCTAGAAGCCCTCGCAGCCGACGCGGCCCACGAAAACAAACCCATCGAGGTCGAACAGGTCGACATCGGGGATGAAGCGTCGCTGCGAGCGCTGCGTGATCGCATCCTCGCCGTCCACCCCCGCATCGACGGCATCGTTTTCAACGCTGTCAGTCGTCCGATGCGCTCCTACGACGACGACCTGGCTCGCTGGAAAGACTCCATGGAGGTCAATGCCACGGGTTTTTTTGCGACCGTGCGCATCTTCGGCGACGCGATGGCCGCCCACGGATCGGGCAGCATTGTGAACATCGGATCGATCTACAACAGCGTGGGCAGCAACCCGTACCTGTACGAAGGAACGGAGATGAAAACGGCGCCTGACTACTTTTTTCATAAAGCGGGAATGCTCAACCTCACTCGGTATTTAGGATCCCACTACGGTCCGCGCGGATTGCGGGTGAATGTCGTCTCTCCCGGAGGCATCTATAATCCGCAGACACCTCAGCCTGACCGCTTCCTCACCCACTATGGGAAAATGACCATGCTGGGCCGAATGGCCCAAGCTCATGAGATCGGCGGCGCCGTGGTCTTTTTTCTCAGCGATGCATCCACTTACATCACAGGCACCAACCTGATGGTCGACGGGGGATTGACCGCCAAGTAGTCCCACCTCCAAGACGCCCGCGCTCAACCGAACGTCGGGCGTCTATGGATACGCCTTGGCCAATCCATATTGGCCCCGGGTTTCGCCTCACTCAGAACTCGCCGCGAACCCCTAAAGTGAAATCGGTGGTTGAGAACTGGTAATTACGCGGACGGAGGTACTGCGGCGTCGAAGGGTCGTACCGCTGCAACGCGATTTCGGCGGACTGGAGATTGCGCACCACCGCATAGACCACAAATCGCTTGGAGAGCTGGTATCCCACGGAGATATCCGTGCGCGTAAGGGCATCCCGATAGTCGTAGACGGCCGCTCGGGTAGACGTGGCCGCTGAAGCCAGCTGAACCCGATTGGGGTCCGTCGTCACCGTGTTCGCGCGCACGTAAAACTTACCAATGCCGTAGCCCACGCCCCAGTTGAATTCAGTCGGAGTAAAATTCGTGAAATCGTCTGCGTTTGGTCCACTCAATCTGAGCTTGGTCAGATTGGCGAACACCTGGAGGCCACGACCCCAACGCGGAAGGAATCCAAATGATTGCCGGTAACTCAGCTCGATGCCCTTGATGGTAGCCGACCCTCCATTGACCGTGGTCTGGATATCGTAGTCGAGGAAATCGTCCGTAAATCCATAGTCGGTCAAAATATCGCGCGTCGCTGGGCTTCTACGGCTGGAGAAGAAGCCCTCGATGTTCTTCTGGAAAAGACTCGCGGCAAAGGTCGCTTGTTTTACGTCGTAGGCTTCAAAAGTTACGTCGTAGCTGTCCGACGTCCACGGCTTCAAACCGGGATTNNAGAGATCACCTTGTCAACCGTGTCACTCCCGGGATCCGCAGCGGTAGCCGTTGGGAACAGATTGGCGTAGTCAGGGCGCCCAATCGTGCGGGCATAGGCACCGCGAACGACAAATCGTTCCGAGAAATGATAGCTCACATTCATGCTGGGAAAAAACCCATCATGATCTCTTTCGGTGGAAGCAGCCAGGCGTTGGTACTGCAACCGCGTCCGTTCCAGCGCATTGGTGGTGATCGGTACGGGGCGGCCACTAGGATCCCGCGCGATCGTGCCATCTGAATTCTTCGCATACGTTGCACTGATATCATTCTTCGGGCCGCGGCCGCCCACTTCGGTCAGCTCATAACGAACGCCGCCGATCAACCAAAGGCGATTATCGAGAAGCTTGGTGTCTAACCGGATGTAGCCGGCAGTGATGGTCTCCTTGATGTTGTACGCACCGTTGACCTCGTTGATGTGCGCCGCGGACTCATCCAGAACGAACCACTCGGGGTGCTGGCGATAAAGATCATACATCTTTTCCGCACTGAGCCACGTCGGCTTGACTTGCGCCCCATTCGCTGCGGTGAACGAAAACGCATCCGAATACTCCTGGGCAATGATATTGAAATTCGAGGCCGTCCTCCCCGCAGCACCCCCAGGCGGCGTAAAGGTCCAGGTTTTGGAAGCAGCACGGTTCTCCACCTTTGCCTGATCCACCACAGCACCTACCTTCACGTCGAGCGGCAGATCGAAAGGATTCTTGCGCATGGCATCGATCGCGGCACGCATGGCATCATTCTTGATCTCACGTGGTGAGGACAACACGGTGGTAATACCAAAATCATTACCATTGACGTAATTTACCGGAGCACCTCCGCGTGTTGCCGTGATATTCGGCACACGACGATCATAAATCCCCGAGAGTCCTTCGTGGCGGAGCACTAGACCCGTCAGGGTAGCATTTACGCGGCCGAACACTCCGTCCTTCATATCACGAATATCGTAGCCGCCCCCCGAAAAGGAGACCTCTCCTCCCAGCTTCCACACGTCGCCATCATGCCGGTGGGAAAGCACCACATGATTCAAAGACCGGTAAAGCGTGAACGGCACCGCACTCTGCGAGACAGAGCCGACTCCCGTGGACGCACCTTGCGTAAAGTTTTCTCCGCCCGTCGCACCTGTCCCCGGATTCGAGTTGATAATATTCTGCCGGGTAAATGTTTCCCGCAGGGAGTGAATGACACTGAACTTCAAGGTATCGTGACGTCCGATTCTCCAGTCGACTTTTCCACTTACCATGGCGTTCGCAGCACCGGTGATGACGTTGTTGAACTGATTGGCGGTTTGGACTCCCGTGGTCTGATTCCAGGTCGGCGTCAGATACAACCAATCCATGGTCCGAATCGTCCGGTTGGCCATGACCGACACCGCCAGCGAATCGTTGACCGGATGCGTGTAGGACAGATCGAACGAAGGCTGAACATCGTAGTTGGTCGAACCATTGAACATGCGTCCCCCAGACTCGTCAGGGCCAGGACGCTTTTTGAACTTTGGATTAAATCCGTCAAAGCCATCATACCCACTGTAGGTCAAGAAGGTGTTGTACGTGAACACCGGCTCCTTTCGCCCGAAGGGTTCCTTGGTGACAATGTTCACCGAGCCCCCCACGGAGTTTGCCGGCATGTCCGGGGTCGGAGACTTTACGACTTCCATCCGATCCACATTGGCCGTCACCGCGACATTGAAGTCGAAGCTGCGCGACGTACCGGGACTCGAGGCAGGAACTCCATCAATCATCACTTGCGTGCCGTACGCAGGCATCCCGCGCAGCGTAACCGTATTCACTCCATTGGGACCGTAGACCGCGGAAAAGCCGGGCACAAACTTGAGGTACTCACCGGCATTACCCTCTCCCAACTCCCCGATCTCATCCAGGGTCATCACGTTTTTGATGTTCACCGCAGTACGCTGCTCCTGCATCGCCATCGCCTGCCCCGACATGACTCGCTCCAGCACCGCAAACTCACTGAGCGCCACCACGGAAGAGCCATCCTCTCCCACACTTCGGCCGAATCCCAAGCTCACATCCAACCGCGTGGACAGGCCAGACTCCACGACAACCGCCACAGACTTGGTTTCCAGTCCCCCGACCGACACGACCAACTCGGCTTTTCCTGGCTCTACATTGGCCAATCGGTACTCCCCAATTGCGTTAGAAAAAACCTCCCGGCTACTTCCTTTCAAAAAAATGCGCGCATTATTTATGTAGCTGCCACTCGCCTCGTTAAAGATCCGTCCCTCAATGATCCCGCCTTCTTTGGGAGCGAGAGCCGCCGACGTCCCCTGGGCGTGAAGGGTGACCAACGACACGTCAGCCACGGAGGCGACACCCAGCGCGATTAGAGCCACCAGACTTCCTCTAATTCTTTTTTTATGAACAGTTAATGCTACTAACGAAGGATCGGTCTTAGCTGAAGTGGTCATGGGCTGGTCCGTTCTCTCTTCCGTGGATTGAAGGTCAACTAGGTCAAAGGTACTCGTGTATTCACGTGGTTTTTATTAACCAGTCAATCTGGTTTTGCTTCATGTGAAACAGTTTTTATGTCCGTAACCGCAGCCTCACTCACCAACGGGATGGGTTGCGAGTCAGCGGAACCGCGGACTCTAGAGGCGGTAGCTGCGGAGTGGATTTCGCCTCTTAAAGCAATGAAACAGGATCAATTGCGTATTCTTTTGCGACTCAGTCCAACTCCATTCACCAGCGAACACCGCCCCCACCTTAAGCTTGGACCGCAGCTAAAGCAGAAAACCCCAATCTCAGATCCGCGGGGGGTTTCGGGACCTCGCTATGGTGCACGTGCATTCACATGGACTTCTAACGTTGACATACGCCTTAGCTGAAGGAAAACCCTTGCCTGCCGTCTTCGCCGAGTTGGGTGATGCGCAAGAGTGTGGCCTCGGGCAACGGACGCTCCCACCGCAAATCGATCGACACCCTCCCACCCGAGGACCCCTTCACGTCCAGCACATCATCACCCTAGCTCCAGCCAACCATGCCTTCATTTTTCGTGACGCTTCGACTCACTAGCCTGGCTGCCCTCGCCGCTTTCGGGTCAACGGCGGCTTCAGGAGAGAATCCCCAAACCGTCGCCGCAGATATTTCCGTGATCACTCCGGACGAGGGACGCTATTACAACGGCTGGCCTACTCTCGCTCGACAAAAAAACGGCAGCTTAATCGTCGTGTGGTCCGGCGGAAGAGATGCCCATGTCTGCCCATTCGGGCGGGTGGAAAGCATGTCCTCACAGGACGAAGGAAAGAACTGGTCGTGGCCGCGCGTACTCTTTGATTCAGCCATCGATGATCGCGACGCCGGTGTCTTGGTCACCGCTCGCGGCACGCTGCTCGTTACGTCGTTTAATAGCCTTGTCTATAACACGCCACGCAATCGTGAGAAGTATCCACAGCAGAAAGACAAGTGGGACCGGCACGAGCGCGGGTTGAGCGTTGCTAACAAGGAGCGCGCTCACCTCGCCTATTTGCTCCGCTCGGAAGACGGTGGCACCACGTGGTCCACAGCTCAACTCATTCCGGTCAGCAGTCCCCACGGCCCTCTGCAACTCGACGACGGACGCTTGCTTTACCCCGGGGTGCAACGAGCTGGAGCAGACCCTCACGACCCTACGGCGACACGGCGCATCGGTGTCTGGGAATCGAAAGACGACGGGCACACCTGGACCTTCCTCTCGCCTCTCCCCGCTCGCCCCGGCGACAATCCCAACGACTACCACGAATTCCATGGGGTCCAGGCAAGTAATGGCACGATCGTGGTGCAGATCCGCAGCCACGCCGACGAATCCAACCGGCAGATGCTCCAAACCCTCTCGACTGACGGTGGTCGCACCTGGAGTGTACCACGCACCCTCGGAATTTTCGGCTACCCTCCGCACCTGATGCGGCTGCGTGACGGGCGCCTCCTTGTTTCCTACGATCACCGTCGCGCACCCTACGGAGTTCAAGCCCGCGTCAGTACCGACGCCGGAACGACCTGGTCGGAACCGCTCGCGATCACGAGCAATGCGGTGAAACTCGATCAAGGCTACCCCAGCACAGTCGAGCTGGGTAACGGCCAGCTCCTAACGGTCTGGTATGAAATTCCACCAGGAGCAAAAAAAGCCGTTCTCAAACAGGCTCGCTGGTCCCTCCCTGCGCTTCTTCCCTAGCATGAAACTCATCTTCGTTTTGACCCTCGCTCTCTCGACTCTGCCCCTGTCATGGGCGCAGAAAGACAAGCCCTTCTTTACCGCGGGAAAAGTCGCGACCTCGGACGGCGCATCCTTCCACCAACACACCACTCCGCAGATTGTGAAGCTGGGCAATGGACATCTCGCCGCCGTCATGGGAGTCAGATCCAAAACCGGCACGCCGTTGATGCGGATTGGAATGATTACCTCAGTCGACGGAGGAAAGACTTGGGCAAAAGCACGAATCCTGCACGAAGAGACCGAAAAGGACAGGCTCGTGGCGGACCCCAACCTGCTCGTCGACGGGAATCGAGTATTCGCTTTTTGGACACGCGCGATACGCCCCAACGAGATCAAGAGGACCTGGACCTGGGGTATTGTCAGCGAAGACAACGGCATCACTTGGTCGCAGCCCCAGGAAATCCACATTCCCCGGCAGTACGCGGTCGGAAAGCAGCACAACGCTATCAAGCTCAGCACAGGACTCTACGCCATGGGCATTTCGTGGGACACCTGGCCCGAGCGCGGATTGAATGCACGGACCGAAGGCGAGATGAACTTAGTCAGCAGTCTGCTCCTTTCTCGTGACGGTTTCAACTGGAACCTGTTTGGACACAATCACGTGTTCCTCGAGAAACCACTTCCGCAGTCCACCAATGGCCTGGCAGAACCCTCCCTCGTCGAACTCGCCAGCGGCGAGATCCTCATGATCATGCGTTCCGGAGGAACCCGGCACTACGAGTCGCGCAGCCACGATGGCGGCATCACCTGGAGTGCGCCCCAACCCAGCCCGCTGGTGGGACACAATACTCCCACGGCGCTCTGGCGGGTAAAGAACGCCGAGAACGAGATCCTGGCCATCTGGAACAACGCCATCCTCAAACGCGTCGCGCTTTCCGCGGCTCTCTCCTCCGACGGCGGCCGCACCTGGTCGAAACCCAGACTCGTCGACGATTGCGACGACGCCCTCGGTGCCTCCTACCCCAGCATCACTCAAACTGACGACGGCACCTTCGTCGCCGTCTGGCAGGCCTTCCCCGAACTCGGCACCCGCGAAATCCGCTTCGCCCGATTCAACCGCGAATGGGTGCTCGGCGAGAAGACCCTGTGACGACAGTCGGCACCTGGGCAGGATTGGTTTCCCACAGCATTCCGCACTCGTTGCGGAGAGTTGTCCTGGGCAATCGATTGCGTGAAGTCGAAAAGGCGGCCAGCCTCGCAACCCATTTCCTTGCAGGATCCTACGGCACGATTGAGAACAAAGGCAGTTCAGAATCCGCTATGCCTGGTCGTGGTCAAACCCGTTTCACTACCGACAGAGGGGTGTCGAGCAACGCGCGATCCCGCTATGCTCGTTCGTGGCAAACGACACGGCAAAGCGCCTGCTCGCGCGGGTGCGGGCACTGCGGGAGGCACTTGGCTTAAGCCAAGAAGCCTTCGCGGAGCGTGCCGGGATGAAGTACAAACACTATCAGTCGGTCGAAGCGGGGCGGAAGCTGGATTTCAAATTCTCTACGCTAGAGAAGATCGCCAAGGCATGTGACCTCACGCTCACCGAGCTCCTTGATTTTGACGCAGCGATTCCTGAGGTAGCTGAAGAGCCCGGCAAACATCGGTTTCAAGGGCCAACAGGTGCCGGTAAGAAGGTGCGCAAAACGCGCAAACCCCGCCCAAAAGAAGGNNGGGGACGTCGGCGTTCCCAGGGAAGAAGCCTGCGTAGGAGGCGCTGGACCAGGGCCAGACGCTAGGGGTCGCGCACAGGCCTGCCGTTACGGGGTTTTGATGAATATACTCCACGGTTTTTCGGTAGTGGTTTTCGTCGCTAATGTAGCGATCCCAATACTCCCGCATCCAAAGGCTTTTCGCGGGAACGCCGAGCTCTAGTTCGGCATTGCG
>DKKJ01000071.1 GCA_002455175.1 Opitutaceae bacterium UBA6669
GGCGTCATCAACATGGCGCACGGGGAGCTGATGGTCGTAGGAGCCTATACGACGTATCTCGTTCAATCTCTCTTCATCGGTTGGTTTGGGAAAGGAGGCGCGGGCTTTAGCACCTACTTTGTTTTCGCGCTTCCGGCCTCGTTTTTGGGAGCCGCTTTGNNTCGACTCACGTTTGGCGCGGCCAACGTGCAGATCCTTTCTCCCGAATTTTTGATGGGGAGCGTGACGGTGAGTGATGTGACCCTCGCGTATAACCGTATTTTTGTCATTCTCTTCGCTGCCTTTGTGGTGGCGGCACTGGTCCTCCTCCTCACGCGAACATCGCTCGGGCTGACCATCCGCGCGGTCACGCAGAATCGCATCATGGCTTCCTGTATGGGAGTGAGAACGGATCGAGTGAACATGCTGACATTCGCCTTTGGCTCTGGGTTAGCGGGGTTGGCGGGTGCTTGCTTGACTCAGTTGGGCAATGTTGGACCCAGCTTGGGACAGACCCACATTGTGGACAACTTCATGGTCGTGGTGGCTGGGGGGGTGGGCAATCTGTTTGGAACGGTGATTNNGCCGCGGGTATTGGTGCCTTCGACCAAGTGCTGCAACCCTGGCTTGGCGCTGTCATGGGCAAGGTCGTCGTGCTCGTGGCCGTCATCCTGTTCCTGCAGTGGAAACCGGGCGGTCTTTTCCCCAGCCGAAGTCGCAACCTGGATTGATCTGCCCATGACGCGTACGCCTCTCTTTTCGCCCGGGCAGTGGATCGCCTTTGCCGTCATTACGATGACCGCGGGGATCGTTCTGCCCCTCCTTAATCTGTACCTACCGTCGGGGCATTTCCTGCACGTTACCGATTTTACGCTAAATCTTTACGGCAAGTACCTGACGCTGGCTGTTCTGGCGATTGGGGTCGACCTGCTGTGGGGCTACACGGGACTGCTGAGTTTGGGACAGGCGCTGTTTTTTGCGTTGGGCGGATATGCGATGGGTATGCACCTCATGCTGATGATTGGAAAGCTGGGGCAGTATAAGAGCGATCTCCCCGACTTCATGGTGTTTCTTGGATACGCGGGACTGCCCACGCATTGGAAGCCGTTTTACTCGTTTCCCTTTGCACTCTTCGCGGCGTGCGCGGTTCCTGCAGTCGTCGCGGGGATCTTTGGTTACCTGGCGTTTCGGTCTCGGATTAAAGGCGTCTATTTCTCCATTCTTACGCAGGCGCTTACCTATGCTGCGGCGCTGTTATTTTTCCGCAACGACTTCACCTTTGGCGGAAACAACGGACTGACTGACTTCAAAACGGTCCTTGGCTACGGACTGAATGAGCCCGCCACCCGCCGAACGCTTTACGTACTTTCGGTCGTATTACTGACCAGCGTCTTTCTGGTGGGGCGCTGGCTAAGCCTTTCTCGATTTGGCCTCATCCAGCGGGCGGTTCGAGATTCGGAAAATCGCGTCCTTTTCTCCGGTTATGCTACCGTCCATTTTAAGCTCTTTATCTTCGTGCTGTGCGCGATGATTTCCGGGATGGGTGGAGCCCTCTACGTCTGCCAAGTCGGAATCATCAACCCCTCGGAGATGATGCCGGAGAAGTCGCTCGAAGCCATCGTTTGGGTCGCAGTCGGAGGACGCGGCACTCTGGTGGGCCCGATTGTTGGTGCGATCACCATCAACGCGCTCAAGAGCTGGGCCACGCGGGCTTATCCCGATCTTTGGCTTATCGTCATGGGTTCGCTCTTCATTCTGGTAGTTCTCTTTCTTCCCGGAGGAATCGTCAGCATCCCGTCACGAATCGCCCAGGCTTGGAAGCGCCGAAAAGGACGGTCACTCAACCCGCCGGTCGACGTCACGCGAACTGAGGTGCCTTCCTCGGTAACTACGGAAAAACCCTCCACCACCACGCCATGAAACCCGAATGGATTTTGACCGTTGAAGGGGTCAACAAGGTGTTCGACGGCTTCAAGGCGATCACCGACCTCAATTTCTACCTGAACAAAGGAGAGCTGCGTGTCGTGATCGGCCCCAACGGTGCGGGCAAATCGACCTTTTTCGATTTGATCTCTGGACGTACCAAGCCTGACACGGGAAAGATTGAATTTGGCAAGGACACCGATCTGTCGCGATTGAATGAATACCAAATCAATCGCCTGGGGGTGGGACGGAAGTTTCAAACGCCTTCTGTCTACACCGATCATACCGTTTGGGAGAACCTGCATCTCTCACTCAAAGGCTCGCGCGGTGTCCTNNCAGCGCAGCGAAATCGAATGGAGGAACTGCTCGAATTGATACGCTTGGGCGCGAAGAGGCATCTCAAAGCCGGTCAACTCGCCCATGGCGAAAAGCAGTGGTTGGAAATCGGCATGCTGCTCGCCCAGGACCCTCAGTTGCTTTTAGTGGATGAACCGGCGGCGGGAATGACGGATGAGGAAACTCATCGCACGGGAGAGTTGCTCATCAGCCTCGCCGGAAAACACAGCATCATCGTGGTCGAGCATGATATGACGTTTGTGAAACAGATCGCCCGTGATGGAGAAATCACTGTGCTTCATCAAGGGCACGTACTCTGCGAAGGACGCTTCGACNNGCACCGCCGCTAATTCTGTTTCCTTGCCTTTGCTCAGTTTAGGTTCGGTCGAAGCCGATATCGGTGGGTCTCGTATCCTCCGTGGGGTGACGCTCGAAGCCCTGTCGGGCGAAGTCGTTTGCCTCATGGGTCGAAATGGCGTGGGCAAAACCACCACCCTGCGCA
>DKKJ01000013.1 GCA_002455175.1 Opitutaceae bacterium UBA6669
GCTGCCGGCCCTCGCGCACGTGGTACAGGCCGCGACGTGCCAGCAGGTGCGGGGCCAGGCGCGTGGTGTCGCGGCCGTCGAACATCACCTTGCCGCCGCTGATGGCGCCTTTCTCCAGCGGCAACAGCCCGGTCACCGCCTTCAGTGTGGTGGTCTTGCCCGCGCCATTGCGGCCCAGCAGCATGGTGAGCTGGCCGCGCGGCACGGCCAGATCCACGCCATGCAGGATGTGGTACGCGCCGATGTGCGTGTGCACATCTTTCAGATCGAGCACCAAGGTCATACCGCCTCCTCTGGCACGATGCCCAGGTAGGCCTGCTGCACCACCGGCGAGGCGATCACCGTGGCCGGCTCGCCGTCGGCCACCAGCGCGCCGTTGTGCAGCACGATGATGCGGTCGGCCAGTTCGCTGACCACGTCCATCTTGTGTTCCACCAGCAGGATCAGCCGGTCCTTGCGCGCCTTGAGCGCGCGGATCAGGTCCAGGATCACCGGCACCTCGTCCACGCTCATGCCGGCGGTGGGCTCGTCGAACATGTAGACCTTGGGGTCCAGCGCCATCAGCAGCGCCACTTCCAGCTTGCGCTGGTCGCCGTGCGGCAGGCCGGCGGCATGGGCGTCGCGCTTGTCGTCCAGCCGCACCGATTGCAGGATCTGCCGCGCCTCGTCGATCCAGGCCTTGCGGTCGAGCCAGACGCTGAACAGGTCCAGCCCCGTGCCGCCGCGCCGGCCCGACTCGCGCGCCTGCACCGCCAGGCGCACGTTCTCCTGCACCGTCAGGTTGGGGAACAGCTGCGTCAGCTGGAACGCCCGGCCCAGGCCGCGGTGGGTGCGCAGCGGCGCAGGCAGCCGGGTGATGTCCTCGCCGCCCAGCAGCACCTGGCCCTCGGTGGCCGGCAGCTGGCCCGAGATCAGGTTGAAGTAGGTGGTCTTGCCCGCGCCATTGGGCCCGATTAGCCCGACCAGTTCACCCGGTTGGAGAGCGAGTTCGACGCCATTGACGGCGGTCAGACCGCCGAAGCGCAGGGTGACCCGATTGAGGCGGAGAAGAGCGTCAGGAGAGGCCACGGTCATGAGCTGGTTTTTCCAAAACGGAAATTAAACAAACCTTTCGGGCGCGACAGCATGAGGACAATCAGCAGGAGAGAGTAAATCACCATCCGGTACTCTGCGACCGGACGAAGTACTTCAGGCAGAATCGTCAGGAGGACCGCTGCCAGGATCACACCCACCGTGTTGCCCATCCCGCCTAGAATCACCATCACGACGATTTCAATGGAGCGGGAGAAGTCGAAGCCACGCGGGTCGATCGCCAATTTGAAGTGAGCAAAAAGGCCGCCCGCGATCCCGGCAAAGAACGCACCCGTGACGAAGGCGACGATCTTATAGCGGACCGTATTGAGTCCAACCGCCTCGGCGGCGATTTCGTCGTCATGAGTGGCCCGGAAGCCGCAGCCATAGGTGGAATTAACCAGGCAACCCACGACAAAAATGGTCAGCGCGACGCAGCCGTAGGTCCAGGCGAAGGTCGTGTAGGCTGGCATGCCAATGAGGCCCAGCGCGCCCCCGAGGGCGTCGACGTTCTGGAAGATAACGCGGATAATCTCCCCGAAGCCCAACGTCACCAGTGCCAGGTAATCCCCTCGTAAGCGGAGCGACGGGAGACCAATCAAGAGCCCAGCCATGGCCGCGCAGGAGCCACCGATGATCAACGCCATGGCGAATAGTCCGCCTTGAGAGAGGGCCGACCCGCCCCCTTCACCCAGAAATCGAGGACCGAGAAAAATCGTCGTTGCCGAGGATAAGTACGCGCCCACCGCCATGAAGCCGGCGTGACCGAGGGAGAACTGGCGAGTGTGGCCGTTTACCAGATTGAGAGAAACGGCCAGGATAATATTGATCCCGATTCCCATGGCGACGTCCAGAAGGTAGGCGTCGATGCTGCCCGAGAAGAAAGTGACAGCGATGCTGGCGACGATGGCCAGGACTAGAGCGAGGTGCGGTCTGGGCATGGAGGAGAGGAGAGATCAGACTTTTTCGACCGTCAGCTTGCCCAAGAGTCCGGCCGGCCGGAAAAGGAGGATGACAATGAGAATGGCAAACGCGATTGCGTCCTTGTACGTCGAATCNNTACTCGCTCCCGGCTACAAAGGTTTCCACGGTCCCGAGAAGCAAGCCGCCCAGCGCGGCTCCGGGGATATTGCCGATGCCTCCGAGGATGGCAGCGACGAATGCCTTCAGACCGGGCATGACGCCCATCAACGGGTCGATGGAGGGGTAGTTCAAAGCGTAGAGGATACCCCCTGCGGCAGCGAGGGCGGAGCCAAGTCCGAAGGTGAAGCTGATAACGACGTCGTTGTTCACGCCTACCAGACGCGCGGCGTTCGGATTGAGGGAGACGGCACGCATGGCGGTGCCAATACGTGTGCGAAAAACAATCAGTTGCAGGGCGAGCATCAGGATCACGGCGACAACGATCACCAAGATCTGATTGCTGGAAACGACGAGAGAGCCGACGGCGAGGTTGGTGGACGGAAAAACAGGAGGAAAGGTGCGTGGAGTCGCGCCAAAAACCAGCTGCCCTGTGTATTCAAGGAAGAGTGACACACCAATGGCGGTGATCAAGACGTTCAACGTGGGCGCACCCCGAAGAGGACGGTAGGCCAGACGCTCAATGGTCATCCCTAGGATCGCACAACCGACCATGGCACAAGCGAGAACGGTGACGCCACCCCAGAGCGTTCCGGCCGGCAGGTGTTGTCCGATATAGTATCCGATAAAGGCGCCAACCATGAACACGTCGCAGTGCGCGAAATTGATGAAACGCAGCACACCGTAAACCATGGTGTAGCCGAGGGCGATCAGGGCGTAGATGGCTCCGAGAGAGAGACCATTGAGGAGCTGCTGGAGAAATTCGGACATGAAAGTGGGCGCGCGAGGGGAAACTGGATCAAGGAAGGACGGTTTTTTCGAGCTGATAGCGTCCGTTTTTAAAGGCCACGACGAAGGCAGGCTTCCGCGGATTACGTTTTTCGTCGATTTGGATCGAGCCAGTGACGCCTTGAAAATCGCGGGTGTCCGCCAAGGCGGTCCGGAGTCGCTGGGCGGAGGTGGAGTCCGCCCGTTTGATAGCATCCGCCAGCAAGAGGACGGCGTCATACGCGAGCGGGGCGATGGAGTCGGGATCCTCTCGGTAGCGCTCCCGGTAACGTTCGATGAAGCGACGGGTGACCGGAGCGGTGCTTTCTAAGGAAAAGTTATCGCAGTAGTAGGTGTTTCGTAAGGACGCGCCTGCTTGCGTAAGGAGCGGGGGACCCGACCAACCGTCACCACCAAAAATGGGCCCCTCGAAACCCAGTTGCCGCGCCTGGGTCACGATCAAGCCGACCTCCGTGTAGTATCCAGGAACGAAGAGTCCATCGACGCCGGCAGCCTTAATGGCGGTGAGTTGCGCTTTGAAATCACGCTCGCTGGCCGTGTAGTGTTTCTCGACCGCGATGACCCCACCATCGAGGAGAAAACGCTCCTTAAAAAACTGGGCGAGGCCGACGGCGTAGGCGTTGGTTGAGTCGGTGAGGAGGGCGACCCGCGTAGCTTGCAGCGATTCGCGTGCGAATTGAGCCATGACCGTGCCCTGGAACGGGTCGATGTAAGCGACCCGAAAGATGAAGTTCCCCACCTGAGTCACCTGTGGATTGGTTCCGTTGCTGATCATGGGAACCCGGAGCTGCTGACAGACCGGAGCGGCCTCGAGGGAGCGTCCGGAAGAGACTTCCCCGAGGACTGCGATCACCTTGTCACGCGAGATCAGTTTGCGGACCACCGTGGCGGACTCGCCTGCCTTGGAACGGTTGTCTTCGAGAAAAAGCTGTAGCCGCCGACCCAGGACGCCGCCTTGCGCGTTGATCTCGTCGATCGCCAGACGAGAGCCTCGTTCGTACGATTGGCCCCACGTGGCTTCACTGCCCGTCAGCGATGTGTAGGCTCCGATGCGAATCGGAGCTGGGGCATCGTCTGCGTGGAGCCTGAGTGGAAGCGCGGCGCTGATCACCCCCAGCAGGAACGCGACGACGGTGCACGTCGACTGCGTCCGCCAGATCAAGGTTCGACCGCTTTGACGAAGCTGAATTTACCGTCTTTCACCACGATCACCACAGCAGCTTTCGTAGCATTTCGCTGGGCGTCGATGGTGGTGCGACCGGTCGCGCCGAGTACGTCCTTAGTGGTTGCCAGAGCCTCGCGGATCTTTGCCGGCTCAGTGCTGCCAGCGCGTTTAATCGCATCGACCAACACCAGAGCGCTGTCGTAACCCAACGCCGCCATGGCATCGGGGGTTTCGCCGTTCCAGCGCTTCTTAAATTTCTCCACGAACGCTTTTACCTCCGGAGCGGGCGACTCGGGTGAGTAGTGGGTGGAGTAATACGTGCCTTCTACGGCCGTGCCGCCGATTTTGAGAAGTTCTGGGGCTTCCCAGCCATCGCCGCCGAAGAGAGGGATGTTCATGCCGAGGTCGCGCGCTTGTTTGCAGATGAGGGCGGCCTCAGTGTAGTACCCAGGGACGAAGATCGCGTCCGGGTTGGTGGCCTTAATCGCGGTCAGCTGAGCCTTAAAATCTTTGTCCCCTTCGGTGAAACGCGAGTCGAGGACGATTTCTCCGCCGTCAGCGAGGAAGCGCTCTCTGAAGTAGGTAGCGAGGCCGACCGAGTAGGCGGATGAGACAGAGGTCAAGATAGCCACTCGTTTGGCTTTGAGGTCTTGCCGAGCAAACTTGGCGAGAGCGGTGCCCTGGAAAGGATCGATGAAACAGACCCGGAAGATGTAGTCCCCAATCTCGGTCACCTTGGGATTGGTGGAAGCTGGCGAGAGCATGGGGACTTTGAACTGCTGGGCGACGGTCGCCGCCTCCATGCTGCGGCTGGACGCTACTTCACCTAGGAGAGCGACCACCTTTTCGCGGGTGATGAGCTTTTTAACAATCGTGGCGGACTCGCCTGACTTCGATTGGTTGTCCTCGGACACGAGTTGAATCTTTTTACCGAGCACACCGCCTTCTTCGTTGATGGCTTCAATCGCGAGGAGCGTGCCTTTGTGGGAAGATTGGCCGAAAGCGGCTTCTTTCCCCGTCAAGGATGCATACTCGCCGATTTTGATCGACGACTGGTCGCGTGAGCAACTGATCGCGAACAGACTGAGCGTCAGGATAACCGTGAGAGATCGGAGTCGATGGAACATGGCCTAGAAAGTGGGAGGAACGGAAGGAACGAAGATGAGTCACACCGAAGCTCAGACTGTATCGTCGCCTAGGTGCATTACAGTGCCCTGCAGTCAAAAGCATGAAGCGTACCCTGGTAAAGGGCCAATCCTGGGGCGGAGATGGAAGGAGCGATGAAAATTAGGCGCCTGCCAACCGGTGGCATCGCCCCCTTGGCCCATTTCGTTTTCATTTCTTGTGCACAAGCGGACGCTTGGTTTGCTGAGGGACTTGAATCTGGTCGATCGCTACATTCTCCGCGAGTGGCTCAAAATCTTCGTCCTGGTTTTGGGAGCGACGTTTGGGCTGGTGCTGATGCAGGCGCTTTACGACAACTTCCGAGATCTCTTAGAAGCAGGCGCCACCCGTGAGGATATACTTTATTATTTCCTGGTCCGGCTGCCGCGGTTTTTTTCGATCGTCCTGCCGCTCACGCTGTTGGTCTCTCTGCTCTATTCGTTGGGTAAGCTCCATCGTAACAACGAGATCATCGCGCTCAGAGCGGCTGGAGCCAGCCTGTTTGATATCACCCGTGTGCTCTGGTTAGCAGGCTTGGTCCTCTGCGGGCTCTCCTGGTGGTTGAATGCCAGTGTCATCCCATGGTCGATCGATGTCTCGGACAAGATGCTTGATCGGATTCGTTACCAGCAGTTGGCGAAGACGGTACCGCAGGACCGTGTGGGCGTGGTAAAAAGTGTGGCGTTCGACAATCAGCGGGAAGGTCGCATGTGGTTCATGAACCGCTATTCGCCGTTTCTGGCGCGTGGGTTTGGCATCACCGTGATCGAGCTGGACGGTTTACGCCGGGAAAAAACCCGTATTCTCGCCCGGGATGGTTGGCGCGACGCCGAGAAAGGCTATTGGATTTTTCGCGACGGGCGGGAGGATTGGTTTGATCCGGAGTCGGGCGAAATGATGCGGACCGTCGCATTCAAAGAGAAATTCATTCCTCACTACCGAGAAGATCCGGCGTTGATGCTGGTGTTCGACCGCAAGCCGGGAGACCTGTCGTTTGTCGAGCTGAGACGCATCCTCGATTACTTCGCTTTGGACGCGAATCCTAAGATCACGCTCTACGCCACCCGTTATTACGGCCTGTGGGCGGACACGCTGGGCCCGTTGATTATTTTGGCACTGGCGATCCCGTTTGCTGTTTCCGGTGTGCGAGTCAATCCCGTGGTGGGCGTGAGCAAATCGCTGGGACTCTTTGTGCTGTATTTCGCGCTCGTGCAGGCGAGTTATGCGCTGGGTGGCCGCGATGTGATGTCCCCCTTGACCGCCGCGTTGCTCCCCAATCTGGTCATGCTCGGTGTGGGGCTATTTTTCTTCGCACGCATTCGATAACCGCTCGGTTGACCGGTGGCGCATGTGCGAAGCCAAGGAGGTCAGGGAGATTTTTGCCGCAAGCGACGTTGAGGCGCGGCCGGAGGCTTTCCCTCGCGGAGGGGAATCAAGTCGGGGTCGGTGGCGGCCAATTCGCGAAACTGTTCGTCGAGGGCGATGGCTTCGTCGACCAGCACGCGCGCGGCTTGGAGATCGCCCTGCTGGCATCGGTAGCACCCTAAATTGAAGGCGATAGTCGGGTCTTTTTGATGAAGCCGCTTAGCGTCGATCAGAATTTTCTCTGCTGCTTCAAGAGAGTGAGCTCGGCGTGTAGCGTAGGCCCAAATGATCCACGCTCCAGCGTCCTGAGGGCGTTGGCGAGCCAGTTCCTCGGAAGCGGTGCGCAATTTGGGCCATTGCTGTTGTTTTTGATATAGCGTGATTCGAAGGGTGAGAATCTCCGGTTCAAACTGCCGTTCCTCGGGGAGTGCAGCGAGCTCTGCGGCTGCTTCTGCGAGCATGTCTAGCTCCAGATATCCGCGTGCGTGCGAAAGATGCCAGCGGGGATCCATGGACTAAGCGTGGCAGAGAGCTTCGCGGCGTCAATCTCCGCGGCGTCTCGCTCAGCTGCGTTCGGCGTTCAAGCGGGCGGTGGCGAGCCGAAGTGGGCGCGATGCGCAGCGTAAGCTGTGGCGTCGGCCAACATCGCTTCAATGGTCGCGGCAATCGGTTCGAACCGGGTCAACCCTGAGAAGACCGCTTTGTCACCAATCTCACTTTGGAGGATAAAGGCGGGACGCTGGTTGAGGCGATGGGTTTGAAACTCGGCGGTGCTGGCATCCACCCGCGCGTGAATTGCCGGTGATTCGGCGGCGGCGCGAAGCTTGCCGGCATCAATCGAAAATGCCTGGGCGGCTACGTCCACGGCGGTGGACAGCTTGCCGATCTTGCGGCCTTCACGGAGTGCGGCGGAGGCCAGAGCCAAGCGGAGACGATCGTCGGCGGGATCAAGGAAATCCTTGCCCGCTTCGGCGACCAAGTTGGGAGCCGGATAGTTCCCGCGTCGGTCGGCCTCAAACCAGCCGGAGTTGAGCATATAAGGTGACCGGACGACGAGACCGCTGCGACGGTAAAACCAATCGCATTGCTCTTGGGAGATCGGGAAATCGTCGGGCTTCATCAAGGCGATCTTCCACTGGAACTCCACTCGACCGGCGTAGTGGTTTTTCAACTGCGTCCAAGTTGGTTCTGCCCAGTGACACCACGAGGACAGAATTTCGAGATAGTAGGTCAGCTTGACAGGTGCGCTCATGGGTGGCGGGAGAAAAAGGCTACGCGGAGGTTTCTGCGTCGATGAGATCGCAGAAATGATGGATCAGGAAAAGGTGGGCTTCCTGAGCGGCGCGACCGGAGTCACCGGGGACGATCAGGTCGACCGTCGCCTGTCCCTTGACGCGACCGCCACCCCGGCCGAGGAAAGCGATGGAGGAAAGGTTCAGCCGCTGTGCCTCCTGAAGGGCAGCGGCGATGTTGGTCGAGTTGCCGCTGGAGGTGAACACCACGAGTAGGTCTCCGGGCTGGGCGAGGCCGGCGATCTGTCGAGAAAACACCGCGTCGTAGCCATAGTCGTTGCCGATGCAGGTGAGGAGCGAGCCGTCGGCCGTGAGTGCGATCGCGGGCAAAGCACGGCGGTTTTTGAAGTAACGTCCCACCAGTTCCGTAGAGAAATGTTGGGCTTCCGCAGCACTCCCGCCGTTGCCGCAGATCAGCAACTTTTTGCCTTGGCGTAGCGTCGAGAGGATCAGCTCACCGGCTCGATCGATTTCAGGACGCAGGGTGAGAAGCGACTCGAACACCCGAATCGTGGTAGCAAGAGATTGGTCCAGTGACATGCAGGAAGCGGGAGGTTGGGCTGTGGAGCGTCCGCTTGCAAGCCGGCGTCATGCGAGGCAGGATGTCACCTGTGCCGTATTTCGACCATAACGCCACCAGTCCGCTGACGACGGTCGCCCGTGATGCTTGGCTGCGGGCTCAGGAGCAGGCGTGGCATAACCCAGCCAGCCTCTATCGCGATGCTGCGCGCGTGCGTCTGCGGCTCGATGGCGTACGGGAGTCGATGGGAGCACTGATCAACGCCTCGCCCGAGCGGGTGGTCTTCACGTCCGGGGCGACGGAAGCCAGCCATGCGATCGCGCATCATTTGAAGCGGGTTCTCCCCGAATCAAGTTTGGTGGCTATCAATCCGACGGAGCATCCCTGCGTCCTGGCCGCCTTCGGCACCACGTTTGCGGGGCGTTTGCACGCGTTGCCTTTGGATGAACACGGGGTGATCACGAGCGAGGCTTTGGATGGGGCGTTGACGCGTGCACCGGGTCCGGTGGGCGCGGTGGTGGTGATGGCGGCGAACAACGAGACAGGTGTGTTGCAGCCTTGGTTGAAACTAGCCGAGCGCTGTCGTCAGCGGGGGATTTCCTTCGTTTGTGACGCCACCCAATGGATCGGCAAATTACCATCGGCTGATTTCGGGCGAGCAGATTGGGTTTTTGCCTCGGCGCACAAATGGGGAGGGACCAAAGGAGCAGGATGGTTGCTGCGCGCGGAGCAGGCCACGGACTTTCACAGTCAGCTTGGTGGAGAGCAGCAACGCGGACATCGGGGCGGGACGGAAGATTTCCCCGCTGCGTCCGCGATGCTGGCAGCTTGGGCAGACGCCGAACGCAGCAAAGTATTTTGGGAAAGTGAGCGCAGCGCGTGGAAGGACGGCTTTGAACGCGAGATCGCGGCATATGTCCCTGGGGTCAAAGTCATCGGAGCGCGGGCGGATCGCCTATGGAATACGTCGAGCGTCGTCATGCCGGCGCATGAGAATACGCGTTGGGTGACCCTGCTGGATAAGGCGGGATTTGCGGTCTCCACCGGTTCGGCTTGTGCGGCCGGAAAGGAGGGGCCCTCTCATGTGCTCGCCGCCTTGGGCGTGTCGCCGCACGAAACCCGTCGCGTCCTTCGCTTCAGTGCGGGGTGGGAGACCACGCAAGAGGAGTGGATGGATTTGGCCCGCGCACTGAAGACAGTGTCGGAACGCTCGCAGGCCACTGCGGGATCGGGCGCGGTCGTGATCCCGTCCCATTCGGCGGAGGAGGGGCCGAGATGAGTGCGGATCAGTCCTCTTCCCGTGGACGCGTGAGCCTGTGGATTTTTTTGCTGTTCCTAGGTGTCGGTCCTGCCCTGGCCGGGGCCCACGTTGTACCGAGGTCTCAATGGCTCGGTTGGGGCGGTACCGCGGTCGGAATTTCGCTCCTCAGTTTTGTTGTTTACCGCAACGACAAGCGTCGTGCGGAGAAAGGCCGCCAGCGCGTCCCGGAGTCTTACCTTCATGTGCTCTCCTTCGTGGGTGGATGGCCTGGTGCTTTTCTGGCGCAACGCTGGTTTCGGCACAAAACGAGCAAAGTGTTTTTCCAAGTGATCTTTTGGATGATCGTTTTCGGCTATCAGGTCGTCGCGATTGAGATTCTTACCGGCGGGAAATTTGCGGGAAAAGTGTGGCGTACCTTGACTCTGTGAGGGAGCACTACAACTGAACGAGGAGGGGGCGAATTCAGAAGAAACGAGCAGACGTTTTGCTCTGGCGCACATTTTCAAACTGGAGTTCTCATACCGGCATGAACCCCGTCCTCTTCATCCATTNNTATCCATTTCGTGGCGGCGATCGTGGTTATGCTGGTGGCGCGACCCTTGATTCAACGCCGGGTAAAGCCCAACGAGTGGTACGGGATAAGGGTACGGGCTGCTTACCTAAGTGATGAGGCCTGGTATGAGATCAATCACTACGGAGGACGTTGGTTCTTTGCCTGGGGTCTCGTGTTGCTAGGGGTGGCGCTCTTCGGTTTGGGTGTGAGCAAACCTCACTGGTCCGCCTATAATGTGGGAGCGGTGTGCGTGATCACTTTCAGCTTATTCACGATTTGGCTCAAAATTGCGCGCTATGCTCGTTCGTGGGAGAATCGAGCAGGAGGACGCCGATGAGCATGAGAGAATCGAAAACCAAAGTTGTCCGTGGCCTCCGGCCAAAGCTTGCGGAGGATTTCACGCTGACGCTGCAAAGGCTCAAGCCACGGGAGTTGACTGAGCTGCGTCTCGCGAAGTGATTGCGGTAGGGTTTGCCTAAAATTTTATGTTTGGGGCTCGGTTTTGGCGGTGGGTGTGCGTGTAATCGCTCTTTTGTCGGATGCGCCTGCGCCGAATCACGCTTCATCATCTTCGCAACCTTGCTCCCCTGACGCTGACGCTGGGTAGCCGCCTGCATTTTATCATCGGCAGTAATGCGCAAGGGAAGACGAGCATCCTTGAGGCCATGGGATTTGTGACGGCCCTGCGTTCGTTTCGGACTCACGACGCTAGGTTGATGATCACCCATGGCCAGTCGGAGGCGGCCATTGGAATCGAGATGGAGCATGAACGTCAGGGGGAGACGCGGGTGGTCATTCGACTTCGTGGTGGGACTAAAGAGGTGACGGTGGACGACGAGCGCGTGACCAGGCTGGGCGATTTTTTGGGGAAGTTTCCGACGGTCGTCTTCTCGTTGCAGGATCAACAGTTGCTTCGGGGCAGCCCTACCGGACGCCGCCGTTGGCTCGACCTGACCCTGGCGGCGATGGATCCCTCCTACTTGGCGGCGTTGCAAGGGTACCATCGCGCCTTGGCCGGGCGAAATGCCCTGTTGAAACGCGCGGCTAACGAGTCGGAGATCGCGGCCTTTGAGCATCCGTTGGCTCAACAGGGAGCGTGGTTGATGGCGGCGCGCGCGGAAGGACTCCGTCATTTGGCCGAACAACTCCAGCGAGCGTATCTGCGGATTGCGCCGACCGGAGCGGAGGAAAGAGTGGGGTTTCAGTATGCCCCCGATCTCGAGCTTAAAGGCGAGGCGGCTTTGCGGGAACTCTGGGCGTCACGACGAGCGAGGGACGTGCAGTTCCGTTCGACCCTGCAGGGCCCGCATCGTGATGACTTTGAGTTTACCCTCGCTGGCAAACTGGCAAGGGACGTCGCTTCAGAAGGCCAGCAGCGCACCTTGGTACTGGCTTTGAGATTAGCGCAGGCGGATTGGTTTTTGCTCAAGAGTGGCGTGGCCCCGGTCATTTTGGCCGACGATGTTTTAGGTGAACTCGACGACACCCGTCGCGCTGGCTTTTGGTCTGCTCTCCCTAGTGATTGGCAGGTAATAGCCACCGGTACCCGTCTTCCGGATACTGAACCTGCGGCTTGGACGGTGCATACGGTGGTGGGCGGGCGCTTGGAGGGCTCTGCGGAAACTCTATGATGGCGTTGGAACCATGGCAATGGGCTCTGCTGATGCTCGGTGCTCTTTTTGTGGGGATGGCCAAGACCGGGCTGGCGGGGCTTGGCACCCTTTTTATCGCCATCTTTGCCAGTGTCCTCCCGACCAAACAGTCGACGGGGCTGGTGCTGCCATTATTGATCTTCGGTGACCTGGTAGCCGTGGCGACTTACTGGAGACATGCTCAGTGGAAGCAGCTTCTCCGTTTATTTCCGTGGGCTGCCAGTGGGGTGGTTCTCGGTTACTTCACCTTGGATCGCATCAACAATGAGCAGGCCCGTGTTTTGGTGGGGTCGATCATCCTTGCGCTGCTCGGGCTGCATCTTTGGACACGCACCCGTGCTCATGCTCGCTTTGAGCGATGGAAAACCGAAGGGATGCCGCTGCCGATCGTGGTGGGAACAGGGGTCTTGGGAGGCGTCACGCCTTTGATTGCGAATGCCGCGGGCCCCCTCATGTCGATCTATCTGCTCGCCCTACGGTTGCCTAAGCTCGAGTTTCTGGGCACTGCTGCCGTTTATTTCCTTATCCTGAACCTGTTTAAAGTTCCGTTCATGATGGACCTAGGCTTGGTCACCTTTTCCAGCCTCAAAGTGAATATGATCCTCGCACCGGTTGTCGTCGTGGGCGCTTTCGCCGGGAAGTGGCTGGTGCACCGGATCAATCAGCAGGCGTTTGAACGCTTTACGATGGCCATGACCGCGTTAGCCGGATTGAAGCTGGTGTTTTCCTGAGTCATGGCACGATTGACGGTCAGACAAATGTGGGCGGCGAAACTGGCGGGAAAGCCGGTGTCGCCTTCCGTGGCATCGCTCCCAGGACCGGCAGGTTCTCCGGTGCTCGCGCAACGTCTCCCCTTTCAAGGAGTCGTGCTAGGGATTGATCCTTCGCTTCGAGGCACGGGCATTGCCTTGATCGAGTTTATTCCCGGGCGCCAGCCGCTGCTTCTCCGCTGTCAGACGGTGAGCGTCCCGCCGCGAGAGACCATGGCGTTTGCTCTCGGGGAAATTCACCGTGCGGTCTCGGCGTTCCTACACGATTTCGAAGTTCGGCACGTGGCTCTTGAGCAGACCATTTATGTTCAGAATTTTCAGACGGCCCAAATTTTGGGAGCGGCGCGAGGAGCGGCGATCTCGGCGGCCGCATTACGGTCCAAAGAGGTTTTTGAGTATCCGCCCCTTCGGGTGAAGCAGGCGGTGGTGGGGGCCGGGCGGGCGAGTAAAGAACAGATGGCGCGCACGGTGATGGCGCTCTTGGGTCATGGACGGACCTTGGCGAGTGACGAAGCGGACGCAGCGGGGGTAGCGTTGTGTCACGCCTTCA